>DGBF01000004.1:2056-8313 GCA_002384725.1 Flavobacteriales bacterium UBA4011
GAATACGTGAGCGTGCAAGACATGCAAAAAGCGGTTAAAACGATTGTTGCTTTGTCTGAAATTTGGTCAAAACACAAAGTGTAAGATTTGGACCACCTCGAACTCATAAAACAAGCGAAAGCAAAGAATTTTCATCCCATCTATTTATTGCATGGAGAGGAAGCCTTATTCATAGACCAAGTCAGTGATGCCATTGTTGAGAACGCCTTGGAAGAGCACGAGCGTGATTTTAATTTGACGACTGCTTACGGAAAAGATGCCGATGTACTTCAACTCATTAACGAGGCGAAGAGTTACCCGACCATGGCTGAAAGAAGAGTTGTAATTCTTCGTGAAGCACAATCGTTTCAAGAGATTGCGGAATTGGAACCGTACATGAAGAATCCAAATCCGCAAACTATTTTTGTGCTTTGTTTTAAATACAAGAAACTTGACGCGCGCAGTGCTGTTTTTAAAGCGATAAAAGCGAATGGCATTATTTTTTTGGCAGAAAAGGTCAAGGAATACAAGATGGTCGACTTCATCAAACGCATGGCGAAGGAGATGGGATACAACCTATCCGACAAAGCGGCTATCATGCTTTTTGAATTTCTAGGAACCGATTTGAGTAGGATTCAAGGTGAACTGGACAAACTGAGTATACTCGTCGAAAAAGGAAGTCAGATCAACGAAGTTCATGTTGAGGAAAATATTGGGATTTCAAAAGACTACAACATGTTTGAATTGACGAATGCTATTGCAGAGCGCGACGTTCCTAAAGCATTTCAAATCGTCAGTTATTTCGAAGCCAATCCCAAAAACGGACCATTGGTCGTTGTCGTCGGTAATTTATTTCGCTTCTTTTCTCAATTGATGCGCATGCATTTTATGAAAGGTGCTTCGGATGGAGAAATTGCCAAAAAAGTCGGTATGCCGCCCTTTGCAGTTAACAAAAGTAAACCGTACTTGCGCGTTTACAATCCAAAGAAAATTAGTGCCAATATTGCCACGCTTCACGAATACGATTTGAAAAGCAAAGGTGTGGGCAACAGTCATTTTACCGAAGGCGAATTGATGCGCGAACTCGTTTTTAAATTGATGAATTAATGCACACGGCCTATCATCTCTACTTCGATTCCAAGAGTGTCCAGCTTGTTTTAAGCGAGGAAGAATCACATCATTTGGTGAAAGTACTTCGTTATAGAGAGGGACAGCAATTAGAACTTTGCAATGGAATTGGCACCCGTGGAATTGCTAAAATCACCTTAGCCCATCCAAAGAAATGCGAAGTTGAGATACTTTCGAGCACTTTTGAAGAGAAATCAGAACGTGAAATCCATTTGGCTATCGCTCCAACTAAAAACATGGACCGATTAGAATGGGTAATCGAAAAAGCGACTGAAATTGGTGTCGATACGATAACACTTTTGCATTGCAAGAATAACGAACGCAAGATGGTCAAGATGGAACGTTTGCACAAGATTTTGCTTTCGGCCATGAAGCAATCGCAACGGTATTATTTGCCCCAATTAGTTGATCTAACTCCTCTTTTGACTTTCATCAAGGACAACCCAAACGGTGCTATTGCGCATTGTTACGACAACGATTCAGCGAAAGAAACGATTCAAGAATGGAAAATGAACGGTCCTGTTATGATTGGTCCAGAGGGCGATTTCACGCTCGAAGAAGTCGATTTTGCGAAGAATAAAGGATACACTACTTTGGATTTGGGTAAGAATAGACTTAGAACTGAGACGGCGGCGGTGTTTGTTGTTTCGGTTTTAACCGTCAACTGATCTTGCAATTACTAAAATTACTCCGCTTTTTTCCAAAACTTGCACCACCGCTTTTTCGATTTCTTGGGCTTATCGGTAAGAACGCCCGGCACATTGTCGTCTTCGTTTCCTTTTATAATTTCTGTTGGTTTTCCAAAAGAGTAAGTTTCTTCACCGTTCTCATTGTAAACGTGATCTTCTAACAGAACATCTTTTTTGTAAACATGTCTTCTTTTCATCGTTTGCGAGGGGAAATATTCCAAAAACTCACCTTCTTTTAAGCCTTTTTTGTAGTTCTCTTGGGTTTGAACATGACCCTGATAATAGAAGGTTTTGAACTCTCCATTTTTAACCCCTTCGTCCCAATTTTCAACTTTCAAGAGCGTTCCATCATTGAAGTAATACTTTAGTACGCCGTCTTTTTGTCCGTTTTTAAAGTTGAGGTTTTCAAGCAAGGTACTGTCATCACTCCAATACTTATAAGAACCATTCAAACGACCAGCCAAATAATTTATCTCCTTTTTTATGATGGATTCAGGGTAATACATCCACTTCGTTCCATTCAATAGTCCTTTGCTATAATTTTCCCAAAGTGTGGTATCGCCATCTTTCGTGAAAAAGATAGATTTTCCGTGTTTGTCACCAACTAGATAATTGATTTCCCATGCCAATTGATCCAAACTATCGTAATACAACATCCATTGACCATGCTCTTCGCCACCAAGGTGATTTCGCACCACTTGTCGGCAACCAGAACGGAAATACGTGGTATCCGAACCTTCCTCTCGCCCATTTACAAAAGTGATTCTTCGCTCTAGAAGTCCATGCGAAAAACAGGTTTCGCAGGTGCCTGAAAAAGGTGAACCGTCATTTCCAGAAAGAATGAGGTTGGTATTTTCATCAAAGGTCAGTTTCTCGTTGCAATCAACGATTCCAGCTACCTTGCCACATTCGATACCATTGATTCTTACATTTACACGTCTAGCCTTGTCGTAGCATTTCTCATCGTTTCTTTCGGGCAACTGAGCATAGACGAAAGCTGGAAGGAGTATTAAAAAACCAATCAGTAATTTCATTTTTTTCATTATTAAAGTTCATCAATTATCATTCTGCAACCAAAGCTTCGAGCGCCTCCCGCATTTTTGCAGGAATAGGTATAGAAGCATTCTGCAAAGAATCAAAGGACACCATGACTGAAATTCCTTTGGTATAAACAACTCCGTCCACTTGAATTTCATAACTCAAAGTAAAGGATTTGTTACCAATCTTTTCTGTCTTCATTAGAATTATCGGTTTGTCCGTCAATAAAACAGGTTGAATATAATCTATCTCATTTCGCGCCAAAATGAAGCCATCCTTGTTGAAGTGCCATTTCGCGCCAAGCAGTTTTTTAAAATAATGCACTCGGGTCATTTCGAAATACGATAGGTAAATCGAATTATTTACATGGCCCATTAAATCGATGTCTGAAAATCTGACTTGTATTTCAATAGGAGAAGGAAGGGTCATTTTTTATCTAATTTTTCAAATTCGGAATTGTTGGAAACGTATTCTGGCACTAAGCTTTTCATTTTAGCAACGAGTTTATGGTTGTCTTGTGCTCCAAACAGCTGAATTAATTCATCAATTTCATTTTCAATGCATGCTTCTAGTTCTCTGACTTTTGCCTTTAAAATTAAAGGATGATGCGTTGGCAAGGTGTTTTCATCATCAGCAAGCAGTTCTTCATACAGTTTCTCTCCTGGACGAAGTCCTGTCACTTTTATTTCGATATCCTTACCGAGTTCCAGGCCGTTTAGCTTGATCATTTTCTTCGCCAAATCGATGATTTTAACGGACTCGCCCATGTCGAAAACGAAAACTTCTCCGCCCTCACCCATTGCGCCAGCTTCCAAAACCAATTGGCAAGCTTCTGGAATTGTCATGAAGAAACGAGTAATCCGTTCATCCGTTAAGGTAACTGGTCCACCTTGTTCTATTTGCTTTTGAAACAGCGGAATGACCGAGCCATTCGAACCGAGTACATTTCCAAATCGAGTGGTGATGAACTTCGTTTGTCCTTTTTGATTGGCTAACTGCGCGTACATTTCAGCAATACGCTTGGAAGCACCCATCACATTCGTTGGATTAACGGCTTTATCCGTAGAAATCATGACAAACTTCCCAACTTTAAATTCGAGTGCACAATCGACCAAATTACGTGTTCCCTCTACATTCGTTTTAATCGCCTCAGAAGGATTGCTTTCCATCAAAGGCACGTGTTTGTAGGCCGCTGAATGATAGACAATATCTGGTTTCGCGTGAGCAAACAAACGTTGCATGCGTTCCTTGTTTCGAATATCACCTATGATCACCTCCAGCTCCGAACTGTGCAGTGTCCCTAGCAATTCGTTGTTCAAATCGTACATGGGCGATTCGGCCTGATCGAGCAATAAAATTTTCTTGGGTTTGTGCTCCAAAATCTGTTTCACCAAACCACTTCCAATAGAGCCAGCGGCGCCTGAAACGAGAATAGTTTTACCAGTTATTTGTGTTTTAATCTTGTCTTCGCTCAGAACAATTGGGTCGCGCCCCAATAAATCTTCAATTTGTATTTTCCCAATCTGTTTGGCAGAAAACTCTCCATTGATCCAGGATTTTGGACTCGGAACTTTTTGCACTTTCACATCATTTTGGATGCAGGTTTCAAGAATATTCTGTTTGTTTTTTTCAGATGGATTTTGAATGGCAACGATGACTAGTGTCACTCCTTCTTCCTTGATTAAATTGTCCAGTTTATTGCTGTGGTAAATCTTCAATCCTTCTAATCGCGTACCATCTAGTTTTTTGTTGTCGTCGATAAAACCGATGATTTTATAGGAAATACGCACGTCTTTTTCTATCGTTCGTTTGGTGATGAGTCCAGAAATTCCTGCTCCGTAAATTAGAATTCTTTCATCTTCGTCCTTGTTTTTTATAGATTCGAGATACAATAATTTGACCGTAAATCGAAGTACAATAATCAAAACAAAAGAAGCGAGAAACTCAATTAGTAAAACTGAAGTTGGAAAGAGAAAATATCCATCGAACCAAAAGACCCGAACAAATCCGAGACCTAAAAACAAAAGAGAACACGCGGCAACGGCAAAGAAAATTCGTTTCATGTCCGCAGTTGACGTATGACGAACCAAGCCTTTATGAATGGAAAAGAGGTAAAAAACGATGGCTTTTACAAGAAAGAAAATAACAATAGAACGAGATAGAATCTCCCATTCCTGACGAATCATTTCTTCGTCGGCCTTTAAATCGAAACGGATTATATAAGCAAACCCCAAAGCTATAGCCGAAATGACTAAATCGATAAGGATGATTACCCAACGTGGTGTGTTGCTTTGCGGTAAAAGCTGGAACATGGTCAAATTTAAAAAGAATCTATGAATAAAGACCTCCGTTCAGGTTAATGGTTTGTCCTGTGACATAAGCACCTTCATCTGAGCTCAACCATTTAATGGTACTGGCGATTAAGTTTGGTTCCCCCAGTCGATTCATAGGAATTTGATTTACAATGTCATCCAACTGGTTTTCAGGCACTTCTTCAATCATTCCTGTATTGAAATAACCGAGCGCTAAGACATTTGCATTGATTTGAAAATGGGCTAACTCTTTGGATAAAGACTTCGTTAACCCGATTAATCCAGCTTTAGACGCAGCGTAAGCAGATGTTCCGATGTAACCTGTTTGCGCAACGACAGAACTGATGTTGATAATACTGCCTCCTTTTCGTTCACGAAGGTGCGGAATAACTGCTTTTGCCAAATAAAATGGTGCATCAAGATTGATTGCCAAGGTGTTCTTCCAGGCTTCCGATTCCGTTTTCCACGTCATAGCACTGTGGGAAACTCCCGCATTGTTGATGAGAATGTCAATTTGACCGAAATGAAGAATGACCTTTTTGATCATCTCTTGAATTTCGGATTCTTGTCGCAAATCCGCTTGAAAATAATAGCAGTCTGCGTTTTCTTCTAGTTCTTTTTCTCCCTTATAGTAGTGCAAGGCCATTCGAAATTCATCTTTGAGCAATCGAGCCAATTCTCGACCCAATCCACCAGAAGCGCCTGTCAGAAGTATTACTTTTTTTTCCATTTATTTTTTAATGCTTTTAATGCTTTGTACCAAATTGGTCCATCGTTCCACGAATAACCGAAATATTGTTGATCCTTACCGCCAAAACAGCGATTGAACTTTCGCACGCCTTCTGCGCGCGAACCGCCAAAATCAAAGGTACGATTTGATTCGAAAGCAAGCTGAATGCCTTGGTGAATTAAAGCATACATTCCGCCATTATTCTTCCATTTTGATGTGCATGTTCCTTTGAGGTACAGAATACTTTGGTCGGTTTCGATTAAAAATATTGTTCCTGCTAATTCGCCTTTCTCGAAAAAACTAAATTGGTGTAATGATTTGTTTGAATGCGCTTTAGACATGACATCATTAAGTAAATCAAAATCAGTATGTTGCAGGGTG
>DGBF01000004.1:8463-15226 GCA_002384725.1 Flavobacteriales bacterium UBA4011
TACGAAGAAAATCAACACCTGCCTTACTATTTATTACACGTGTTATTTCTACTTCCGTTTTCTCGAAAGATTTGATTTTCCGGTTGGCTTGCTGGTTCAATTTGAAACTTTCAGGCGTCACAACTTGATAAATCAAATCCGCTGAATCTCCAGACAAAAGTTCTTGACGAAAATAGATATCGACGACTTTAAATTGTGTGGCCAAAAATTCAGTCAACGCTTCTTTTTCAATTGGGTTCTCTCCTATCCAATCTATCCACCGACAAAAAACAGGCGTATACAAAGTTTGAACTCCAAATTTTTCAAAGTAAGGCAATGGCATGCCACCCGATTCATCATCATTAAGGAGAAAAACGAGGCTTTTTGAAACGGCATCCAAGTAGTCCAAGGATAGAAAAGGTTGCGATTGGGGCGACGTTTCACACCACAAACGCCATTTGCTTTCGTTTATATTTTCTCTTGCGACTACTTTCATAAACAATCTTTCAAAGTCATGAAACGTATGTTTTCCTTATTTCTTGCAGTAAATCGATCTATTTCTTTGAGCGAAAATTTCGTTAAGCTTTTTGGATGACCAATTACCACCATATTTTCGCCTCCATTTTTCGCGTATGCGCTATAAGATGATTGCAATACACTAGCAAAATAACCATCTGTACTTACATGATGAATTTTACCTTTGGTCAACATTTCCTTTTTCCCGCCGGGTTGAGCAATAAAATTACCATCACCCCACATTTTATGTTGTTCGGGAAATAAACGTCCCAGAACGTAGAGTTTCCAAAAGAATAAAGGGGAATATTTCCGACATGCTATCGGGTATTCGGTATATTCTCCAGATTCCTCCAATTTACAAACATCATGGGAGAAAGTATAAGGTTCGCTGGTTTTAACGGAAAGAAAATCAATATTATATTGCGGTGAAACCCACATCACACCGGGCATGACGGAAGAGTCGATTTTCATTTCGAATTCTTCGAAGAGTGCTTTGAAGTCAGCAAAAGGCTGAATACACCAACCTCCAGCTCGAAAAACTTGCGTTTGAATGCCTGTAATTTCTTCGAGTCTATTTTTGTATTTAGCGAATATTGCAAGCCGCTCTTCTTGCGGGAAATCACTCAACTTATAATGTTGGTCGAGATTCATTTGCCAGCCCGTATTCGTATATTCTGCCTTTTCCCAATGTGGATGTATGTGTAAATCAACGGCATGACCATACGCAATCATTTCTTTCACTTGAGCAATTATGGCCTCAATATCTTTGGAAAGCTCAGGAAATGCTGAAACTTTTGCTTCAAGAGCGAGTAAATGTCCAATATCCCAAAAAAAAGTAAAATGAAAGTTATTCGCTTTGGCAATTTTCAAAAGTTGATCCGTGGGTTCAATCATGCATTTGTCAACGCTCCCCGACTTCTCGCCAAAGAAGACCTCATAATCCATTGTCAGAAAAACGTTCATACCCTGCGAAGTTAAAAAACTTACTGTTTTTGTGAGAAAAAACTTACTTTTGAACTTGTTAAGAATATATATTATGAAAAACGCGTTATTCTTATTTGTCCTCTCTTTTCGTTTTATCGGAGCTTCTAACCTTTCTTATGGACAAAGTAAAGAATCCCTAAAACGCCAACAATTCGTCAGTGAATTTATAGAAGCTGTCAATGTAAAAAAGAAGAATAGAATTATAAAATGTATTGATAGAAACAACGTATCCAAGTATTTAGATGGTATTCACAAAGGAAATAAGGACGAGTTTCTTTCTGATTTTTTTAAGGGATTGGCTCTCACAACCAACGAATACAGCAGAGTTCCATTGGATAAGATATTTGACATTCGCCTTAGCGAACTGAATGAATTACAGGAAGGAATTGCTGAATGCAAAATTATACTGAAAACTCCTGAAGATGACATACTAACCGTACTTTACCTGAAATCGTTAAAGAAAAAAGGAAAGTTCGCATTCGTTCCAGCGCAAAGATGATAGAAATTGAACGGAAATATCTTGTTCACCCTTCCCTACTTCCCGATTTAAATAAATTCAAAAGCAAAAGCTTACTGCAAGGATATTTGCAAAGTGATGCTGAAACTACCATTCGGGTGCGCACCGCAGGTGGACTAGCTTATTTAACCATTAAGGGGAAATCAGAAAACTTGACGAGAAAAGAGTTTGAATATGAAATCCCGATGGAACATGCTTTAGAATTGCTGAAACTGTGTGGTGATAAAGTGGTTACTAAAGTGCGGTACTTTATTCCCATTGATAATAAAATGTGGGAATTGGATATTTTCAGTCAAAAATTGGAAGGATTAATTCTGGCTGAAATTGAACTCGAAGCTGAGAACGAACAATTCGAGAAACCTGAATGGATCGCGAAAGAGGTTAGTTTAGATCATCAGTTTTTCAATTCTAATCTTTCTGCTTTAACAGCAGCGGAAGCTTCAGTGATATTGGCAAAAATTTCTTAATCTGCTTTTAAATCCGACTTGTTCAAGTCAAACACAGATGAACCGAATTCAACGGTGAAATACATTTCGAGATTTTCCAATTTACAGTCACACGGCCATTCAGCTTCATTCTCTTCGACGGATTCAAATTCGTTTTGAAAAATTGCTTTGAAGTTGGCTTTTAAAATGGGCTCCTCGTCCATAAAGTCTTCTTCGATCAAATAAATATTGCCTTCAGAAAATTCCAAGGACAAAAAAGAGGTTTCATCCTTTTCAGTTGCCCAGTCTATGAACAATTGTGTTGGTTTCACCAACATGTAGCCACGATTCACGAATTTCATATTTCCTCTTGTTTAATTTCTAACCACTTTCTTTTTTCTAATTTCCACCATTTGGTTTTATTGCCATTCGACTGACTGAGCACATACAAAGGCGTTTTGTTACGGTACCAAATTTCCATTTGATTCAACATTCGTTTTTCATTCAGATTGGAGCTTGATACATAGACAACCTCTTTATCGGTGGCATAAATTAGAAAAGGGTCGTTGTTAATTTTCATTTCCGAAAACAATTGAAATGAAGAACAGTTGGGGCCAAAACAATCGAACCAATTGAAGAGGCAATTTTTCATATTCAAAGAATCCCTAAACGAAAATCTAGCAAATACCGTTTCAGCTTCTTTGCCTTTTCCAAGCCATTTTTCTACACCCGAATTGTCAAAACGCTGCGGTAACCAAACTGAATCAATTAATCGGATACCTTCGGTGATATCTAGGTCAATAGCAACCCGTTGAGAGAAGCTAGATAAAGAATCGAAATAAGAAACAACTATAGACTCCTCCTCATTCTCTTTCCCTTCAGCGTAGCGTTCAGAACTCGGCAAAACGTCGTTAATATCCGTCACCGTCTCTTTTTTCTTATCTCCGCACGAGAATAAAAAACAGCCAATAATTAAGAATATTCCAATTTTCTTCAAACTATATTGTTTTAATTGCTTCTATTGTTCGTGCAATTTCGTCGGACGAAACATCCAAATGCGTCACAAAGCGTAACATTCCGACACCAAAAGCCATGCAAAGTATTCCTTTTTCTTTGAATTTGTTGATTATTGAATCGCGTTGATCATTTTCTTTTAAGTTCACAACCACAATATTGGTCATTACAGGCACAACGTCTTTCACCCAATCTTTCTTTATAAATTCAGCTTCCAAAGCTTTGGCGTTTTCATGATCAACAACTAATCGCTCAACGTTGTTTTTTAATGCATATTCTCCTGCAGCGGCAATAAAACCGGCTTGACGCATGCCGCCACCAAAAACTTTACGCACTCTTCGCGCTTGTTTGATGAAATCTTTTTTACCGAGTAAAAGGGAACCAACAGGTGCGCCAAGACCTTTCGATAGACAGAGAGAAATACTATCAAATTGTAAAGCGTACTCCTTCATATCATTTCCGGTGGCTACCATCGCATTCATCAATCGAGCTCCGTCCAAATGTAAAGGCAGAGCATTTTCAACACACCAAGATTTGATTTTCTTTATTTCGTTCAAATCATATATTGCACCACCACCTCTATTGGCTGTATCTTCTAGACTGACCAATTGTGTTAGTGGATAGTGCACATCATCTGGGTTCTTCCAATTTGCAATGGAATCTCGCGTAATTCTGCCTCGATCACCGTCTAAAAGTCGAACTGAAACCCCAGAATTCTTCGCAATACCAGCACCTTCGTACTTATAAATATGACTTTCCCAATGGCAAATCACTTCGCCACCTGGTTGCGTATGCACATTTATCGCAATTTGATTGGTTTGTGTTCCGGAAGTGCAAAACAGGGCATCTTCCATTCCAAACATATCGGCAGCAAAGTTTTGTAAGGAGTGAATGCTCGGGTCTTCATTAAACACGTCGTCGCCCACTTCGGCAGACATCATTGCTTCCCGCATCGCCATTGAAGGCTTTGTTAGGGTATCACTTCGGAAATCGATCATTCTTTGCATAAATTAAATTCTTTACGAAGTTAAAAATTCCAATTCAATTTTTTACACCATTTTCTCTTCCGATCTATATGGCATTACCTTGTTGTTTCGCTATCCGTTTTGCTTGCTTCAGGCTTGACCTTCTTTTCGGGTTTTGGATTGGGGACAATCATGCTTCCCGTTTTCAGTTTATTCATGCCTTTGCACCTTGCTGTTGTCGCAACAGCCATTGTCCATTTTGCAAATAATGTATTTAAGTTCGCTTTGGTCTGCAAGTCTATTCATTTTCCAGTCCTGCTTCGATTCGGCATCCCAGCTTTGCTGTCAGCTATATTTGGTGGTTACATACTCACGACTATTTCAACTATGAATGGTACTTTCGAATACACTTTTTTAGATCACACCCTGCAAATGTCTTGGTTGAAAATAATCATTGGTATTTTAATGATCTTTTTTGCTTGGTTTGATCTCTCGCCGAGATTTTCCAACCTCACTTTTCATAAGAAATACTTGCCTTTTGGCGGCATATTATCTGGGTTTTTCGGTGGACTTTCTGGTCATCAAGGTGCGTTTCGAGCGGTATTTTTAAGCAAATCAGAAATGACCAAAGATCAATTTATTGCCACTTCCAACTCCTTATCTTTGGTTGTGGATATTGGCAGACTAATCGTTTACAGCGCAGGAATCGTCTTTTTGGGTGAATTATTCCAAACAGATCTTAAAGGCGTCGAAATCGACCTTCGAAACATAATTATTTTTGCCATAGTATGTGCATTTCTGGGAACAATTATCGGAAAACAATTGGTAAGAAAAGTAACCTTTAAAAATGTCCAGAAAGTGGTTGGAGTGCTCTTAATCTTTATGGGGTTGCTCCTTATTTTAGGTATACTCTAAATTAAAATCACGGCAATGCCGGTGGCAATTAACATTACCACAGGCGTATTTTAGATTTTAATTTCTAGTATTCAACTTCACCCTCGCCATCATAATCCCATCCCGTATCGGCAATAGAATGTTCTCTACTCTAATATCAGCATTGATTTTCTCATTGTAAGCAATCAAAGCTTTCGTCGACGTATCATATGGTTTCACCTCTTGAATCACTTTTCCCGACCACAGCACATTGTCCGCCATTATCAATCCGCCTGGATTCATTTTATCAATCACCAAATCGAAATAAACCGCATAGTTTTCTTTGTCCGCATCGATAAAGACCAAATCAAATTTTTCATTTAGACCAGGGATTATTTGGGTTGCGTCTCCGATTTTTAGGTCAATTTGTTTTTTCCATGGACTTTCATCAAAATACCCTTGAATCTTTGGCGCCAATTCCTCGTTGATGTCAATTGTTATTAGCTTACCGTTTTCAGAAAGACCTTCGGCCATGCACAAAGCCGAATAACCCGTATAGGTCCCCACTTCTAAAATTCGAGTAGGACGCGACAGTTTTGCAATCATGCTTAAAAAACGACCTTGCAAATGCCCAGACAACATGCGTGGTTGTAGCACCTCAAGATGTGTTTCACGGTTGATTTTATTGAGTAATTCGCTTTCTACGGAAGTGTGAGTTCCTGCATATTCGTCTAATTTGGGGTCTAAGAATTCCATTGAACGAAGATAGACAATTTAAGCGGTCATTATTAGATTGTACTTTTAGTTATCCTTAGGTGAAAAAGAAGAAAACATCTGAAACTTTTGGTTACTTTTAAGCTGAATAGTGATAGATAATGGATTAACCAAAAAGTAAAAATCAAAGAATTCTGGTTAGAGGTGCAGCCGACTTTATTGGTTCTAATTTGATTGAATTTTTATTAAAATAAAGCAATACAGTTGTTGGTTTAGACAATTTTCAACTGGGTATAAAATTAATATTTCTGCTATTTTTTATTTAATTAAATTCATGGACAACCAAAAAATGTATGTATTTAACATCATTAAAAAAAAAGCTGGTAAAGAAATCCAAATGCTATCTTTTAACTTTACTCTTACAATGAGGCCAGCTAACATTAGTAATGCAAGACCTAGAGATGAAATCATAAGAAAAAAATAAAATTTAAGTCCAACTAATAAACCTAGAGCTCCCGTAATTTCTAACAAAACGATTGTTAATCCTATTTTTTCTAAACCAAACCGCTTAAACTCGTTTTTCATATGTGGTGTCTTAAAATATGAAAAAGCGTAAGTAAAAAAGGAAAAACTTGATATTAAAGTAACTATTGTAATTACAGACATACTTATTTATTAAATGGATGAATATGCTATAAAAGCACAAAGAGCCAATAGAATCAGAGATGGTAAATGTTTAATAAATGGATTACTTATTTTGAAATGAAAATATTGAG
>DGBF01000042.1 GCA_002384725.1 Flavobacteriales bacterium UBA4011
GTAAATCCACCACTTCTACATTGTCGATACAGGCTGCTACTCGTCTGGCTTGGTCGTTTGTGCCCCCATAACAATTCGGAGGAACGATAAACTTGATGGCTTTTCCCTTGTGATTCTCGAGCGCGTCGTGAATAAGCCCCATCATAATCGCATATTGCATCGATAATCCGCTGGAAGCTATAAGTGCTTTGGTTGTTGAACCTGTGATTTCTTTAACTGAACGTAAAACACTAGCATGATTGGCTTCCACTGCACTTTCTTTTTTCTCAAAAGTAGCATTCTGCACAAGCGATTGTAAAGCGACAAGTGAATTGGCCGGTGTCATGGCGATGGTTTCTCTTCTTCGAACATGTTGGATTTCAGAAGTATAACTTTCATTTTTCTCACCATTGATGATTAAAACACTTCCAATATTATCGTATAAACTGATGTAGAAATCCACTTCTGTTGGAAGATTCGTTTTGCCACATCCATCTTCTTGGTTAATGAAGACAGTAGTTCCGTCAAAAATTGGAATCGGTCCGTCTTTCTCAATTTGCTTTAAATCAAAGGAATACCCGTAAACTTTCTGTATTACTTCGGCATCAAAAAAGTGAGGTAATTTGCCCGTGTACAAGATTTGCGTCTTGCGTTTCTCCATTAAATTCTTTCGAAGAACAGCTAAAACGGGAACCGTTTGTGATGAAAAACTGATAACACTTTCAGGTTTTAGCTTGTGAAAATGAGCCATTCCCCACTCCAATATACACGACAAAGGATGTCCCAAGCGGATGTAATCGTATGCAGTTGGAATTTCGCTAAGCCCTGATGTTCCTGAATTATTTGCTTTATACAAGGCCTCGAACTGGTCCAAAAATTGCATTTTGGCCATTTTTTCATCATAAATATCTAAACGATAGGTCGTTAGATTCAACCAGTCTGAAGGTCTATTTTTTAGTACCTCTTTAATATATTCAAGTATTTTATTGTCGTTCATTATTTTTACCTTTTAATCGGCCGCCAAGATACATTTATTCAATACATTTTAAAAGCGTTGACCGACCTTTATTGCCCTGAAATATGATTGACAGCTTGGGCTGCTCAGGAAGTATGGAATTAAAATATTGGGCAAAAAAAAACCTATCAGTGATGAAAGGCTTCTTTAATAATTTGAAAGTCTTAATTACGCTTGCTTTACATTAAGCGCGTTCAATCCTTTAGGGCTTTCTTCTATATCGAAGCTTACTTTGTCGCCTTCATTAATTTCATCGACAAGTCCATTTGCATGCACAAATACATCTTTGTCTCCTTCGTCAGGTGTGATAAATCCAAATCCTTTTGAATGGTTGAAAAATTTTACTGTTCCGTTACTCATAATAATATTGTATAAATTAATTATGTAAAGTTAATAAATTATCCTGACATAGGCGTAAGATATTAATTTTCAATCGCTTATTATCATTCCTTGCATTAAAAGGAGAATATGGTTTTGAATGAATAGACCGAAGTACTTAAAATTCGAAAATCACACCTATAGTTGGTGTCACAGTAGACTGATCGTTCGCAATCAGCACTGGAATAGCATTTGAACCGCTTGATTGCAAGGGTTGTCCATCCGTTGTGGCGAATCCAGTATTGTCTTCGTTTCGCTTGAAAGTATAGAAAGGTGGTGTCTCCTGATCAAACCCAAGAATGTTTTGTATGTCCACATAGAAATTAAAACTCACCTTTTTAAGGTTAACTATTTTATCTAAACGAAAGTCCAACTGATTGAAAAAACGAAGACGTTCAGAGTTTACATTTTGAAAATCAAGAACACCATTGCCACTAACGGCATATGCTTGTTGAGATGCCACTAAATCGAAAGGAGTGTATGGAACACCACCAGAAAAACGATATTTCAATCCCAATTTCCAGTTTTTGCCAAAGTTCCAACCAAAAGTGGTTGATAGTAAGTGTTTACTATCCCAAGCTGAAGGAATCAATTCGCCATCCTGACCCGAAAAGAGCGAGCGTACATGTGAATAACTAAAAACATAAAAGATATTTTTCACCAATTTTTGTTGCAAGAAAACTTCAAAACCATAGGTCTGACCACTGCCAATACTTGTAACTTCTTCGTTTCCAACGGCGCCAAATTCTTGTCCTTGATTGGCCAATGAAATTCCATTTATGAGAGAAACAGGATAGTTACTGTAATCTTTGTAGAATCCTTCCACAGTGATGCGCAATCCTGTCGTTGGAAGCCATTGCGTACCCAATACATAATGATCCGATTGAATGTAATCTAAGGAGCGATTACTCAAGTCACTACCAGCATTTCTATACCCCAATGTGGTGTAGGTTGGTATTTTGTAGTAACTACCAATGGACGCCGTAAGATCCCATTTTTTGGAAAGATGATACGCAGCGGAAATTCGTGGTGACAAGGTATTGAAAGGGTTGTTACCATTGTCTGTGAAGGAGTTCATATCGGTTCTAATACCGGCAGACACCAACAGTTTATCTTTAAAAAACTCCTTGGAAATCTGCCCAAAGGCACCATACTTGAAGAATTCAATCGCCGAATTATTTTCGATAATGATGGCAGGAGATAACGTGTTTCCAGACGAATCAATAATTTCGTTCGACAGCTTATTGTACAGATTGGCATTGTACTTTACATATTGTCCCACCACCCCAAAGGAGTATTTCCACCCTTTGACAAATTTGTTGTAATCAAAACGAAATTTATTCTCAATTTCCTGCGATTCCAATA
>DGBF01000183.1:0-6554 GCA_002384725.1 Flavobacteriales bacterium UBA4011
CTCAACGAATTTAAATTGAAATTTGATTTTACCGGAGACATCATGTACTTCGTTCAACCTGAAATTACGGACGTTCCTTGCGATCAAGTTTTGCGATATTCGGGAAGTTCGTATCCTTTGAGTCTAATTTCAACCATCCAAAATACAGTGGTTTTTAATCAAATTACGGAAGCCAACACGGATGGTAACTATCGAGTTTTGAACACTTACGACGCTTCAGGGTTAAAGACAGTAAGTAAATCTCAAGTCGATAATTCAAGTATTTGGGAGACGGTAGACAGCACGACGTACTCTTACGATGCGCTTGGCAACCAATTAACACGCTCGTTTTACCAATTTACACCAAGCGTTGTTCTAGACTACACAGACACGTCTTGGTATCAGACAGGAACGAACAAGCTAATCAAATACAAAAGTTATTCATTAGATTGGCAATCAAGTACCTTAATCGAGGATTCCAAAACAGATATTTCTTGGATTGGAAACAACGTACAAAATTGCGACTTGTTTTTTGATAACGGAAGTGGTCTTGAATGGCTTTATCGTGTGACTTATGGTTATACGGGATCCAATCCTACAAGTTTTATTGCTTACGATGTGGCCAACAACACGCCAACCGCATATATTTATGCGAACGGATATTTTCAATATACCGCTCAAAATCAAATTGCAGAATACCTATTGACCGTTGCTGGTGATACTATAGAACTGAATTTGTATCAATATGACTCAGATGGATTTTTAATAAAACGGGAAGAAAAACAAGGAATTGGCACTCCTGGTCTTTTCTCTATTGACGAAAACAATTATTATTTCCAAAATACGGCAGGAATACAAGAATTGGACAAGGTTAAAGTATCCGTTTACCCGAATCCTGCTACCGATCATTTGACGATTCAAACAGAAGGAAATATTCAATTCGTTCAAATCTTGAATCTTTCCGGACAAGTTTTATTGGAGCAAAAAATAGGTGAATTAAACATAGCCCATTTGGCTTCTGGAACCTATTTGTTACAAGGAACGACAAGCAAAGGAAATTTCTCTTCTAAAATCATCAAGAACTAAAAGGAAACTCTAGAACTAGAATCCTCAATTCGAAACCGAATTGGGGATTCGTTCTACCACCTCAAATTCGTTTCCCACACTTCGATGTACTCATTGGAATTACGCGGATTCATCCAACGCAAAAGCCTATCGACAGGACTGGGTTCACATTTCTTCAACAAGGTCATTTTGGGATACTGTTGCTTGTATTCCGCCAATCGTTTGTCTAAATCATCTTCGCCAAAAAAGAAAATGTAATCGAAATGATATCCTTTTTCAATTGTGATGGTATCGGTTGGGTTTTCTCTGGGCACAAAATTCGAGTACCAACTTTTAGAATAGAACTTCGGCATCAGGGCGGTTTCTTCTTCACCAGATGCTTCCAACAAAATATTTTCTTTCTCGTGCCCGTTTTCGTAGAGGGAATACATGGCATCGACTCTAGAAATTTTTGTTGAAGAGAAAGTCAAAAACAGCAACAACGGAATATTTAACACCCAAAAGCTGACCCAAGATATTTTCCAGAATTTATTCCAAAACTCTTTCTTTCGGAGCATTTCTATGCCTATAACGGCGAGAATAATCACGAAAGGAAGAATAGTCAATACAAACCGCTCTTGTCTGTTCGGATAGAGCGTGTGAAACAATAGGAAAACTACCGTTGGAATAAAGATGATCAGATGCGATTTGTAGGTCTTGAGAAATCCGAAAAAAGCAAGAATTCCCATTGGAAAAAGGAGCGCTCCAAAAAGCACATAGAAATACATGAAATAATTGGTGTTGGGCAAATAGCCTGTACCTTCATTCATGTTATACACCACGTAACCGATTATTTCCGCAAATGGGTAACCCCAAATGAGGTAATCGACAAAACCTTGAGTAAAAACGAAGGTTAATAAAACACCAACACAAAATTGAACGAACTTTTTCCATTCGTAACGAAAGAAATAAATGGCGGCCATTCCAAGCGCAAAAACGCCAATTTGGTAACGAAAACTTGCTGCAAGACCGATAATCAAACCTGCATAAAGTAAATCGAGTTTATTGGTGTTTCGAATCGCCAACCAAACTCCCCAAAGTAAGAAGGGGGCGCCAATCAATTCAACGAGGTTTCTGACAGACAGTAACGGCATGAGCCATAGTGCGGCCAAAATCCAACCTACGATAACGGCATTTTTTCTATTGGAAAGTCGTTCGGTAATTTTTATCCCGAAATAAACAACGAGAATAGAAACTAAAGCGTGAACGATTCTATTTAAGAGCATTTGAGCCATTGGATTGACGACTCCAAAAAACTTGAGAATGGCGAAAAAGAAATAATTCAATCCGACGTATGTAAAACTGTGTCCCTCGGGCACTCCCCTGCTTCCTTCTGACCACGGAAGCCAGCCGTTGTAATCAAATCCATCTACCCACGAAGCCGAAGCTTCAATGACCAAGAAATGATCATCGTGCATGCCATACCCTTTCGAAAAGATAGCTGCGATTAACCGTAGAACTAATCCTACGAATAGAATTGTTTTGAAAGAAGACCAATTGATGTTGTTGATTATTCTCATTTCTAAATTCCTGCAAAACTACAAAAGATATAGCGAGAAACACTGCGAAATGATGAAAGCTAACAACGAAAAAATACTTATTTTCGACAAAGACTATGTGCACTTACTCACTCAACCTAGAAACTTTGCCTCAAATGAATCCTTGGGTGGTTGCGGTCTTGTTCTTCCTCCCACTTGTACTGTCTATTATTTACGTCATTAGAAGAAATAAGTCGGTTAAATTATGGAAGAAAGGCATCTTTCCTCCTTATCTTTCTCCAAAGGAGGATAATTTCTTGGAGGCATATCTCGCTTTAGGCGCACGATTGATGATTATCGACTACCAGACGACCAAGGGAAAAGTCCAATTTATCAATCAATATTTTGCACGATATTTTAAGTTTGCCAATTACAACTTTAGCGATTCTTTGGTCTTTTCTTTCCGACACCCAATTCGTACAGAAACCGTGACTTCTTGGTTGAAGCAGCATGTTCCATCGGAAGGCGGTCGGTCTCAAATTGTCTATTTCTTGACGGGATTGGCAATGGTCAGCGGAAATCTATCACGAGAAGAATTGATTTTCTTAAAAAAGATAAATATAGAATTGGAATTAAAAGATTCCCATTTGACACAAATCTTGTCCATTTTTGCTTTCTATTATCAAAAACAAGAAAAAAAACAGAATCCTGAGACCAAAACGAAAGGAAATAAATATGCTTGTGAAATTCTAGGAGTTTCGGCGAATGCCACGAAGGAAGAGATAAAAAAGGCATATCGGAAATTGGTCAAAGTTCATCACCCGGATATTTTTGTGAATGCGTCTAGTTCACAGCAAAAAATGGCAGAAGAAAAGTTTATTGAAATTCAAGCAGCGTATGAATCACTTATCACGTAATTTCGAATCGACTATGGATTTATCGATTGTTTTTAGATTGCATCCAATCTATTGCTATGGCCAACTTGGTAAAAGACATCAAATTAGTCACTTCAAAAATGATAAAAGAACATAATCTATTTCCTGATTTTATCAGCTGGCAAGTTGGTTATAGTGCTTTTTCTTATTCAATTGAGGTAAGAGAAAACTTGGTTCGATATGCTCAAAATAAGGAAGTTCATCATGGAGAGATCAGTTCGATAGATGAAATGCGAAGAATGCTGATAGAAAATGATGTGGATTTTGATTTGGAGTATTTGGAGTAGGAGTAGTCGAGAAATTTAAACTTGAGAAAAGTTCGACACCTTCGGTGTCGCAAAAAAAAGGCCTGAAAGCTACAATATCCCGTGATTCTCACCACGGGATATTGTAGTTTGACTCCTTCGGAGTCAAACTTATTGGTTCCTAACGTAAAACGTCAGATTAATAGCGGTAGTGCTCTGGCTTGTATGGTCCAGAAACCTCTACTCCAATATACGAAGCTTGTTCAGGACGAAGCTCAGTTAACTCAGCACCGACTTTCGCAAGGTGCAAATAAGCTACTTTCTCATCCAAGTGTTTCGGAAGCGTGTATACATCATTTTCGTATTGGTCTGTGTTGTTCCACAATTCCAATTGTGCCAATGTTTGGTTCGTAAATGAATTCGACATTACGAAAGAAGGGTGTCCAGTTGCACATCCTAAATTTACCAAACGACCTTCTGCCAACATGATAATGTCTTTACCATTGATGGTATACATATCAACTTGTGGTTTAATTTCGATTTTTGAAGTGCCGTGGTTTTTGTTCAACCAAGCCATATCGATTTCGTTATCGAAGTGACCGATGTTACAAACGATAGTTTTATCGCGCATTGCTTCGAAGTGGTGTCCTTGAACTATGTCTTTATTTCCTGTAGTGGTAACAACTATGTCTACTGCACCAACAACATTTTCTAATTTACGAACTTCAAATCCGTCCATTGCAGCCTGCAACGCACAAATCGGGTCAATTTCTGTAACGATAACACGAGCACCAGCACCTTGCAATGAAGCAGCTGATCCTTTACCAACGTCACCATATCCGCAAACAACAGCTACTTTTCCAGCCATCATTGTATCTGTAGCACGACGAATCGCATCTACCAATGATTCTTTACATCCGTATTTGTTATCGAATTTCGATTTTGTAACTGAATCATTCACGTTGATTGCAGGCATAACCAAAGTTCCGTTTTTCTTACGCTCGTACAAACGATGAACGCCAGTTGTCGTTTCTTCAGATAAGCCTTTGATGTCTTTTGTCAATTCTGGGAAACGATCAAAAACCATGTTCGTTAAATCACCACCATCATCTAAAATCATGTTCAACGCCTTACCGTCTTTAAATGAAAACAATGTTTGCTCAATACACCAGTCGAATTCTTCTTCGTTCAAACCTTTCCAAGCAAAAACTGGAACTCCTGTTACAGCAATTGCCGCGGCAGCTTGATCTTGTGTTGAGAAGATATTACATGAAGACCATGTTACTTCAGCTCCCAATTCAACCAATGTTTCGATCAAAACGGCAGTTTGAATCGTCATGTGCAAACATCCTGCGATACGTGCACCAGCCAATGGCTTAGACGCTCCGAATTCTTCACGAAGTGACATCAAACCTGGCATTTCTGCTTCGGCGATTCTAATTTCTTTACGACCCCAATCTGCTAGACTGATGTCTTTTACTTTGTAAGCTAATTTTTCAGCTGTATTACTCATATGTTGATTTTTCTAAAATTCTTATTCTTAAAACGTTTGCAAAGATACGGAGTAGATTTTACAATAAAAAATAAACAAGGAAAGAGGCAGAAATGTTTAACAAAACTTTGGATGAATAACCTCTCTGGACTTTCCTTCGACTACGCTCAGTGTGCGCTTGTTAATAAAAACAATCAAGTTAGCGAAGGCTGATCGGAGTCGAAGCCTACATTCTCTCCCTCACCAACTCTTCCAATCCATCAATAAACCTCGGATGAGAGTTGCTCGAAGGAACCAACTGTACTTTTTCGCCGCCGTGTTCTTCAAAAATTTCTTGGTATTCACCACCAATTTCAACTAAGGTCTCCAAACAATCAGCCACAAATGCAGGACTGAAGGCCAATAAATTCTTGTCACCTTTTTTCGCTCTTTCTTCCACTATTTTATCAGAAAAAGGAGTCAGCCATTTTTTATCTAATCGAGACTGAAAACAAACGGTGTAATCTTCTTCTTTCAATCCTAATTTTTCAGCAAGTAATCGAGTGGTAGCAAAACAAGTCGCTTTGTAACAAAACTTGTTCTTGTCATTAATTTCCGATTCACAAGGTTGATCGGTGCACAAATCAGTGTCTTCTTCATACACCTTATCGACTTGTCGTTCCGGTAAACCATGATAAGAAAACAAAATGTGATCGTACGATTTCAAATGAAACTCTTTTGTTCGTTCGACGATACTATCTAGATAACCTTCATTATCATAAAATTGGGAAATCACTTTGATATTGGGAATCACCCACCATTTGCGGATGATATCCAACGCCTTTTCAATGGCTGAACCTGTCGATGCACTGGCATATTGGGGGAACAAAGGCAAAATAATTATTTCGTCGTAATTGGCCGTTTTCATTTTTGAGAGAACGGAGTCCATAGAAGGATTCTGATACCTCATCGCCATTTCAACGATCACATTATCATTTTTCAATCTATCTTGAAGCAATTCCTTTACCTTCTCTGTATGGGTCATCAAAGGAGAAATTCCATCGTCCGTCATATCCCAAAGCTCTTGATATATTTTTGCAGATTTCGGAGCTCTAAAAGGAACAATAATTCCGTTTACTAGTAATTTTCGGGGTAACCATGGAATATCAATTACACGCGGATCATTGAGAAATTCACGTAAATAGATTCTTACATCTCGTGTTTTCGGACTATCAGGTGTTCCCAATTGAATTAACAATACACCCGTTTTCTTTTTTGACATAGTTGATGAACAAATAACTTCTCTCGAAGTTTAGATTATTTAAATAATTTTTCACGCCAT
>DGBF01000183.1:6658-6969 GCA_002384725.1 Flavobacteriales bacterium UBA4011
TAAATAATTTTTCACGCCAATCTTCTCCTTCTTCATCAGAAATCAAATTGAGCATTTTAAGATAATTGACCACTTTATTGAAAGCCAAAGGATATTCTATTCCCTCATAGTTCCAAACCGTTTCATTTAACCAGTTCTGGACATGACTTGAGCGTAAATTGTACCGCCATGAAATGATATCAATAATATTTGGATCCGTGAGCATTTCTCCGGCGCGTTTATTGACAGCCAAGCACATTTTATCGATTAAATCTTTGTGTTCATCTAAAACTTCATTTCGCACAGCAATAACAAAACAAGGCCAAGGTGTC
>DGBF01000183.1:7225-7423 GCA_002384725.1 Flavobacteriales bacterium UBA4011
CCACTTCTTCAACGTATCGGCACTTTTTCTGTTCTGTAAACGGATAGGTCGTGTATTTTTCCCACAAAAATGCTTGCGCTTCGTTATTCTCTAAAGCCCAAAGACCGCCGTAAATATCGCCAACAACATTGAATTTTAAGTTGTCGGTCGGCCATCCTTGTTGATGCGAAAGCACATAACTCATCAAATGCGAGCCTG
>DGBF01000183.1:7620-8873 GCA_002384725.1 Flavobacteriales bacterium UBA4011
TATCTTTTAGATCTTCAATGGATTGAATGTCGGAGGTATAAGGCACGTGAACACCCCAGTGCAATGGGCTCGTGACGTAGACCTGAACAATCGTAGCATCCAAACCTTGTAGAATTGCTTTTGTACATCCTTCGGTTAATAAAACAGCAATATCGATGGATTTGGTTTCTAATCCGCGAATCATTTGTCCAGTTCCACCACCCATATCGGCCCAGTGCAAATTCAAGCCAAACTCTCTAAATTTACCGTCTTCAATTGCAAGCCTCCACGGTAAATTGAAATGCTCAGGCACCCCACCCACTTTTAATCCAACCATAATTTATTTATCTTCTGAAAACTGCATATCATGCAAGTTTTTATAATATGCGTTTTTATTCATTAATTCTGCATGTGAACCCATTTCCATGATTTCACCTTTCTCTAAAACGACAATTTTATCTGCCGATTGAATAGTTGATAAACGATGCGCAATAACGATCGATGTTCTTCCTTTTGTCAATTTTTGGGTCGCTTCCTGAATCAACTCTTCCGATTGATCGTCGACACTCGAAGTTGCCTCATCCAAGATAAGGACTTTCGGTTGAAAAACATAGGCGCGAATGAAAGAAATCAATTGCCGTTGCCCCACAGATAACACACCACCTCTTTCACCCACATTGTAATCATATCCGTTTGGAAGTTTCATGATAAATTGATGCGCATTAACCGCCTTTGCCGCTTCAATTACTTGCTCTCTTGTTACATTTGGGTCACCCAGCGTAATGTTGTTGTGTATGCTATCTGAGAAAAGGAATACATCTTGAAGCACAATAGAAATATTACTTCGCAAATGCTTTAAATCAATATCCTGAATGTTCTTTTCTCCCAGGAAAATATTTCCTTTCTGAAAATCGTAAAACCGACCGATTAAATTTACGATCGACGATTTACCAGCTCCCGTAGCTCCGACGAATGCAACGGTTGAACCGGCTTCGATGGTTAAATCAATATCTTTCAGGACATATTCCTCTTTTTTATAAGCGAAATAAACATTCTGAAAGCGGATGTCTTTGTTAAAATCAACATTGGTGTCACTACCATTGTTTTGAACATGTTCGTTTAAATCCAAGATTTCAAATACCCGTTCTGCTCTTACTGTGCCTCGTTGAAGTACATTAAATTTATCCGCCAATTGTCGAATGGGGCGATACATCATGTTTATCCAAAGCGTGAAGGAAATTATTTGTCCATAAATACTTCCTTCAATTGAAATC
>DGBF01000092.1:0-5500 GCA_002384725.1 Flavobacteriales bacterium UBA4011
CTATACAAGGTTCTGATTTATTCTCCACTTTCATGAGCGGCGGAGCAGGTAACGAACAAGTTTTTGTTTCTCGAAGCACTTTAGGCGGATCAATTCTGTATCAAGAAAAACAAGCACTTACGGTTTCTCCATTAGGTAATCAGAACTTTCCTCGTATTGCAACTGAAAACAATTTGGTGGTAGTCGCTTGGGCAGAATATGTTTCCAATAATTTAGAAATTTTCACGGCATTTGCTAACTCGAACAATCTAATCGATTTGACTACCAGTCACCAGCAGGCGAATGTTCTGACAAATGGAATTCAAACCAATCCTGATATTCGGATAAAAGATGGTATTATTCATCTCATTTATCAAGATGCAACAAATGGAAAAGTCGTTTACCGTAAAGGGCAAATTGGTTTTGCGAATCTTTCTGAAAATGATAAAAACAAGGCGCTACTTTATCCCAATCCAATTTCGGCTGGTGAACAGATTAACCTACCCGAATCTTGGATAGGCCAAAAAATCATTTGGCGAAATATGATGGGCAAAACCATTTATGTTACTTCAGAAATTGAATCTGGACAAATGATAACACCTTCATTGAACAACGGAATTTATTTTCTTCAACTTGAGAATAGTTCAATAATTCACAAAATAAACTTACGCTAAATTCAATCAAATGATCATTACAACAACAGAAACGGTTCCAGGTAGAGAAATAGATTCCATTATAGGCATATGTCGTGGTAGCACCGTTCGCGCACGAAATATCGGTCGGGATTTTTTCGCAGGATTGAAAAATATCGTGGGTGGTGAAATTGAAGAGTACACCAAACTGCAAGCTCAATCACGCGAACAGGCAATGGAGCGCATGATGAAAGACGCAGCAAGTGTTGGTGCTGATGCCATATTAAATATTCGGTTCACGACGAGTATGATCACCCAAGGCGCATCGGAGGTCATGGCCTATGGAACAGCCGTAAAACTTAAATAATGAGTTGGTTAGCCGGTATTATTTTGAGCCTTGAAGGTCTTTTCTTTTTGGTTTCCATTATTTTAATCATCTATTTCGGGATTCGGGCTTTTAACAAGAAGCAAGATCAGACGTTTGAGGATAGGGATAATTAATGGATTGGCAAATTGCAAATTGCTGGAAAATTATTGTTTGTTAACAGAAAATGGACATTACACCCAGCAAGAATCCGAAGGCAATTAAGGCGATAATCATTCCAAAAAACACTGCTAACTAAGGTTTTCTGAAATATGCCAAACAAAGGGATAAAAGTACAATTGAATAATTCATGGAACTAAGGTCTAGGTTTTGCGTCGATTTTCTTTTAAGACAATATTGACTAAAAGTTAAACATGAAGAAATTAAGGTGAAATTAAGTTCAATCCACTTAAACCCTTCAAGTTTCAAAAAAAATGCCTCCCTAATTGAGAAGCGTTTTTAAATTATTTTAATTTGAATTCTTTACAATCCAAAAGCACTTTTAATTTGATCTACGAAGTCTAACTTCTCCCAAGTGAACAATTCTACTTCGCGAGTAATTGTTGTCCCATCTGGCGCTCTAAACGTCTTCGTAACTACTTCATTCTTTCTACCCATGTGACCATAAGCCGCCGTTTCAGAATAAATAGGATTTCTCAATTTCAATCGTTGTTCGATAAAGTACGGACGCATATCGAAGATACCTTCAATTTTACGAGCAATTTCTCCATCTGTCATGTCTACTTTTGACGTTCCGTATGTATTAACGAAAACTCCACATGGTTTAGCGACACCAATTGCATAAGACACTTGCACAAGTACCTCATCACACAAACCAGCTGCTACCATGTTCTTCGCAATATGACGTGTTGCATACGCGCCCGAACGGTCTACTTTCGATGGATCTTTTCCAGAAAATGCTCCACCTCCGTGTGCCCCTTTTCCTCCGTATGTATCAACGATAATCTTACGACCTGTCAATCCAGAATCTCCGTGAGGTCCTCCAATAACGAATTTCCCTGTTGGGTTAATGTGGTACTGTATTTTGTTGTTAAACAAAGCCTGAAGTTCAGCAGGTAATTTCGCTTTTAGTCTGGGAATAACGATTTCAATAATATCTTTCTTGATTTTCGCCAACATTACGGGTTCCGTATCGAAATCGTCGTGTTGTGTAGAAACAACTATTGTATCAATTCTTTGCGGTACGTTATCGTCAGAATATTCGATAGTTACTTGCGATTTAGCATCAGGTCTCAAATAATCAATTACTTCCGGCTCGTTGTGTCGGATACCCGCCATTTCTTGCAAAATTTTGTGCGAAAGATCCAATGCCAAAGGCATGTAATTGGACGTTTCTTTCGTCGCGTATCCAAACATCATTCCTTGGTCACCTGCACCCTGCTCTTCTGGGCTTGAACGGTCAACTCCTTGATTGATATCTTGAGATTGTTCGTGAATTGCAGAAAATATTCCACAAGAGTTCGCCTCGAACATGTACTCCGATTTCGTGTAACCGATTTTACGGATTACTTCACGCGTTATAGATTGTACATCTAAGTAAGTATTGGTATTCACCTCTCCAGCCAAAACAACTTGTCCAGTTGTAACTAAAGTTTCACACGCTACTTTCGATTGAGGATCGAAAGCCATAAAATGATCGATTAATGCATCTGAAATTTGATCAGCAATTTTATCTGGGTGTCCTTCTGAAACGGACTCGGATGTAAACAAATATGACATTCTTCTTTATTTTTAAACGAAGGCAAAATTAATTAAAAAAAGGATTCAAAAGAAGGATAAAACACCTAGTTAGGTAAAATTTTAAAGATCATACGCCAAAGGCTCATAAATAGCTTTTTTTGATGTCAAAGCGAAATGACTTTGCAATATATCCCAATAACATCACAGGTGCAGGACACGCATTGTCCTAAGATGACCATTTGAACGAAGCATCATCAAGTATACTCCTTTCTCCATTCCAAAAGAAATTCTTTCACCATTGAAATTTAAGGTCTCTAAAACAAGGTTTCCTTTCATATCATAAAGTTCAACTTTATCCAAAAATATCGACTCGGAAAACACAATTTCTCCATTTATAGAAGGTTGAACTATCCGAATAGCATCCAAATAATTTTCCACGACGCTAAGCAATCCAGCACAAGTATCCGATTTCATGTTCACATTTTCAATAATGCCGGTTGGTGTCAAATCCTTTCCAAAAAATCCAACGAAATCTGTTGGATATTTCTCTGCACGGAAAATAAAATTTAAAACAGCAAAAGGGTCCGAATACTGCGTGTTAATAGAGGCAGCAGCTGGATTAATGTACACCCAAATGATTTCGCCATTTTTGGTGACTTCACTAATTCTTCCACGGCTGTTCTCACAAATCAATATGTTCCCGTTGGGCAAAGCATGTGTCCCTGATTTTTTAGATTCATAAAACGGAGTGCCGAGAATATCATCCGTCCATGACCAATCAAAATCAGTTGGGCCAAAACCAAGTGATCCGAGCGTATATGCATTTCCTGACATGACAGGTTCAATCAAATGAATTGAACTGAATGTATTGGTTCCGTCACCTCGATTATTGAAAACAGATATTTTATTGCTGTCGGGGTAAGACGAGTCAACAAATTTCCCATCATGAGGAAGAAAAATCTTTTGAGGAATTCCCAATCCTGGCTGATATACCTCTGGATTTCCCCATCGCCATAAAAAATCACCTCCTTTGCCACTATTTCCGCCTGCATGTGATGCAGCTTCGGCTGCGCTTGTGCTGTGGTCTACAATGTATAATTCACTCGTATGTCTAGCAGTAATCAATACTTGATCCAATTCTGCACTGTAATCAATTGCATTTGTATGAATCATATCATATGGCTCTAGTCCTGTAACATAATTCATGTTCAGCAACTCAGGATGGGCCCCAATAACACCATAATTTGGTTTTGTTTGGTCGTAATCTTGAATAAGATGATCTTTAAATTTCCATTCCCAAACAATATTCGCTTGGTTTGTTCCAATTGGCTCAATTTCAACCACTTTTTCGAAATTTCTACCTCCAGTGCTTAGGGCAGGATCGCTTCCCATTGCAAGCAACTCTGCTTCGGTATAAATATCACGGACTAACATTAGAATGTTGCCATTTGGCAGGGGTTCTATGTCGTGATGTTGTGAAATTCCAGCTGAGTCAATATAGAAAGACCATGTTAAATTATTATCCCAATCTCTTAACTCCAAAGAGTTGTTTTTCCCTGCTCTAAGCAAGTTACCATTGGGGAGCAAATAACAAGTTAAGGCCGGATGCTCACTAAATAACCATTCATTAACCACCATGCCGCATTCATCAATCAAAAAGACCTGACCACTATTTTCCGGTGTAAAGAGAGTATATCCTGGACTAATTCCTGGAGCTTCGTACAATAACCCTATCGTTGGTGTTTGTCCGAAAGAAAATAGAAAAGAAAATAAAATAATCGATACTAAAATTGAACCCTTTAAATGCGTCATAAACTATATGGTAAATATTTTTGGAACAAAATTACGACAATTAGAAAGACAAATTCAAAGAAGCTCGAATCAAATTATTCAATTCGGGCTTCTATAAATTATTTTTTCTATTCCATGTGTTGCATTCCCTCTACTTTGCAGCAAGCAGGCAATGCTTCATAAGCTTCTGGGTTTGCTTTCATTTCATCGGCATCATACCCCAATGCAACGACCATTTCTTTAATTTCCTTCAAAGAAAAATTCTTCGTTTTAAACTTCACGGTTAGTTTTTTAGAAGGAACATCCACCTCGGCAAATTTAATGCCTTTGGTGTAGTTCATTTTGGACTCAATTCGATCCTTACATGAACCACATTCAGCTGTAGTTAGAATGACCACTTCTTGTACTTTTTTCTGAGCAAAGGATGTTAAAGAGAACATCACAAATGCTATTGCTATTATATTTTTCATATTCCTTTTTTATTTTATTGTTTGTGACCAATTTGGTCAAAATTGTTTCTTTTATTTTGTTTCTTCAGCATCCTCTTTGTGCGGAATCGTAAATCGGAATCCACCATAGATCATAGTTCCTAGTATTGGTGCCCATACTCTTGTAGCATCAAAAGTCGTGCTAAAAGGGTTTTGAGGATCAAAGATAGGATTATTCTGGGTGTAATTCGTTAGATTTTCACCTCCCACATAAAATTCCCAACGTTTGTAAACGTGTGTTATTTGTCCACTCACCATCGGGAATATTTCACTTTCGTTTTGTGTTGTGTAAGCTCCAGTTGAAAGCAAAGTAACAGGCAATCTAGACTTTCCAAAAATAGAAGTTGTGGCATCGACCATCCAACGTTTATTTCTTGATTGATACCCTAAATTAACAAATCCACGATGTTTTGGCACCATCATTTTGGATTGTAATTCGCCATTGAATTCGGCTTGCACATCCAAATACTTATACGCCATTCTAAGATCCAACATCTTCGTCAAAGGCAAGGTTAATTCTGCCTGGAAACTATGAGAATATGAAT
>DGBF01000092.1:5651-14866 GCA_002384725.1 Flavobacteriales bacterium UBA4011
TACGACTGACCCCCCAATATTCCACGACATTTCAGGTTTGATTTCTACCGGCGCAGTCCATGTTCGTCCCGTTGCCAATAGCGATAAATTATCAATAATATAATTCGGAACGCGCCATCCTCGACCTGCGGTAAAACGCAAATCCGTCCATTCGGTTAAGGTATATTTGGTATGCATTCTTGGCGAAAACATGGCTCCAAAAAGGTTGTGATAATCGAGTCTGGCACCTAGCACATTCACCAACCGAAGACCCGTATAGGTATATTCGGCAAACACACCAGGGATAATTTCTTCCCGGTCATCATTCAAAGAATCCATTTGTTGCGTGAAATTGGCATACACACCACTGATTCCAATACGCGTTTTATGAATGGTAGATCCAATTATATCGTCGTATATCGCATTAATGTATCCTCTTCTTTCAATACCCGTAAATTGTCTACTGCCAAAAACAGCATCTGTTTCCTGGTATTTCGCATTGTACAAAACACCAATGGAACGATACGGTTTATTTTTAAATAAGAATCCCGTTTTACCATAAATATCTCCATGCTGAGTTCTATTAAAAACGCCATATCGGTTAAGTTCGCTAGGATTATCTCCTTTTTCATAGGATAGTTGACCGCCGATCTTTTCGTCAATATAACCATTGAAGCCAAATTGGGTTTCAAATCGAGGACCATGATACGCCCATCGATTCAAAACAGCAGCATTGTATCCAGTCGGAAGATCCTTAAAATCGTCCGAATTTTTGTCAATTTTTCCTTGTGTTGTGGAACCATGAGCAAAGATTCCCGTGGACCAACGTTTGTTTTTACTGATCTTTCGTCCTCCATGAACATTAAGCTCTCCCCTTCCGAAAATATTTCCGTATCCATTTACGAAAAGCTCCTCCATTTCATCTGGTTTGTTGATTTCTATATTGATCAAGCCGGCCATAGATTCGTAGCCATTCACAACGGTTCCTGTACCTTTCGTAATTTGAATAGAATTGACCCATGTTCCAGGAATACTATTTAATCCAAAGGCACTTTCCAATCCACGCAAATAAGGAATATTCTCCATTTGAATTTGCGTATAAATACCCGCCAAGCCCATCATTTGGATTTGTTTGGCTCCAGAGACAGCATCCGTTATACTCACGTCAACAGAGGCATTTGTCTCGAACGATTCAGACAAATTACAACATGCTGCTTTCTTTAATTCATCGGATGAAATTTCCTCTGTTAACAAGGTTTTCAGTTTGGAAATACTTTTGGAACCTTTCTTAAAAGATACGATCACCTCAGGTAAAAGCAAATCTGAATAAAGGGTAATTGTATAATTGGAAAATCGATCGTCTTTTGTCAAGATTAAGGTATCTGAACGATGATTTCTTGCTTGAATTACCATCGTGTCTGGCAACTCTTTTGGAAGGACAAATTCGAACTTGCCGTCTTCATCTGTCCGTATTTTAATTTGGCTACGCAGCAAAACAACGCTTGCTCCGTAAATGGCATTAGTTTTTGTTGTATCACTTCCGTAGACAGTTCCACGAACTTGTGATTGCCCATATAAAGACAACAAAAAAACGCCAAAAAATAATATAAATTTCATGTATAAAGAATTAATAAAGTGAACAATTAAATGATGTTACACTTTACTTCTATATTCTGAATACCTGATGTTGAATGAGAATTTGTCTTCCCGTCCGAAGAGGCGGAGGATTGACATAATTACTTGGCGTAACTTCGTTGGAAGCCACGGTAAAATCTAAATCCAAAGATTGGATATCTAAACCTTTTTCTGGGGAAAAAGAAAAGAGCTGACTGCTCTCGAAATTTTCAAATTCTACTTGAAAAAAGTCAATTTGATCGGAGCAACAATCACTTTCGTCGATGTGAACTTCTGCTGAATAGCATGCATCGAACCCCTCATGTTCATCCTCACACATATTCGATTGAGGAATAATGAAGCTCTGTTCTACCCCATCATCATGACAGAAATGTGTGAACACACCAACACCCACACTTCCAGCGAATGTAAACACCGCAAGAATAAAACTGAGTATTTGTGTTATTCTTTTCACGATGCAAAGATAGGCGAAAATATTTATGTTTTGTTATTTGTGTGTTAAAGGGCTTGGAATGCTAACGTATTGTCGTTCTTCTACTTCACCAAAGCCAAAAACACAGCGTAACACTTCCAAAAAGAAAACCTTAATTCCTTAATGTTTCAAAACCAACCCCAACTCATCCAACTGCCCTTTGTCCAAAGGCGAAGGTGCATCGATCATCACATCGCGACCTGAATTGTTTTTCGGGAATGCTATATAATCACGGATAGATTCTGACCCACCCATCGTTGCAACCAATCGATCTAACCCGAAAGCCAAACCTCCGTGTGGTGGTGCTCCGTATTCAAACGCGTTCATCAAGAAACCAAATTGAGCTTGCGCTTCTTCTTTAGTGAATCCTAATAAATCAAACATTCTGGACTGCAAAGCACGGTCGTGGATGCGGATGGAACCTCCGCCCAACTCTACTCCATTCATGGCTAAATCGTAGGCATTTGCTCTTACTTTTCCGGGTTCTGTGTCAATTAAGGCCAAATCTTCTGGTTTCGGAGAAGTGAACGGGTGGTGCATGGCATGGTAACGATTACTTTCTTCATCCCATTCCAAAAGTGGAAAATCGTATACCCAAAGTGGTTTGAATTCATTCGGATTTCTCAACCCCAATTCGTTCCCCATGTGCAAACGCAATTCGTTCAATTGTTTTCTTGTCTTCTCTAGTTCGCCACTCAAAACCAAAATCAAATCACCGGGTTGTGCATTGGCGGCTTTCGCCCATTCAGCCAAATCTTCTTGTGTAAAAAACTTATCGACAGACGATTTGAAAGTTCCATCATCGTTGCATTTCACATACACCATTCCATTGGCCCCAATTTGCGGACGACGCACCCAATCAATAATTGCATCGATCTGTTTTCTCGAATAAGGCGCTGCTCCAGGAGCACAAACAGAAATTACGGCTTCGCTATCGTCAAATATTTTAAATCCTTTGTTTTGGGTCAATGTGGTCAAGTCAACGAATTCCATCCCAAAACGGATGTCTGGCTTATCTGAACCGTATTTTTCCATTGCCTCAGAGTACGCCATTCTAAGAAAATCTCCATCAAACTCATAATTACGAACCGTTTTGAAAAGGTGTTTTACCAATCCTTCAAACATATTCAAAATATCTTCTTGGTCCACAAATGCCATTTCACAGTCAATTTGTGTAAACTCGGGCTGACGATCGGCACGTAAATCTTCATCGCGGAAACATTTCACGATTTGGTAGTAACGGTCGAAACCACTTACCATCAATAATTGCTTAAAAGTCTGAGGCGATTGGGGCAAAGCATAAAATTCACCTTCGTTCATACGACTTGGCACAACAAAATCGCGCGCTCCTTCCGGTGTCGATTTAATCAAATAAGGTGTTTCTACATCCCAAAATCCTTCGCCGTCAAGATAAACTCGCGTTTGCAAAGCGACTTTATTTCTGAGCATCAACTTGTTTTGTACGGGTTTTCTTCTCAAGTCCAAATAACGGTATTGCGCTCTCAATTCTTCACCCCCGTCCGTATCATCTTCGATCGTAAAAGGAGGTGTTTTTGCGGCATTTAAAATTTTCAATTCAGTCACGAGGATCTCGATTTCACCTGTCGGAATGTTTTTATTTTTCGAAGAACGTTCAATCACTTTCCCAGTAGCTTGAACCACAAATTCGCGTCCCAATTTACTTGCAACTTCCGTTAATTCAGGTTTGTCATCCAAATTAAACGCCAATTGCGTAATTCCATATCGATCGCGAAGATCCACGAAAGTCATACCTCCAAGGTCTCTCGATTTTTGTACCCAACCGGATAACGTTACTTCTGTATTGATATCGGTATGGCGCAATTCGCCGCAAGTGTGTGTTCGAAACATGCTTTTACTTATTTTTCCGTGCAAAAGTAAGGAAATTAGATGCTAAATTTAGGTTAACGGCCTTGTTTCATCTTGATATTTACGAAAAAAGACCTTATATTCAATGTTCTTGCAAACTCAAAAACTAGCTGGGAAGGCACAACAAACAATGCAGTAATGGAAGCTTCAAAAACAATCAAAGATATTTCCTCCGTGTATGCTCAAGAAATGAGCACTACGGTAAAAGATGGAAAAGTAGCTGAGTGCCACGTCGGCAGCAAGGGCGAAGTCGAAGGCAATACTTACGAACTGCTAAAACACTTTAATGGTCATTGTAGTTGATCCATCGTGATAAAAACTAGCAGATTCGAAGGACGGCGCAGAAAATGTTGCTCTAGCATCGTTGCTAAAGCCGTACAGTTCAATCGGATATCCGACCCAGTTTTTATCTAGCTTTTCGTTCGTATTGGTATCGTGCATAACACCAATGGCGTATGTTCCCTTTGGAATATTGTGAATTTTAATACTGGCCTTTTTGTTCTCCACATCAATCAAATACCCTTTGTACTGCTTGCCTTGTAAAGGAAACGAAGCGGCGTTTTTAAATAAACCAAGTCTAATTTGTCCTTTATCTTCATGAATACCTGAAATGGTAACGGAAATATAATTGTCGGTTTTTGATGTTAAAATCGTATTTGGCTGGAAAATCCAAAAAATAAATATGTATAAGAATAATTGCATGGAGAGGAGAACGTTTAAATGTGTCTATTGTTCAATAGTGACATTTTCTATTTCAGTATCGTTAGTGTTTTCTGTTTTTACTTTGCTTTTAATCTGATCCGGTTTTTGCGAATTCGTGCGATTTTGATACCAGAACCACAAAGATAAAAGAATGATGATGTATAGTCCAAATTTAATAATGTACTTCCCTTTTATTTTTTTCAATTGAAAACGCGAAATATCAATTGGTGGTTTATCATCCATAGCTGCAAATTAAAGCAATTATTTTACCTTTGAAAACGAATGGAAGACAAAAAAAACATTCTCGTAACTGGAGGAGCTGGATATATTGGTTCACATACTGTACTCGCATTGCTTCAGCATGGTTTCAACCCAGTTATTGTAGACGATTTTCGAAACGCTGATTCTTCCGTAATCGAAAGATTGAAGGAGATTTCGGGAACCAATATTCAATTCTCAGCAGTTGATTGTTGCGATATAAATGTGTTGAGAAAAATATTCGAGCAGCAATCTATTTATGGAATTATACATTTCGCTGCTTACAAAGCTGTAGGTGAAAGCGTTGAAAAACCATTAATGTACTACCAAAACAATCTGGTTAGCTTGATGAATGTGTTGCAGCTGGCAGCTGAGAAAAATGTTAAGAATATCGTCTTTTCCTCATCTTGCACAGTTTATGGCGAACCTGAAGACACGAGCGAAGTGGACGAAAATACACCACTCCAAATTCCATCTTCGCCATACGGACAAACGAAATTCATGAGTGAGCAGATATTGAAGGATTTTCAATTGGCCAACTCGTCACACAAAATTTTCGCTCTGCGCTACTTCAATCCTGTAGGCGCGCACAGTTCAGCTATAATTGGAGAGTTCCCCATCGGAATTCCGAATAATTTAGTTCCCTTTATTACCCAAACTGCCGCTGGAATTCAGGAACAGTTAACCGTTTTTGGTAACGACTACCCTACCGAAGATGGCACCTGTATTCGAGATTTTATTCATGTGGAAGATTTGGGCGACGCGCACGTAGCAGCAATAACAAAAGCAATTGCCAGTGAAGGATTTTTCGATGCCGTTAATTTGGGCACTGGAAAAGGGACAAGTGTTCACGAGTTAATAACTATTTTCGAAAAAGTTTCAGGAAAAAAATTAAACTATACCTTTGGTAATAGACGTCCAGGTGATATCGTTTCGATTTATGCGAACGCGCAAAAAGCAAAACAAATTTTGAAATGGGAGTCCAAAAAAACAATAGAAGAAGCCATGTTATCCGCCTGGAAATGGCAACAAACCTTATTGAAATGACAATTAAATCACTCCTTCTTATTGTATCATCGCTCGTTTTGTCCAATTCTACTTTTGGTCAATACGACAGCAAAGGCGAAGATGAAGCTTCTCGTTTTCAGCCGGGATTCATGTGGTATTACCACGGAATAGGTCAGGCAAAGGACAAACGAATGCGAAAATACGATCGTCTTGTTTTTGACATCACGCACAATGATTGGACTGGCGATTTGAACCCTTTTGAAGTAAAACCTACATCAATCGGGTTTGGTACGAATTTAATTTTCGATGTTCCTTTAACGGATGGAAATACCGTTTCTTTCGGTTGGGGAATCAACCATCATTGGACTCATATTCGACACGACGAAACATTTTTTCATAATATCACTGAAAAATCAACTGAATATAGCAACTCACAGGTGGAGGGCAGAACATCTTTAAATTTTCACCAACTTTTTATTCCTTTAGAATTAAGGTTTCACAAAGAGGCCTGGAAACATTTCAAAGTACATATTGGCGGGAAAATCGGATATCAATTTGCCTTCAATGAATCAACTCGCTTGTCGAATCCAGACGGTAAAACAATTATTAAAGATTACAATTTTCAAGATAAAAATCCGCTACAATATTCAACTCATATTCGCTTAGGCCTCAGGAATTATGCACTTTTTAGTGAATATAACTTCTCAAACCTCTTTACAAATTCCGAGAGCACCCAATTGAATGTATTACGACTGGGCATCAGCATTTCTCTTTATTAATGAAGTGGGTCGATACACATACACATCTGTATTCAGAGCAATTTGACGAAGACCGCGATGAAATGATACAGCGCGCTTTTCGTAATGGCGTAGAAACACTTTTATTGCCCAACATTGATAAAGAAAGCATTCAACCCATGCTCGACTTAGTGGAAAAGTACCCTACGCAATGTTATGCTATGATGGGACTGCACCCTGGGTCAGTTGGAGCAGATTGGGCCGAGCAGTTAAGTTTAATGAAACCCTATTTCTCTTCACACAAAATGATTGCTGTTGGTGAAATTGGGATGGATTTGTACTGGGATCAAACCTTCATCGAAGAACAAAAACAAGCTTTCAGACAACAAATAGATTGGGCAAAAGAACTCCAGTTGCCCATAGTCATTCACGCACGTGATGCTTTCGACGAAATTTTTGAAATTATCGATGACACAATAGACGAGAGACTTTCAGGTGTTTTTCATTGCTTTACAGGAGATAGTGAGCAAGCAAATAAAGTATTATCCTACCCAAATTTCTTCATGGGAATCGGTGGTGTGATCACCTACAGGAAAGCAGCTTTGGATGAAGTTCTGGCCAATGTTCCTTTAGAAAAAATGATGATGGAAACGGATTCGCCTTATCTTCCTCCGGTTCCGTATCGAGGAAAAAGAAATGAAAGTTCGTATCTTGTTCATTCTGCTCAGAAATTGGCCGACACACATCAGATAAAATTGAGTGAATTGGCCGAAATCACATCGAACAACGCGAAAAACTTGTTTAAGATTTGACGCTTCACTCAACCAACGATACAGATGACTAAAGAGCGACTCCTAAAAATAATATCTTTGACTTATTCCCATTAATATTGATGACTGCGAAACCCAAAATATTGTTGATTTACACCGGTGGAACCATCGGAATGATCACGGACCCCGTTTCAGGCGAATTGAAAAGTTTCAATTTCAATGAGATTGACCGACACGTTCCCGAGCTGAATCGGCTGCAAGTAGAACTCAAAAGTGCGAGTTTCAAAACGCCCATCGATTCTTCAGAAATGAACCCACGATATTGGAAGGACATAGCAGAGACGATTTTTGATAATTATGGACACCACGATGGATTTGTGGTTTTACACGGCTCGGACACAATGGCGTACACCGCTTCGGCCCTAAGTTTCATGTTGGAAAACTTGGACAAACCGGTTATTCTAACAGGATCTCAACTACCGATTGGAACTATACGAACAGACGGGAAAGAAAATTTGATAACCGCGATTGAAATTGCAGCCTCGAAAAATGAAAATGGCGAATCTCGCATAAAAGAAGTAGCCGTTTATTTCGAATACTCTTTGTACAGAGGAAATCGATCATCAAAAGTATCTGCCAATCAATTTGAGGCTTTTCAATCTCCAAATTTCCCTGATTTGGCTGTTGCTGGCGTGAATATCGATTATAGAGTAGAATCTGAAAAAAGAGGAAACGGGGCTTTTCAAATCAACACTAAATTTGATGAACAGGTTTCTCTTTTAAAGATATACCCAGGAATTCAAGCCAAAGCCTATAAAAGCTTGTTTGATGCTGCCTTATCGAAAGCGATTGTCATAGAAACGTATGGAGCCGGCAATGCGATGAGCAACAAAGATTTCCAGGCATTAATTTCAGATTATCTTACGAAAGGAGGCATCGTTATAAACGTAACGCAATGCATATCAGGCTCTGTGAATCAAGGAAAATATGAAACAAGTTCGTTTTTTCACAAATCAGGCGTGTTAAGTGGACATGATATGACAACCGAAGCGGCTTTAACAAAAACAATGTATCTCCTTGGTAAGAATTTGTCAAAAGAAGAATTTGCTCTCCAATTCTCCTTGGATTTAAGAGGTGAAATCACCAATTATATTTCCTATAATAAAATGTCTCTTGAACCAGTACAGTATTAATTTATTTGTACTTTAGCCCTCCCAAAAAAGGAGAGGTGTCCGAGTGGCTGAAGGAGCGCGCTTGGAAAGCGCGTGTACGGGTAACCGTACCGGGGGTTCGAATCCCCCTCTCTCCGCAAATTATTGAAAAACAGCACCTTGAGTGCTGTTTTTTTTGTATTACTTCCCTATGGCCTGCGTGTAGTCGCTTCTAATACAGGTAGCATGAGGCCTACGGGGACTTGACAACGGCGTTCCAATCAAACTCCTTAGAGCAGGTGCAATTTTNNTCGAATCCCTCTCTCTCCGCCAGAAGTGACGAAAGTCACGCAAAAGAAATTAAATTTAGGTGGGTGTCCTAATAAATTGCTGAAAGGCAAGTATAAAAGTATTTTTAGAGCAGAATCTCTAGAAATTCGCGATTGGCAAAACGTTGTTGCGCTCTTTGTGAAATAATTTTTTATTTTTGACTTATAAATTTGAATAGTACGATTAAATTAATCTTTTAGAACATGAAAAAAATAATTAGTTCTTTGGCTCTAACAGCCGTTTTAGCATTTGGACTTACAAATGTATCCCTTGCAGTTCCTGGTGA
>DGBF01000092.1:15089-15554 GCA_002384725.1 Flavobacteriales bacterium UBA4011
CATTCAAACATTGAAGCAACAGTACATTGAAGGTGATGTTGTATGGATGACTCCAGTATTAATTTGTTTGATTATCGGTATTGCACTTTCAATTGAGCGTATCGTTTATTTGAATTTATCTACTATCAACACGGCAAAATTTGTTGGTGAGGTTGAAACTGCCTTGCAATCAGGTGGAGTTGAAGCGGCAAAAGACTTGTGTAGAAATACACGTGGACCTATTGCTTCTATATACTACCAAGGGTTGGACCGAGCGGACGAAGGAATCGAAATGGTTGAAAAATCAGTGGTTTCTTATGGTGGAGTTCAAATGGGACTTTTAGAAAAAGGTCTTTCTTGGCTTTCATTGTTTATTGCCCTTGCACCGATGTTAGGATTCTTGGGTACGGTAATCGGGATGATCCAAGCCTTCGATAAAATTATTAAGGATGGTCAAGTATCTCCAACTACAGTTGCCGGTGGTAT
>DGBF01000092.1:15776-16165 GCA_002384725.1 Flavobacteriales bacterium UBA4011
CGATTATTCTTCAAATATTTTACAATTACATCGTTTCTAAAGTTGACGGAATCGTTAATGAAATGGAAGATGCGTCTATCTCATTGACAGATATGATGTTGAAAAACAAAATGGCGAAGTAATACTTCTTCGTTGTAATTGTAATCTACAAAACGAAAAAATATGTCAGATAATATTTCAAAAGTAACCAACATAGCAAAAGTAGCTATCGCCGGTATCGGTGTTGTAGCTTGTCTTTTCCTTTTCTTTGGTCCGAATATAAATACAGACACTAAGGATGTCATTGACGCATTCCGTGATGGAACGACAATGAACTTCGCTGTCTATTTCTTCATCGCAATATTCCTCTTGTGTGTTGCGTTAGTTTTCTTCTTCTTTGGGACTCAATT
>DGBF01000051.1 GCA_002384725.1 Flavobacteriales bacterium UBA4011
CCACAGGTCACAAATTCTTCTTTGAAAGTCGTTTTACCTTTTACTTCGTAGGTATCGTTCGTCAGTGTTTCCAAAAGCTTGTTGAATCCTTTTTTACCCAATTCCTCCCATCGTTTTGTAGGCGCCTGTCCTGCTCGATCCAATAAATGTAGCCAAAGCCTTTCTTTGATTCCGTACGGTTTAACATTGGACAACAACTTATTAGGATGAGCTCGCTCGATGGACTGAATTTCATCAGAGACCTTCTTTAAATTCGGTTCGTTCGTCCAATTGACCAATACTTTGAAATCGTAATTTCTATCCGCCAGAATTCTCGCACCAAAAGCGGATAATTTTAAAATCGCTGGTCCAGACATTCCCCAGTGGGTGATCAAAAGCGGGCCATCACCTTTTAATTTCGTGCCTTGAATGGTCGTAATCACTTCTTCTTTGACGATGCCCATCAATTCGCGAACGGATTCGTTGGGCATATTGAAGGTGAATAAAGAAGGCACGCATTCTTCTATTTTATGTCCAAGTTGCGCCAACCAATCTAAACCAGACGTTTTTGGTGACCCGCCTGTTGCTATAATTACTTTGTTGAAAATAAGAACCTCATCTTTGAACGTCAATTCAATTTTTTCCTCAATAGGACGAATTTGCTCAACTCCTTTCCCAATTAAAATTTCGATTTTACCTCTTCGGCATTCATTCATCAAACAATCGATTACGGATTGAGAATTTTGTGAAACGGGGAAATAGCAACCGTCATCTTGCAAAGTCAAAGGCACATTTCTGTCTTTAAACCATTGAACGGTGTCTGTGGTATTGAATTCTTTGAAGGCCCATTTTAGTTTTCGCCCTCCTCGAGGATAAGCTTTTATTAACTCATCAATTTCCGAGCAGCCATTTGTGACATTGCATCTTCCACCGCCAGAAACTTTCACTTTAGCAAGAACTTTTTGCGATTTTTCAAAAATGACTACTTCAGCACCTGGATGATGTTGTTTTACAGAAAGAGCGGCGAAAAAACCTGCTGCTCCACCTCCGATAATGGCTATTTTTTGATTCACGTGGGTAAAGATATAGTGTTTAACTAGAAAGTAGATACATACGGAATTGTTATTTAACCACAAAGGGCACGAAGGAGGCACGGGCACAAAGAAATGTAATATTGTATACTTTGTACATTCTTGATGATCTTTATAGTTAGAGATAGGCCTGGCATTGAGTATTATTTCTTTACTTAAATAGAAAACTAATGCTTTATGACTGAAAATGAAATTTCAAATAAAATAATTGGATGTGCTCTTGAAGTGGATCAAGCCCTTGGTCCTAGTCTATTGGAAAGTGCATATCAGGAATGTCTTTTTTACAAATTACAGAAGGAAAAATTGCGGGTTGAAAAAGAAAAGAAAATGCCTTTGATTTTTGAAGATGTAGAATTGGAATGTGGATACAGAATTGATCTTTTAGTTAATAACAAAGTTGTAATTGGATTGAAAAGTCTAGAGGCTCTGAACGATGTTCATTTAGCACAAACTCTAACTTACTTGAGACTTGGAGATTATAAATTAGGTTTGCTAATAAATTTTAATGTGGCTCGATTAACAAAAGGAATTAGACGAGTTATCAATGGAAATCTCACTTAGATATTTGAACCCATTCCTTAGCGACCCTTATGCCTTCTTCGTGAACTTTGTGGTTAATTCGTAACACTCCCCAACCATCTTTCCATCACCTCGCGTTCCACTCCTTTGCGATCCGCCAAATCATGCACTTGATCGAGTTTAATTTTCCCCAAACCAAAATACTTAGATTCTGGATGACCAAAATACCATCCCGAAACAGCAGCCGTTGGGAACATCGCCAAACTTTCTGTCAATTCTACACCCGTCTGATTGGTCGCATCGAGAATTCTAAATAAATCGATTTTCTCCGTATGATCTGGACAAGCTGGATAACCTGGGGCAGGACGAATTCCTCGGTATTTCTCAGCGATTAAATCGGAGTTTTCAAGACTTTCGTTGCTATCATATCCCCAATTTTCTTTGCGCACATATTCATGCATTCTTTCGGCAAAAGCTTCCGCCAAACGATCGGCAAGTGCTTTGAGTATAATCGAATTGAAATCGTCGTGATCCGCTTCAAATCGTGCAATGTGTTCATCAATTCCTAGTCCAGTAGTTACCACAAAACCCCCGATGTAATCTTTCAATCCAGATTCTTTTGGCGCAATGAAATCTGCTAAAGCCATATTTGGTGCAGAGGCTGTTTTCTTTCCTTGCTGACGAAGCGTTCGTTGAGTATGTAAAATTTCTGACCTTGATTCGTCGGTGTAAATCTCAATATCATCTCCTACTGAATTTGCTGGAAACAGTCCAATTACCGCCTTTGCTTCTAACCATTTTTCGGCAATTATTTTATCCAACATAGCATTCGCGTCGGCAAAAAGTTTCTTTGCTTCCATTCCAACTACTGCGTCTTCCAAAATTTTTGGGTAACGACCGTGTAATTCCCAGGTCTGAAAAAACGGTGTCCAATCGATGTATTCTCTTAAATCAGTTAAATCGTAATCCACGAAAGTCTGATTTCCCAATTGCTTAGGTACGCTTATATCTTCCTTTTTGAAGTCTAATTTCAACCGATTTGCTCTGGCGTCTTTGAGATCCAAAATGGGCTTTGCGTTTCTATGTTTTTCGTGGTGCTCTCGAAGACGTGTATAATCCGCTTTCAAATTGGTGACAAAATCTTCTTTTTTCTGTCCCAAAAGGCTTTCTACAACCGTAACCGAACGCGAAGCATCCAGTACATGAACGGCTTGCCCTTTGGTGTAATGTTGTTCAATTTTCACTGCCGTATGCACTCTGGAAGTAGTTGCCCCGCCAATCATCAAGGGAATATTCAGTCCGGCGCGTTCCATCTCCTTGGCCATGTGTACCATTTCATCCAACGAAGGTGTAATCAAACCACTCAAGCCAATCACATCGACCTTTTCTTCTATCGCTTTTTGAATGATTTTTTCGGCTGGAACCATTACACCCATGTCGATAATTTCATAGTTGTTACAACTCAATACAACGCCAACAATGTTCTTTCCGATATCGTGAACGTCACCTTTTACGGTCGCCATCAAAACTCTTCCCGCGAAGGAGATTTCACCTCCTTTTTCTGCTTCAATAAAAGGCAACAAATAGGCAACTGCTTTCTTCATCACCCGCGCCGATTTAACCACCTGAGGCAAGAACATTTTACCACTTCCAAACAAGTCCCCAACGATGTTCATTCCATCCATTAATGGACCTTCAATCACCTCAATCGGTCTTTCGTATTGCTTGCGACATTCTTCAGTATCTTCTTCAATGAAATCGACAATTCCTTTTACCAAGGCATGCGATAAACGACCTTGAACATCCGTTTCTCGCCAGGATAAATCGACCTCTCGTTTCTTACCATCACCTTTTACAGTTTCGGCAAATTCAAGTAATCTTTCCGTTGCATCTTCTCGACGGTTTAATATCACATCTTCAACGTAAACCATGAGTGTTTTGTCCACGTCATCGTAAACTTCGAGCATAGATGGATTGACGATTCCCATGTCCATACCATTCTGAATTGCATGATATAAAAACGAAGCATGCATAGCCTCACGAACGGTATTATTTCCACGAAACGAAAACGAAACGTTAGAAACGCCGCCACTCACATGAGCCCAAGGAAGATTTTCACGAATCCATTTTGTCGCGTTGAAGAAGTCCAAAGCATTGTTGTTGTGCTCCTCCATTCCTGTTGCCACGGGGAAAATGTTTGGATCAAAAATGATGTCGTGTGGGTTAAATTTCACCTCATCCACCAAAATTCGATAAGAACGCTCGCAAATCTGTATTCTGCGTTCATAAGAATCAGCTTGTCCATCTTCATCAAATGCCATAACGATAACCGCGGCACCGTATTTCCGAACTAATTTGGCTTGATAAATGAAGTTTTCTTCGCCTTCTTTCAATGAAATGGAATTGACAACCCCTTTTCCTTGAACACATTTCAATCCCGCTTCAATAATTTCCCATTTCGAACTATCAATCATGATAGGAACTCGCGCAATATCTGGTTCTGCAGCAATCAAATTCAGGAACTTAACCATCGCTTCTTTCCCATCAATCATCCCTTCATCCATATTGATGTCGATGATTTGGGCACCACCATCCACTTGATCTCTAGCCACAGCCAATGCTGCTTCGAAATCGTTTTCTTTTATCATCCGCAAAAACGCACGTGAACCTGTCACATTCGTGCGTTCACCAACGTTGATGAAATTGCTTTCTGCCGTTGCGATTAAGGGTTCTAAACCTGATAATTTTAATGTTGCTTTACTCATTGAATAAGTGGAAAGTTAAAAGTCCTAGGTTCATACTCCTTCGCCAAATCCGCTATCGCTTTAATATGTTCAGGTGTAGTTCCACAGCAACCTCCGATAATATTCATCAACCCTTCGTCTAAAAATCGTTTGATTTGTTCCGCCATTAACTCAGGAGTTTCATCGTATTCACCAAATTCATTCGGCAGTCCAGCATTTGGATGTGCGCTAACGGCAAACTCCGATTTTTCATTCAAAATCTGCAAATAGGGCCGCATCATTTCTGCTCCAAGTGCACAATTCAATCCTACGCTCAACAAAGGCATGTGCGATATGGAAATGAGAAAAGACTCGGTGGTTTGTCCGGTCAACGTTCGGCCGCTTTGATCAGTAATTGTACCTGAAACCATGATTGGTGTATTCAATCCACGTTCGACCAAGACATTATCAATGGCAAAAAGGGCTGCCTTAGCATTCAAGGTATCAAAAACTGTTTCAACTAAAAGAATATCAACTCCTCCATCCAAAAGCGCTTTGGTTTGTTCCTCGTATGCATTCACTAACTCGTCGAAGGTAATTCCACGAAAACCGGGATCGTTTACATCCGGTGAAATCGATGCTGTTCGATTCGTTGGACCAATTGATCCAGCTACATACTTATTTTCTCCAGGAAATTCTTTCATGTATTCAACACATGCTTCCTTGGCAATTTTAGCAGAATGAAAATTTATGTCGTAGACGAATTTCTCTAATCCATAATCTGCTTGGGCAATCCAAGTCCCAGAGAAAGTGTTGGTTTCTATTATATCCGCTCCAGCATCCAAATATTCGCGATGAATTGATTTGATAATCTCTGGACGAGTTAAGGACAACAAATCGTTATTTCCTTTCAGTGGTTGATTATGATCATCAAACCATCCCAAACGGAAGTCTTTTTCTTCCAACGGATGTCTTTGAATCATAGTTCCCATCGCTCCGTCGAGCACAAGAATTCGTTTCTTTAAGTCTTCTTGAATTGTCATTTTCTGTTTTTGTCAATATCAGCGATTAAAGCTTACACAGAAAACGGGACTTTCCTTTAACTTATCTCTATCCTCTCGGATCGGAATTGGCACCTTTGCTATCTGCTGGTTGCCAAGGTTTCGTTGGGCCTGTCCCTCCACCTTTCTTTATAAGTTTTAATCAGGACAAAAATAATCAAGTTAAAAGAGTAATCCAAGATAGATTATCTTTATCTCAGTTAAAATCGAAATTATGATAAAATCTTTCAGCGCAGCTATTTCTGGTTTGATCCATATTGTAAAGTCAGAACGAAATCTAAAAATACACATAGCTGTATTTTGTTTGGTCCTTATTCTTGGTTTTTACTCCGAAATCGCCCCGTGGGAATGGGTAAGCGTATTAATTGTTTCAGCTCTCGTTATGTGCTTAGAAATTCTCAATTCATCCATCGAAAAACTATCTGATTTCGTTGAGCCAAATACGAATCAAAAAATAAAAATTATTAAGGACACAGCAGCGGCGGCTGTTTTAGTAGCCGCCGCAATTGCTTTTATTGTTGGAATATTAATTTTCTATCCTTATTTCTTTACCCAAGAATGAACTTCTTTGAATCCATCATTGTCTGTAACGGTAAACAACATTATCAATGATAAATAAGCGAAAAAGACGACTCGGGTGAGTCGCCTTTTTCTAATCTAACCTAACCACTATTCACTGAAAAAGATTTTTCAATCCTTTGATTGTACAATTTTATATAACAAATATACAAGTCTATTTTAAGTATTGCAAAAAAAATATTTTTTTACATGTTGCTCGTCATTTCCCAATTCATTTTGCGATATATCCAGGTTTTCATTTGAACTGTCAACAAATAAAGTGACGGTATCACGACTAGTGTTAAGAAAGTCGCAAACGTCAATCCATAAATAATTGTCCATGACATAGGTCCAAAGAAAATATTATTATCTCCTCCAATATATATTTTGGCGTCATAGGAAGAAAGGAAACTCATGAAATCAATATTGAAGCCTACGGCGAGTGGAATCAAACCTAATATTGTTGTGATTGCCGTTAGTAAAACGGGACGTAATCTTGTTTTTCCCGCTTCAATGGACGCCTTAACTACGTCTTCATACGGCAACATTTCAGAATCGTCTAATTGTAAGTCTTCGCGTCTTCTTTTTCGCAACATGTTGGTAAAATCAATCAGAACGATTGCATTATTTACCACTACTCCTGCCAAGGATATAACACCAATCATCGTCATCATGATGACGAAATTCTGGCGTGAAATGACCAAACCAAGTAAAACACCTATCAAGGAAAGTACCACGGTCAACATAATAACCGTTGGTGCTGAAAAAGAGTTGAACTGCGCCACGATAATCAGTGTAATTAAGAATACGGCTATCATCAAAGCACTGCTCAGAAAGGCCATTTCTTTGGCTTGTTCTTCTTGTTGGCCGGTGAATTTGTACGTTAAATTCGAACTCAACTTTCCATCTTTTTCGAGCTTCGCTAATTTCTCTTTTAGCTTGTCGACCACTTCGTTTGCGTTAGAACCTTCCGTAACTCCAGAAGTTACAGCCACCAATGGCAATTGATCTTTCCTTACGACTGCGGAGAAGGAACTGCTTTCAATTGGGGTTTTAATTACAGAACGGATTGGAACCTGTATCAAAGTTCCCATGTTGTTGCGGAAAATCAAATCTTGGTCCATCAAGGCATCCAAATTATCTCTACTTTTTTGATCAAAACGAACCACTAAATCGTATGATTCTTCATTCTTAGTGTATGTTGTAATATCTTGACCTAAAAGTGCTTTTCGCAAAGCATTCCCAACCATCATTGTAGATGCACCTAGTTTACGTGCTTGATCTCGGTCCACTTCAATTGGAATTTCAGGACGATTACTTTCAACGTTCAGTTTCAATTTGTCTACTCCTTTTACATTCGCACGATCAAGGTAATTTTTTATCACCGTCGCTTCAGCAATCAGATCCTTGTATTCACCTCTTCCCGTTACTTCGATATTAATAGGCGACCCTGTTGGCGGTCCATTTTGCTCCTTATCAGCTGAAATTTCTACATCGGCCGTGAACTTACCTTTTATTCCATTTTGAATTTGAGCCAATAAATCGCTTGTTCTAACTCCTCCTCTGTGTTGAAACTCTGTAAAATTGATTGTCACACGAGCCTTGTGGGGCGTATTTCCCATTGAAGCTCCTTGCGCTGGATCACTAGTTCCCTCGCCCACTTGAGATATTATCGAACGAATTAACCGTTTTTTATCCCCTAAAGGTAGTTTAGTATCTTTTGCGATGTAACTACCTAAAACCTTGTTGATCTCCGTCTCTAACTCAAGCGTTGTTTCGTTCGTTTTCATGATATCTGTTCCGATTGGTCTAGACACGAAAATATTCACATAATTCGGCTCATTTTCTGGGAAGAAATCGACTTTAGGAGGAAAAATAGCCATTAAAATAAACGAGAAGAACAACAATCCGATTGTACCGAACAAGATATTTCGTGGATTTTTTCCAGCCAATGCCTTCGTTAAAAAACGAGCGTAGAAATTCTCTAATCTCGGCAAGAATCGTTCTTGGAAAACTTTTGTTCCCGGAGTGAAAACATAGTAGTTAATTAAAACAATTATTGCGAAAATAATGAGCAAGTTCCCTAAACTGAGTACCCCCAGCAATGCAAGAAGAACACCTACTACAAACAAAATGAGCGCCAAACGGAAAATACGTTTCTTGGTTGTTACTTTTTGCTCTAATTTCATGAATGCAACAGCTAACACAGGGTTAATCACCAAGGCCACAAACAAAGACGACCCCAAAACGATGATTAAGGTAATTGGCAGATACTTCATGAATTCTCCCATAATTCCCGGCCATAAAGCCAATGGAATAAAAGCAGCCAATGTTGTAGCGGTGGATGCAATAATCGGCCAAGCAACTTCTCCCACACCATTAATAACAGCCGATTTAATTTTCATCCCTTCCGAAAGGTTTCGATATATGTTCTCGACAATCACAATTCCGTTGTCCACCAGCATTCCTAGAGCGAGTACCAAACTGAACAATACCATTACGTTCAAGGATACGCTCATAGCATCCAAAATCATGAAAGACATCAGCATAGAAAGTGGAATTGCTACTCCGACAAACAATGCATTACGCAATCCTAAGAAGAAAAGCAAGACAAGAACCACTAGCATTACACCAAGAATAATGGAGTTTTCCAAATTAGATACCATGTCGCGTGTATTGTTGGACTGATCGGCAGTTACCGATAGAAAAACGCTTCCAGGAATGGTTCCATCCTGTTTTGCCTCAGCCAATAATTGATTTATCTTATCTGAAGCGTCCAACAGGTTTTCTCCTCCTTGTTTCTTTACATCCAACATGACAACTGGATCTCCAAATTCACGTGCAAATGATGTGGTGTCGGAGTTACCGAAATAAACATCTGCAATATCACCTAAGTACACGGGTAAATAATCGTCACCTTTAACGACCAATTTTTTTAGTTCGTCGGCATTTTTAAACTCTCCATCAATTCGGATGGTTTTTCGCATTCCGTCCATTAAAATTTCACCCGATGGAATGGTTTGGTGCTCTGCCGCAACAGCATTTTCTATGTCGTCTAGCGAAACATTTACGGCTTGCGAGCGAATTGGGTCTACATCGATCCGCATTTCTTGTTCTTGTACACCACGTATGTCAACTTCACTTATTTCAGGTAATTCCTCGATTTTCTTTTCCAAAACCTCAGCCACATCTTTCAACAGAGAGGCGTTTGAACCTCGTAAATTGATATTCATAATGGGCATTGCCGCAGGATCCAATTCAAAAATATTGGGTTCAACGGGTAATTGAGGGAAATCAGATTTGGCTCTTGCCTCGTCTACGGCATCTTTCACTTTTTGAAGAGCATCAGAGACGGACATCTTAAAATCAAACTTGATTCGGATAGTAGCAAAACCGTGAATGGAATTCGAATTAATTTCATCTACCAACTTGATACCACCCATTTCCTTTTCAATGGATTGCGTGATTTTTTTCGCCATATACTCAGGAGAAGAACCTGGTTTAGCTATTCCAACGTAAATTTCTGGAATTTGAATTTCTGGAAAATTCTCCTTTGGCATACCGGTATAGGCACCCAAACCAGCAATCAAAATAATGATGGCAATAAGGAAAACCGATTTACGGTTATTAACCGCCATTGTCGATAATCCGAAGCCTTTTTTTGATGAATCTTCCATTATAAATTACTTTTTTTGATTCCAACAATATCTTTTTCAGTAATCCCTTTGGCACCTTCTGTTACCACTAAATCAGCTACTTTCAACTTGCCTTCAAGTACTTTCACAAAAGCCTCGCCATCAAATTTTTCAACAACCTGAACAATCACTTTTCTGATACTGTAGTTGTTTCCTTTTTTCTTCGTGGCAACATAAATAAAATCGTTGTTTTCAGGATCTTTAATAATTGCGGAAGAAGCTATAACCAGGGCATTTTCAACAGTCATGTCTGTAATCGTTAATTCCGCCAACATGTTCGGCAAGAAAACAGTATTATTGTTCAAATTCGCCGTGATGCTGAATGTTCTATTCACAGGCTCAATGTATTTTCCAATCGTATTTACGACCAAATTAATGGATGTATCGTTGTAATTCGGAAATGAAACAATAACTGTAGTTCCTACTGAAATAGCCGCAAAGTGCTTTTCCGAAATGTTTGCTTTTATTTCGACGTTTTTGTTGTTCACTAATCGCAATAATGGATTTTGTGGACCAACTGCTTGTCCGTCTTTGGCATACAATATGTCTACAACTCCACTGAATGGGGCCGTAATACTTGCTTTACCTCGTTGAGTATTGAATGATCCTAATCTTGATTTCAAAGCTTCGACTTGACTTTTTGCCGATTCATAATCAAACTCAGAACCAACACCTCTATCTTTCAATTCTTTTTGTTTACCGAGCATATATTTGGCATAAGAAAGCTGTATTTTAATTTCGTTTGCATTGGAATTCAATACAGATACATCCAAAGAAACCAAAACTTGTCCAGCGCTAACAAATTGACCTTCTCGAACATGAATTCTTGTAATTGTTCCACCCATTTCGGCGTTGAGCATTACATCTTTGTCTGTTTCAACATTCCCTTGGACTTGAATCTTATGTTCGAATCTTTTGTTTTCTGCCTTCAGCACCTTCACCAAGGGTAAATAAACCTCTTCTTTTGCCTCTAGCGATCCTGAGCAGGATTGTAAAAGGAAAAAACCAGTCAGAAGGAGTATAAATGCGGATTTGAATTTTATTGCCATCGTTTCTTTATTTGTTTGTCAAAATTTGATTGTATAATTTCTCAAGTTCCAACTTAGCGTTCAGAACCTCTATTTGAGCGCCACTATATTGTGCTTGAGCTAGTATTACTTGATTGTATTTTTGGGTAACATTGATACTTGATTCTTGACCAATTTCTTTCCGAATCAAGGAGTTTTTATAGATTTTTTGTGCCAAATCGATGTTGGCTTGTTGCAGCCCCAGTTTCTGTCTAGCATTTGCCAAATTATTTTTGGCTTGCGCTTCTTGAAATTTTAAATTCTCCTTTAATTGCAACAGCGAATTGTCATTCTTTTTAATTTCAATTTCCGCTTGCTTAATTTGCGCGTCCTTTTGTCCTCCCGAATAAATGGGAATACTCAATTGTAATCCCCAAACTGTTTGAGGAAACCATTTTTCACTAGCGAAAAAGTTGAAATTGTTTCGGTAGGCATTGTATTGTTGTGAGAAAAAAGCATTAAAAATAGGAAGCTTGCCTGATTGAATGTTGCGCAAATTGTAAGTATTTAATAGACGTTGTTGCTCTGCGACTTGAACGTTTATGTTATTCTCTAGACTCGTGGAAGAAATATTGCTATTCAACATTAGGCTTGCACTCCCTTGTGCGATTTCAATAGCGTTTTCAATAGGGTAACCCATTGTCATTTTTAATAAAGTCAAGGCATTCAAATACTGATTAGTTGCTTCCACTTGCGCATTTTCAGCAGTTAACAAGGAATAATTCAATTGATCAAAATCGTCTTGTTGCATCATTCCAAGTTCTAAGAAATTCTTTTGCTTGTTAACCATTTCTTTTGTCAAAAGAACCATTGAGTCAGTAAAAGCGATATTCTCTTTGGCCACAGCAGCAATCTGATAGGCCTGAATTACATTAAAAATCACTCCTTCTTTCGTCTGTGTATCAAGCGTTTCTTGAAAATCGATATACAGCTTTGCAACCTGCACTCCAACTAAGTACGAACCGTTGAATAACAGTTGATTTGCCTGCAATGTTCCGTTGCTTGAATATTTCGTTCCCGCGGTGAAGGAAATGGTTTCACCTGGAGCAGCATTCGGATTAATGAAATTTGCACCTACAATCTGAACCGGTAAGTTAATAAAGTGATTGAAGGCTCCTGTTAAACCAACCTGAGGAAGGCCCATACCTATAATTTCTCTTTTTCTGGCTAATGAAGACTCTATATCTAAGGCCGAATTTAATATTGTCTGATTATTCTCGAGAGCATAGGCTTTTGCGTCTGATAAATTAAAAGCCGATTTATCTTGCCCTAAACTCTGAAATGAAATCAGAATTAATATTAAGAAAAGTGTTCTTTGCATACTATTTTTCATCCTTTATATGTTTTCGTATATATTGTTTTCCTTCTGGTGTTGCCATTCCAAACAAAATAAACATGAGCGATTCATGGAAAATTTGAACCAAAGGTGTTTCGTCTGAACCCTTAATTGTTCTTTTAAAAATGGAGTCGTTGACCGTTACATAAATTTGCGCAACAACGCCTGCATCAAAATCATTTCGGTATAAATTCTCTTTTCTTCCTCGTTTAATATTTAACAGTATAAATGGGAGTACAAACTCCGTCTCATGTAAATCAATCAATTTCCATGCTCCTGGATGATACTTTTGTAGGTCAAATATAACGGATGGATGGATGCTGTTCATTTGTTGTGCAGCAATATTGATTACCTCGAATAACTCCTGAATAGCGTTGTCTCGTTTGCCAAAAATAGATTCGCATTTCATCTGTATTTCCGTCAAATGGGCCGTAAGTATGAGCTCTACAAGGACATTTTTATCCGAAAAATGGGCATATATTGTTTTTTTCGAGACACTTAGTTCACGCGCAAGATCGTCCATCGAAACACTTTTTATTCCGTATTTCATGAACATTTCACCCGCCTTTAAAGCTATTTCTATCTTTTTTTCACTCATTTCGGCGACAAATGTAGACATTAATAAACGAAGGAAACTATTTTTATATTAAAGTTTCCAAAGTTTTATGAAATGTTCTAATTAGGAAGAAAAGATATTTCTCGAACTACAATTTAATCACGATACTATTGAAAGAGGTACAAGTCATACTTTACTTCATTTAAAATAATAGAAATAAACTTATAAAAATTAAGGCTCAATAACACAAAAATAAAACTAGGCTAATTTCTTGCCATCCAATTGATTGATTTGCTTGCTAGCCCGCATAAAGGTGTAGATAATAGGATGTGGAATCTCCCGGGTTGACGAAATCTGGGGACAATTTGCCATGGCAAGAAAGAACGGATGATTGGCCAAACTAATTATTTCTGGTTCCTCCATTTGATTGTAGGCCTCAATGTCAACAATACCATCTTGGAGAGCGGTAATTAATTTAGGGTATAAACTATATCGACTTGAGGTAAGTTCTAAACGAGAGTGATTTTCGTACAATTTGATCATTTCCTTCGAATGAGGGACAATTTGTACACTTTCAAAATGATTTCCTTCAACTAGATTTTCAGAAACAAGCTTTTCTCCATTTTGATTCAAACTGTACTTGTTGATGAGTATTTCGATCATGGACCTATATCCTTCTCCTGTAACTAAGGTAGGAATATTGAGTTGGGTCAACATGTCAATTATGGAATTGATGAAAAACACATTCCGAAATCGCCCTGGCGCCAACCAAACTCCATCATATTTTTCGAAGTTCTGCATTTTGAAATAGGCAGCCTCTTCTATTTTTATCCAATAGTAATTGATCTCTTCATCAAGAAAACGACTAGCATGATCTATAGCTAGATTAGTAGCTTGATGAGAATTGTAAGTGAAATTATAATCACCCAAAACTGCTATTTTCAAGCTTTCACTCATAGGTAAAAAAAAGACCGTTCAATTAAGAACGGCCTCACTTATACTAACGGGTATAAAATCCGGTTAATGTTGCATTCTGTATTGTTGCAGTGGCAAGAACGGAATCCATTAAAGGAGTCGTAACCGTTTTTCCCCAGTGCTTAACGACACATGAAAACGTTGCTTTGAACTGAATATATTGTCCTTGATTATCTTCTTTTTCAACTAAATCCATAAATTCAACAAAACCTGGAGCTGTTTCATCTGAACGGAACAACTGTCCATTTTCATCAGTGTAAAGAACTTCAAAACCTGCTCTTGCCGTATCAGAATAATTTGGCAGCAAATTGTTGTCCATGAAAGTACGCATTGTTGTGATAGTTGGTCTTGTTCCTAAAGTTGGATCTTGTGGCATAGAGCCTAAACCAATTTCTATCGAACTGTTCTTTGAATTTGAAAACATTCCGCAGTAGTATGCCAAATCCAAAAGATTACCCATTAATTGGGGTGTGTACTGAATTCTAGAAACAGCTTTATACCCACTTACGTTCTTCGTCCATTCGACGTCAGATCCATTAATGATTCCTTCGAAGTGAATTTTCAAATCCGCTGCACTTGAGGGAGCTGGAATAGATTCTGGCTTATTACATTGCACCAGTATCAAACCGCTGAAAATCAATGCAATTAAAAATATTTTTTTCATAGTTAAAGTTAACTTACTGTATAATGTTACGCTAAGTTAGTGTATTTTGACATATTTCACCAAAAATATTTCTAGAAAATAGCTGGTTAAGCACGAATTTGTCTGAAATTAAATTCTTGAACTTGAGGTTGATATAGAAACGTATTGTCGCTGTGTGCGTTGAAGTCATAAATATAATACACATCTGTTTCCGACCATTGTTCGATTCTCAAGCAATCGTTGAGGTCAAGTTCTGGTTGTTGTTTCTGCATGTCGGAAATCACTTTGTTCAAAAAAATAGACGGAAGCGAAATGCGAGAATTATAAGATAAATTTCCCATCTTGTTTTCGCAAATCAACACCATGTCTGATTCGTTAGCGAGCCACTCAATTCTTTTAACTACTATTTTTTCTAATGTGTTCATCTTTTTTGATTTTCTGATGATACAAATTTCTATGTGCACAGCGTAAACAATTTACGTTCTGAAATTTTTCTCTAAAAAAGTTCTAATTTTTCGGCTAAATGCAGGTTAAGTCTATCATTTATCCTTAAATTTCTCGTTCCAAAAAAATCGAATCCATGAAATACGAAAGAATCAACAAGAATCTTTACATAAAAAACAGAGCGAAATTCGTAGATAAAATGGAGAGCAAAGCGTCAGCCGTTTTTAATTCTAACGACATCTATCCTATTTCTGCAGATAGTACAATGCCTTTTCAACAGGCTAGAGATATTTTATATTTGACTGGAGTTGACCAAGAGGAAAGCATTCTCGTATTGTTTCCAGATGCAAAAAATGATGCGCACAAAGAGATTTTGTTCTTGAAAGAAACGAGTGAATTAATTGCGGTTTGGGAAGGCGAGAAACTAACAAAAGAAACTGCCTTCGAAACTTCAGGGATAAAAACAGTGTATTGGTTAGAACAGTTTGATACTATTTTCAAACAAGTGATGGCCGAAGCTGAAACAATATACGTGAACACAAATGAGCATTTACGAGCCTCAACGATAGTTGAAACCAGAGAAGATCGGTTCATAAAAAAAATGAAATTACATTTTCCAGGACATAGATTGGCAAAGTCAGCACCGATTATGCATGCGATTCGTTCTGTCAAAGAAGCGCAGGAAATTGAATTGATGCAACGCGCCTGTAAAATCACCGAAGCTGGATTCAGAAGGGTACTCGGATTTGTGAAACCAGGGGTTTGGGAATATGAAATTGAAGCCGAATTGATGCATGAATTTTTGCGTTCGAAATCGCGAGGATTTGCCTATACGCCTATTGTTGGCTCAGGCAAAAGCGCTTGTGTTTTACATTACATCGAAAACAATCTGCAATGTAAGGATGGAGACGTCATTTTACTCGACGTGGGTGCCGAATATGCAAATTACGCATCGGATATGACGCGTTGTATTCCTGTGAATGGAAGATTCTCCGAACGACAAAAAGCGGTGTATAATTCTGTTCTCTACGTGAAAACGGAAGCCGAAAAAATGCTAGTTCCGGGACTTTTAATGCCCGAATACCACAAAGAAGTTGGGAAATTAATGGAAAGTGAATTGCTGAAATTGAAACTGATTGACCAAACAGACATAAAAAACGAAGACAAAGATTGGCCCGCGTATAAAAAGTACTTTATGCACGGCACGTCTCATTTCATCGGTTTGGACACACACGATCTAGGATTTTTTCAAGAACCGACAAAAGCTGGAATGGCCTTTACGTGTGAGCCCGGAATCTATATTCCAGAAGAAGGTTTAGGAATTCGTTTGGAAGATGATTTGATCGTTCAAAACTCAGGACCCGCTTTCAATCTAATGAAAGACATTCCTTTGAAAGCGGAAGAAATCGAAGATTTGATGAATGGGTGATACACCTTTTCTTCTCGCGTATTCTGATACCGGCGAAGGGCAAACGATAGTGCTGATTCATGGTTTCCTCGAATCGCACACTATGTGGGATTTTCTCGATTTGGAATCCAATTTTCGTGTAGTCTGTATCGATCTTCCTGGACATGGTAATTCAAAAAAATGTCCGCCAATTTCTAGCATTGAACACACTGCTCAGTGCTTGAAAATGACGCTCGACCATTTGAATTTAAGTGAATTCCATATCATAGGACATTCCTTGGGTGGCTATGCCGGTTTATCCTTTTTAGAGCAATTTGGTCTGAACGGAATACTCATTCTACTCAACTCTAATCATTGGCAAGATGATGAGAAAAAACAAGCGGATCGACTACGTGTTGCAAATTTGGCTTTAAAGAACAAACGTCTTTTTATCCGAGAAGCTATTCCAGGATTATTCTCGTACCCAGAAAAATTTCCCGAAGAAATCGAGAAGCTGAAACAGGAGGCTTTCGAAATTCCAGCTGCGCATATCGCCGCTTTTTCAGTGGCCATGAGAAATAGAAAAAATCAGCTAAAGACTTTAAAGAAGCATTCAAAAAAAATCTCCATTCTTCAAGGTGAATCAGATAAACTGTGTCCCCATGAAAGAATGGAGATTGATGTGAGCAGATTGATGGTTGATTATACCATTATTCCTAACGCTGGACATATGAGTTTTATTGAAAACACTTCCTTCGTTCGGAATTCTATTTTTCAGTTATTGGGTTAA
>DGBF01000062.1:0-182 GCA_002384725.1 Flavobacteriales bacterium UBA4011
CCAAACGATAAAAGAAATTGCTCAAATGACCATCAATGTGCATCGGTACAATTAATCGATTATTTTCTTTCGACAAAGTCAAGAATGTTTTTTTCCATTCCAAATCTCTTACTTGTCCGTTTATTTTTCTACTAACTAGTCCTGCGGGGAAAATACAAACCAAGAAATCGCTAGCAAAAAGC
>DGBF01000062.1:352-9224 GCA_002384725.1 Flavobacteriales bacterium UBA4011
CAAGAAATCGCTAGCAAAAAGCTCAGAAATTTGTCCACGTTTACTTTGGCTGTTCTTTCCATGTTTATCAACGCCCAGAAATAAACCATTCATTCGGTTGAGGTTCAGCAACAAGTCGTTTACAATAAACTTTAAATCTGTACGTGTTTTTCGCAGAGCAGAAACTAAGGCTATAGCGTCCATTCCACCAAGTGGGTGATTCATTGCCAATACGAGTTTACCCTCTTTTGGTAGGTTTTCCAGACCATTGATAACTACTTTGATGTTCAAATAAGCCATAACATCATCGCAAAATTGATCATCGTGCGCGTCGGGATGATCCGCCATAAATTGGTTAATATCCTTCTGATGTAAAATACGTTTTAGATAGCCAATTACAAATCCAGGTAACCACTTAAGTAATCTTGGATTTTTACTTTCAATAAGCTGTCGAATATCAATAAACTTTTTTTCTTTCATATACCAGCTTGCACTTGAACGCTAAATTAATTTTTTTTATACTTCCATCATGCATTAGCTTTGTCATTTTTCAAACATTTGTATAGGATAAAAAATCTCATTTTACTTTTCAAGTACTATGTGAATGATTAGCTTTGCATATAGTTAAAAGCGTTTTTAAATGATTCAATTAGCGGATAGAGTTTTGGCGATGGAGGAATCGGCAACGATTGCCATGTCAAAAAAGAGTAGAGAATTAAAAAGTGAGGGTAAGGATGTGATTTCTTTATCACTTGGAGAGCCAGATTTTTTCACTCCAGATTTCATTAATACCGAGGCTGTACAGGCCATTAAGGATAATTATTCGAAATACACACCTGTTTCAGGATACGAAGATTTGCGTGAAGCAATTGCTAACAAATTTCAACGCGACAATGGGTTAAATTATCAGAAAGAAAATATTATCGTTTCAACAGGCGCCAAGCAATCGATCATCAATGTTGTGATGACGATAGTAAATCATGGTGATGAGGTAATCATTCCCGCACCATATTGGGTTTCGTATATTGAAATGGTGAAAGTTGTCGAAGGAGTTCCGGTGATTGTTTCAGCCGATATTGAAAGTGATTTTAAAATTTCGTCAGTTCAATTAGAAGCTGCGATAACTCCTAAAACGAAGTTGATGATTTTCTCTTCGCCTTGCAATCCAACTGGGTCGGTATATACCAAAGAGGAATTAGCGGGGTTGGCAAAAGTTATTGCAAAGTATCCACAAATAGTGGTTATTTGTGATGAGATTTATGAGCACATCCGTTTTGAAGGAAAGCACGAAAGTTTAGCACAGTTCCCGGAGGTTTTTGACCAAGTGGTAACCGTAAATGGTGTTTCCAAGGCTTGGGCCATGACAGGTTGGAGATTGGGATATATCGGCGCTTCAAAACAGATTGTAACAGCTTGTGATAAAGTTCAAGGTCAATTTACATCTGCAACATGCAGTATTACGCAACGAGCGGCAATTGCGGCTGTAGAAGCTGACCCTGAGGTATTAACAGACATGGTTAAAGCATTTAAAAACCGACGCGATTTGGTCTTAAAAATGTTGAATGAAATACCGGGTGTAAAAACGAATTTGCCAAAAGGAGCATTTTATGTTTTTCCAGATATTAGTTCGTTCTTCGGAAAATCTACCGGCGATGTTAAAATCAACAATGCGACAGATCTTTGTATGTATCTTTTGGAGGAAGCTTTGGTAGCTGTTGTTACCGGTGAAGCTTTTGGAGATAACAATTGTATTCGTTTTTCGTATGCTACATCGGAGGATATATTAACGGAAGCCTTAAATAGAATTAAAGCGGCCTTGGCCAAATTGAAATAAATGACTGTTGCAGAAGCTTTTCAGAAGTTCAATTCCCTTAAAATTGCCGTAGTAGGTGATGTAATGGTAGATGCCTATATATGGGGAGAAGTTTCAAGAATTAGTCCAGAAGCGCCAGTTCCCATCATCAACTTATCGAAACGAGAAGATCGTATAGGCGGTGCTGCAAATGTGGCATTGAATTTAGTTGCCCTTGGAATTCAAGCAGAAATTATTTCAGTTGTTGGAAAAGACGAGGCAGGCGAAAAATTGACGAATCTTTTTCAGAAAAAAAATATTAAAAATGATAATGTTGTATACAGTAAAGAACGCATTACGACAATAAAAACACGTGTTATTGGCAATAGTCAGCATCTTTTACGTGTTGACAATGAACAAACGAATAACATTACCATCGACGAAGAGAATGCACTTATTGAAGCTGTCAGAAAATCTATTTCAGGTGGTGTCAATGCAATTATTCTAGAAGATTACAACAAAGGTGTTTTGACAGAACGAGTTATTTCTGAAATTGTCAAGATAGCCAATGAAAATAACGTTATTACAACCGTAGATCCTAAGAAAGAGAACTTTTTGTCGTTTAAAAACGTGACTATGTTCAAACCCAATTTGAAAGAATTGAAAGAAGGAATGAAAAGTGATTTCGATTTTAAAGATTTTCATTTGTTCGAGCAAGCCGTAATCGATTTGGAGTCTGAATTGAAGAACAAAATCACCTTTGTAACCCTTTCCGAACAAGGAGTTTACGTTAAAGAAGGCATTCAACGAGAACACCTAAGTGCACATTTGCGTGATATTGCGGATGTGAGTGGAGCGGGTGACACAGTTATTGCAGTAGCAACGGCCTGTCTCGCAGCTGGACTATCATCTGTTCAAATGGCCAATATTGCCAATATTGCTGGTGGATTAGTTTGCGAAAGCAGCGGTGTCGTTGCCATCGAAAAAGATCTCCTTTTGGAGGAAGTGGAAAATCAGTTGAATGGACATTAGGGAATTTCGCGAGAAGATCAATCTGACGATATACAATTCCAAGACAAAAGTTCTTGCGACTTTAAATATTCTTTATGTTCTGGTCTCGCTTTTTTCTGTAAGCGTTCTCGTTTATTATTACGGATTCCCTTTAACGGATGAAGAAAGCGTATTTACATTCAAATTACTTCAATACAGTTTCGCTTTCTATATCATTCGGTTTTTAGTGAAAATCGTCTATCAATTTGACGTACCTGAATTTTTAAGATCCAATTGGTTCGAGGCTAGTGTACTGGTCCTTTTAATAGTTGAAGGCGTCTATTATAACGTTACTGGCTCCTTTTTAATCGAACCTATTTTTACGAGCATGGGCTTCACCAGGTTTGCTGATTTTTCCATGATTTTTGTTCAGTTATTCATCTTTATTCTGATGATGACCAATTTGGTGAAGCAACGAAACTTTAAGCCTTGGGCAAAAGCACACCCTGGATGGTTGTTTACCTTCTCTATTGCATTTATGACTATTATAGGAGCGGGTTTCTTGATGTTGCCTGAAATGTCAGTAAACGGTGTCGGGTTTATCGATGCTTTATTTACGTCCATGTCTTCGGTGAGTGTTACCGGATTGACGACCTTCGACATCTCGCAGGAACTGACCATGAAAGGACAAGTAGTCGTGATGATTTTGATGAAATTGGGCGGACTAAACACCATCGCCTTTGGTGCCTTAATGCTAGTGGTAGCTAAATTTGGTGTGGGAATCAAATACCACTCCATGATTGAAGATTTCGTCAACAAAGACTCTATCTTAAAAGCCAATTCCATGTTGGCGAAAATTGTCTTGTGGGCGACGGCGATCGAAGTAATAGGTATTATTTTACTCTATCTCGGTTTTGGTGATAAAGGCATTTTTGCCGACGACAGTACGCGTATTTTTCATTCTATTTTTCACGGTATTTCTGGCTTCAACAATGCGGGACTTTCTTCTTTACAAGGCGGAATGATGCACCCAGATGTTCTTCACAACACCTACGTCCACACTGTGGTCATGATCTTATTCTTCCTTGGAGGGTTCGGGATGATCTATGTTTTCGATCTTTTCGAAATCAAACGATTACGAGCAAGAATGAAAACTCCATGGAAGACAATTGGATTTGGAACCAAGATTTCTCTGTATTTCACATTAGGATTGTTGCTGTTTGGGGCAATTATCTTCTTTATTTTTGAATACAACAATACTTTGACACACAAGTCATTTTATTCCGATTTTATGTCGTCTTTATTCATGTCCATGACCACCAGAAATGCTGGATTTAATGTCGTAGATACTGCGGCCTTGAGCACACCTGTTTTAATCGTTTTTCTCTTTTTAATGTTCGTTGGAGCTTCCTCAGGTTCAGCTGGAGGGGGTATTCGTACTTCAACTTTTGCTGTGATATGGGCTTCAGTAATTTCGACAATACGCGGTAAGAAAAATACAGAACTTTTCAAGCGAACAATAGACAACGAAATGGTGTTAAAAGCATATGCCATTATGATGTTTTTCGTTGCTGGAAACATCATTGGTCCATTTGTTATGGCGATTTCCGAAGCCGATTTATTAGCTACGGGAAGATATGACTTTATGGATTTGGTATTCGAGCATGTGTCGGCGGCTAGTACCGTTGGTTTATCAACTGGGATGACGGCAGAATTGAGTCCTATTGGTAAAATTGTACTTGTGATAGCCATGTTTATTGGTCGTGTCGGAACATTGACCTTGGCGTATTTGGTGGGCAAAAGCGTGATTAGTAGAAATTATAAATATCCAACGGGTCATACCATGTTGGGATAAGCACAGAATGACAAAGAAAGAAGTAAAACCTTACGGAAAAGAAGATCAGTCGAAAAAGGCTGAGGTAACTGAAATGTTCAACAATATTTCAGGTAAATATGATTTTTTAAATCATTTTCTATCCATGGGAATCGACAAAATTTGGCGTAAAAAATCAATTCGATTTTTGAAAGACATTAAGCCTCAGCGCGTTTTAGACATTGCTACAGGAACGGCTGATTTTGCTTTAGCAGCACTTGCTTTAAAACCAAAAGAAATAGTTGGACTAGATATTTCAGAGGGAATGCTCAAGGTAGGACAAAAGAAGATTGAGAAAAAAGGAGTTACGGATATTATTCGTTTGATCATTGGTGATAGCGAAAATCTACCTTTCGAGGAAAATTATTTCGACGCATTGACGGTAGGTTTCGGCGTTCGAAATTTTGAAGATTTGGAACAAGGGCTTTCTGAAATGCTTCGCGTCGTCCGTCCAGAGGGGAAACTAATCATTCTAGAATTCTCTAAACCGAAGAAATTTCCAGTAAAACAAGCCTTTGGTTTCTATTCTAAACGAATTATTCCTTTTTTAGGAAAAAATATATCGAAGGATGAAAAAGCGTATGCGTACTTACCTGAATCAGTCGCGGCGTTTCCAGAAGGGAAGGACTTTATCGATATACTGACGAAAGTAGGATACAAAAATGTTGAAGCTCAGACAGTTTCAGGAGGAATAGCGACCATTTATACAGGAAGAAAGTAGATATTTGCAATATTAGAACTGCACAATCGTTTTGTACACATGATTAAATGGCATTTTGTCATAGTATTTTTTATATCCTCGCTTGCCTTTGGACAGAAATTAAAACCGAAAAATTATTCGCGTTTTGACGAACGTCGAGCGAATTTTGTTTTCATGCTTGGGACTAATATGGCCGATTTCGGACTCTATCAGAATGCCGATGCCTTTGACCAGTTTGGCGTGAAATCGGTTACCATCGTACCCCAAATTGGAGGTCAACTAGGTATTGTATCCACATTTCGATTAGGTTCGCCAACTATACGACTGCGTTTTTTACCCTCCTTGTCCTTTCAAGAAAGGTTGGTACAATACACCTATGTTGATGTGACTGGAAGGGATTCGATCAAAGATGTTCGTGTAGCGAGCACCAATTTAGATTTTCCTCTAATGTTTCAGTTTCGAACGACACGACACAATAATTTCGCGACCTATGTACTAGGTGGAGTTAGTTATTCGCTTGATTTACAGTCGCAAGAGTATAAAAATCAGGATATCAATAGTCCATTTGTCAAGATTAAACGAGACGATTTTCATGTACAAGGAGGATTTGGGCTCGAGTTTTTTGCCCCCTACTTTAAATTTGGAATAGAATTGAAGTATTCGCAAGGATTCATCAATTCCTTTATTCAAGACAATACGAGCGTCTCAAAACCAATCGATTTAATGTACAACCGTGTTTGGATGGTTTCCTTTATTTTTGAAGGATAATGAGCGAAAATATTCAAATTCAAATTTCTCCTGAACAAGCTGTTGATCTAGAATGGATTGAGAAAACATTGGCCGCACGTTTAAACCGCGGCTTAGGTTCTTTTAAATACCGATGGAAAAAACGATCCATTGATGCTCGAAAACGAGATATTAAGGTTAATGCTACATTTGAATACATTTCTTCGGAGGAAGAATGGCCGGTACTGCATTATTTCGAACCAAAGAAAGTAAATTTGACTAAAGAAATTCACATTATTGGTTCGGGTCCTGCTGGATTATTTGCAGCGCTTAGAGCGATAGAATTGGGTTGGAAACCAATCGTTTGGGAACGTGGTAAAGATGTCCGAGCAAGAAGAAGAGACTTGGCCAATTTGAACAAGAATCACCATGTAGACAATGATTCTAATTATTGTTTTGGAGAAGGTGGAGCAGGAACCTATTCAGACGGAAAGCTATATACAAGAAGCAAAAAGCGAGGCGATGTAGAGAAAACATTGGGCATTTTTGTTGAGTTTGGTGCCGAACAAGATATTATGGTGGATGCACATCCACACATTGGAACGAACAAATTGCCGCAAATTATTGTGGCTATTCGTGAACAAATAATTAGTTCAGGAGGAGAGGTTCATTTCGAATCTAAGATGACTGATTTAGCCATAGAAAAGGGTGAAATTTGTTCCATTACAATCAATGAAAATAAAGTTATTGAGGTAGAACATTTGATTTTGGCAACGGGTCATTCGGCACGAGATGTTTTTGAATTGTTGCATTCCAAAAAGATACAACTCAATGCAAAACCATTCGCCTTGGGCGTGAGAGTTGAGCATAGACAAGATTTTATTGATGCTCTCCAATATCATGGCAGAAAGAGCGACGAATACCTACCACCAGCTTCTTATTCCTTAGTGTCTCAAGTTAATGGTAAAGGCGTTTTCTCTTTTTGTATGTGCCCTGGAGGTATAATTGCGCCTTGCGCGACAGAAAACGGAGAAGTAGTTACAAATGGCTGGTCGCCTTCCAAAAGAAACAATCCGTTTAGTAATTCAGGGATCGTGGTAACGGTTTCGCCAGAAGATTTTGAGAATTCGGATGATCCGATGGTTTGTTTGAATTTTCAAAAAGAGGTGGAGCAAAAATGTTGGGAGGCAGCAGGAGGAACGCAAAAAGTTCCGGCGCAGTGTTTGCAAGATTTTATCGATGGAAAAGTTTCCAAAGAATTCCCAAGAAGTTCGTATCAACCGGGCATCACAAGTGTCGACTTGAACAAAGTACTACCAGAAATGATAAGTCAACGATTGAAACAAGGTTTTTTAGATTTCAATAAAAAAATGCGTGGTTTTATAAGTAACGACGCTGTTTTGCACGCTCCTGAATCAAGAACATCGAGTCCAATTCAGATACCGAGAGACAGAGCGACGTTTCAGCATCCTGATGTCCAAGGACTTTATCCATGTGCAGAAGGTGCTGGGTACGCTGGAGGAATCATTTCAGCAGCAATAGATGGGATGAATTGTGTAGATGCCGTTCTAGCCTCGGAAGAACTCAGAAAGTAAAATTCCTGCTGCTGTAGCTACATTGAGCGATTCAGCATGGCCAATTTTTGGAATGAGTATTTTCTGTTCCACCAATTTTTCAATCTCTGGCGAAATTCCATTTCCTTCATTTCCCATAATTAAAATCGCCGATTTAGGTAATTTCGTTTGATAAACATTTTCTCCATTTAAAAGAGCTCCAAAAACAGGTCTTTCGTCTGATTCCAAATAGTTTTCGAGGTCAAGGTAGGAAATCTTCGTTCGAAGAATGGAACCCATACTCGCTTGAATAACTTTTGGATTGAAGCAATCTGCCGTTCCAGTTGAACAAACGATATCATCCACCCCAAACCAATCTGCGAGTCGTATGATAGTTCCTAAATTCCCAGGGTCTTGAATTTGATCCAAAACCAATGTGAAGTCTTTGTTCGTTATTTTAACAGCGGGATATTCAAGTAAGGCAAGACACTTATTGGGCGTTTTAAATCCTGAAATTTGGCTTGCCTCGAGCGATGTTAATTCAAAAACAGCCTCAAAATTCTCTATTTCCGGAATACTTTGACCTTTTTCTAAATAAACTTCACGAACGATTTGGCGCGATAATTGAAGCGCTTCAAGTACCATTTTCTCGCCTTCTACAAGGAAAACGCATTCCTTGTCTCGATTCTTTTTCAAGCGAAGAGAGCGAAGGAATTTTATCTTGTTTTTGGAAATTTTTTCCACGTGAGTAAATTGTTATTTTTGTTCAACGTTAAATCGCCGAGTGAAGAAGTTCAAAGCTACATATATTCTTGCAATTATTGTTTTTTGCATGCCATCTTGTCATCAGACCAAGCACGTTCCGGATGAAAATTATTTGGTTAAGAAAAATGTAATCAAGATTTCGGGCGATAATATAGAAAAGGATGAATTGGCTGAAATTATTCGTCAACCCGCCAATTTTAAAACCATACAATTAAAACTAAAGCTTCGGGCCTACAATCTTGTCGATTCGGCAAAAGTTGCTGAAAAGCGAATAGAGAAAAACATTCAAATAGACAAAAAGAACGATAAACGAAAAGTCCGTCAAGAACGAATCAATGATCGACGAATAAAAAAGGCAATAAAGAAAAATGTTGAATCGTACACAAAAAAGATCATTCCACTAAAAGATTCAATTAATCCAAGATTATTTATTCGCGAATGGTTGAAATATAAGTATGGTGAGCCACCGGTAATTTTTGATTCCACCGCATTCA
>DGBF01000016.1:0-2064 GCA_002384725.1 Flavobacteriales bacterium UBA4011
TTTCAAAATTGGCTTGTAGGTGAATTAGCGAAAAAAAATAAGTAATTTTCTATCATGAAAAGAAGAACGTTTTTCAAATGGGGAGCTATCGGAACTGTTTTAGGGATTACACAGCCTGTTCAAGCTAAGCAATTCTTAGCCAATGACGCTCTCCTAGATAAAAAACCTATGCTTCGCTATCCAATAGTCGTTTCTACTTGGAAACATGGCTTAGAGGCGAACAAAGAAGCTTGGAAAGTCTTATCATCACCAAATTCAAACGCTTTGGATGCTGTGGAAGCAGCGGCACGTCAAACCGAATCGGACAGAACAAACCGAAGCGTAGGAATAAGTGGAATGCCAGATAGAGATGGACATGTAACCTTGGACGCGTGTATAATGGATCACAACTCAAAGTGTGGTTCCGTAGGATTTATTGAAGGCTACGAACATCCCATTTCCATCGCTCGTTCGGTTATGGAAAATACACAACATGTTATGCTCGTGGGCGAAGGAGCGGAGGATTATGCGAAATCATACGGTTTTCCGAAGATAAAATCACCGATAAAAGAGGTGAAAAAAGAATACAAAACGTGGAAAAAGGAAAACAAAGACTTATTCAAGAAACCAGAAATTAATCATGAAAACCACGATACCATTGGGATTCTTGCCATAGACACAAAAGGAAATATATCAGGAGCATGCACCACAAGTGGTTGGGCTTATAAATTACATGGAAGAATCGGCGATTCGCCCATCATTGGAGCGGGACTTTTCATTGACAATGAAGTGGGGGGTGCGGTTGCAACAGGCTTAGGTGAAGCAATCATCCGTATTGCAGGAAGTCACACGGTTGTTGAACTAATGCGGCAAGGTAAAACTCCTCAAGAAGCCTGCAAAGAAGCAGTGGAGCGTATAATTGCCAAACATGAAGATCTGACTGGACTGCAGTGCGGTTTCATCGCATTGAATAAGTATGGACAATACGGTGCTTATTCAATTTACAACGGGTTTAACTTTGCTTTAAAATCGCATTACCAAGAAGAAATGGTAGATGCTCCATTCGATAGAAATTGGTAATATGAAAAAATACGCTTTATCAGTATTGATAACAATAATGACTTTGGCAAACGGAATGGCACAAAAACAGCTGAATTGGGAGGTTTTCAATCCACTAAAAAACGTTTGGATAGATTTTGGTGCTCAAGGAAGTGTGCAAGAAGCATTCTATAACGCTGGTGAACTCCCTGATCCTTTTTTTGAGAAGAATGAGGAGCTTTATCAATGGATGGAGAATTACGATTGGACACTGAGAGCTAGTTTTGAAGCGGATGGGATCATGCTTAAGACTGGCGAATTGGATTTGAATTTTCACAACATAGATACCTACGCAGAAATCTTTTTGAACGATCAATTATTAGGTAAAACGGACAATGCTTTCCATCCTTATTCTTATAACATAGTTCAACAGGTTAAGGAAGGCACGAATGTTATCACCATAGTGTTCACATCTCCGGTTAATTTCCACAAGGAGGCATATAACAAAGCAAAAACGAAGCTCCCGGCGCCAAATGACGACAATAAAGTGGCAATTGCACCATATACTAGAAAACCACAATATCAGTTCGGCTGGGATTGGTCATTGCGCATGAACACAATGGGATTTTGGAAACCTGTAACATTAGATTGGTATTCAGAATCAGGCATTAAAAATCATAGTGTTCAAACCGTAAATATTGACAATAATCAAGCGGAATTGATCTTGAAAATGGGGCTAAAGCGACCTGTTTTTATGGATTTAACTTGGACTAGTGAATTGTTTGGAGATCAGGTTGTTAAATATGGCGACACGATAGTTTCAAGAACAGTTAAAATTGATAATCCAAGACTCTGGTGGCCAAAGGGACAAGGGGACCAAGAAATATACGAAGATGTATGGACTTTATTGGATGTCGGCGGTGCAGTTATGGACACGAGAAAAGTGAAATTTGGAATTCGAACGTCCGAGTTGGTGCGAGAAAAAGACGAGATAGGAACGAGCTACGAAATCAAAGTAAACGGTCGCGCAATCTTCTGTAAAGGAGG
>DGBF01000016.1:2159-2534 GCA_002384725.1 Flavobacteriales bacterium UBA4011
CCCTAGTAGAGTTAAAGATGACCAGATAACGAGTATGGTTCAAGACATGGCAGAGGCGAACTTCAATATGGTTAGGGTTTGGGGCGGAGGATACTATCCGGATGAGATTTTCTACGAAACTTGTGACGAATTGGGATTAATGGTTTGGCAAGATTTCATGTTCGCATGTGCTATGTATCCAGGCGATGAAGCGTTTTTAGCCAATGTGAAAAAGGAATTTGATTATCAAATACCAAGAATTTCAAGTCATCCCTCAGTTGTTCTATTTAACGGAAATAACGAAGTTGATGTCGCATGGAAGAATTGGGGTTTTCAGGCTCGCTATGTCATAGTGGGCAAGGAAGCGCAAAAAATTGAAGACGATTACAAGCGGCT
>DGBF01000016.1:2765-3010 GCA_002384725.1 Flavobacteriales bacterium UBA4011
TGGGGGAAAGATGAGTTTTACAACCATGGATCACAACATTATTGGGGTGTTTGGCATGGTAAAGATCCTATTGAAGATTTCGGAAGAAAAAGTGGTCGCTTCAACGCAGAGTATGGCTTTCAAAGCTTTCCACAGATGTCGACAATTAACACTTTTGCCACAAAAAAAGATTGGGATTTAGAATCAGACATAATGAAGCATCACCAAAAAAGCTACGTGGGGAACGGAATGATGCTTAAACATGC
>DGBF01000007.1 GCA_002384725.1 Flavobacteriales bacterium UBA4011
TATATTTAATGCAACGGAAGATTTTTAAGCGATTTTTTGACCAAATCGCCCTATAATTCTGATAAAAAGTGCTTTCTCATCGCTCTAATTTGTTCTTCATTTAGCTGATTTTTATTCATGTAATTATATGTTTTTCTCTGATATGGTTCCAGAGTTTATCAGCACTATTTAATTCAGAAACCATGTTTGTTGAACTATAGTTTTCTTTGACGATGTCATAGATTAATTTTCTATTTTCAATCGCGGTTATATTCTTACCGATGATTTGATTGATCAACCTGATCCGTATTTCTCCTCTTTGTGAGGTTTTGCTTTAGTGAACAAATCGGCTATATTAACGTCCCCCGGAATGTATACTGGAATGACGATTCTATCTTCTACTGCTTCTTGCAATATATGAAGAGTAACTTTGTCGTGTTTCTTTAACGATGTGTTAGCTAACATTAATTCAATGGTTGCTTGATTATCGATGAACATTATTGTTCGCGTCTGTGGGAAACCGACGTCGCCTAACAGCTCTGCTACAAACTTGATTTCTTCAAGGCATAAATGAGCGGCGGTATATTCTCCATGGCAAATGCTGCCTACCGTTCTAGTCTGCTGTTTGCTCTTCCACGCTATTGCACCTGATCCCATCGATAGAACATATCCTGATGTATGACGAGAGTTAGTGGCGTCCGTTCGAGGCAAGTTTTGTGAGAAGATTGTTTTACTTTCTCCAGCATCGGTGAAGGCTTCTAATCTGATTTCGTCGATGCCTGTACCATCGAAGGTGATTGACATTTTCGGATTTGCTATCAGATAACCAACAGAGAGTCTGACTAATTTTAGTTGTCCTTTATTTGGATTTTTTGAAGCGCGACTGGCGCTCGCCGTGAAATGGCTAAGATCGGGACGCGTGTTGCACGCGAGCCATGTCATTTGACCAATAATTGATTGATATTCCGTGATTTCTTTTTGATCACACGGTTCAGCTTCTCTGCCTTGATATTCAGATCCGCTTTTATATATTGGAAGACTTGCTCTTGGTTTAATTTGGTGAAGCTTCTTCCTAAATTCTTCTATGAGTTTTTCTGTGTAAACGTTTAAGTTAATGGAAATTTTGTGATTTGATTCTCTTTTGATTTCTATTCCATTGAAGCTCGTGCATTCGTTTTCGATATCGAGTTGAGATGTAATAAATCTCCCCTGGAAATCTGTAGAGAGGAATTGAGCTAAATTTCTCCAGTCCTCTTTTGTTGATGCTACTAATAAGTCGTCGGTCGATACCGATATAAATAGTATTGGTTTATTTTCATCGTCGAATTTGACGAACATGCATGGATCAGTTTTACTTTGTTTACAATTGTATTCTTTTAATACTTTTGTAATCTCTTTGTTCCACATTCTTGCAGCTTGTTTTGTTCCGTAGAGACTACGCAGAAGTTTGTATATTTTACCTTCGTGCTTTATGTATACGTCTTCATCTATTGGAGCTTGCAGAAATGCTTGTGAAATATCTAAAGAGAACAGTTTTAATCCTTTTATTGCAGCTATGTTTAGCAGTACGTTGACTGAAACTCTATCCACTACTGGTGAGTAAGTTTGGTAATAATTTTCTCCTGGTCTTTGTGTGTAACCTTTTGCTACAAAGCGGCTTTTTAAGTCGCCGTTTTCTTTGACGGTTATTACCCATCTTGTGGTTAATAATTTTAGCCTTGGATTTTCTTTGGTTAATTTTCTCCATTCATCTTGGCTAACGTCCTGCAATACTCCTTTATCTCGGATGCCTTGCATTTCTTTATTTATTGAGTCTTGTATTTCTTGCTTTGAGAATTGATCGAGCGTTTTCTGCGTTTTTGGACCCTCATCTTCGGAGTTTAGTCTCGAAACTGCCAGTGCATATAGTTGATCTTTTTCTAGAAAATCTTGCTCATATCGATTGAATTTTTCGTCATCAATGTCTTCTTGACAGTTGAATGCTCGATATTCGAAATTGTCCGATTTGGGAGTCGTCGCTTTGTGGATGTCGGCGTAGTGTCTAAAAATTGTTTCATCTTCTTCGGCGCTTAAGCAATAATATTGACAAGATGATGTGCAAGGTGTCGATTGAGCGTTCAAACACACGCGAGAGGATGTCTCGGCGGATTTAGCACTTTCTCTTCGGTGTTGCATGATGTCTTCGTCTTGCTTTGGGCCCGCGTCGTCGTTGAATCCAAAACTTAAAGAGGAGCCGAGAAACGCAGCAAATTCTTCCATTTCAGAGTTTCTATTATAATTTTCATCGTCCTCTTCTGCGAGGGATAATAATGCTATGCTTTCTACTAGTCCGTTTGTGGAATCTAGTGGTTTATATATACTTTTTATAAAAGTTCTTTCGTCAATGAAGGCGTTCTTTTCTCGAAACACCAAATTTTTCAGCTGATTTTGGTTTTGACGACTACTGAGTTTTACATGATTTTCTGTATAAGACTTTTCGTCGAATAATACTGGTGTTGGTATTGGACCAGTTATATCTGTATAGAAATAGATTGAAGGATGCTTTTCGATTTGTGGAAGGACTTTATGATTCTTATTCTTTTTCCAGTCCGATTGAACGAACGCCAATTTACCTTTTTCGGTTGGCGTTTTCTTTCTATCGCTCATTCTTGTTCCGTAGTTCATAGCTTCTTCGTTTGTCATATTTGCTTTTGCGTTTGACATGAATGGATATATTTCCGTTATTGGGAATGTCTTTCCAGTTATATAAGTGTATGGACTTATTTCACTTTTTCCATGAACCGTTTTTGGCATGATGTTTGAATGGACTGAGGCATTTTTTAGCGCCCAAAACCAATAGGTATATATTTTATGGTCTAGATCGGTATTTGAAAGGTGGCCAAAAGCTGTCATTATGTTTGCCATAGCTTTTTCTTTTAGAGTTCTTATTGCTCTCTCGGCCATTCCGTTGAATGCGTGTGTATCTCGAGGTACAACTTGCAATACCGCGTCAGTGAAGGTTATAGAGTTTTTCTCATGATTTATAGTTGGTTCTTCTTTTTGTCGAAACCACATTTCTTTTAGAAATTTTCGGAACTTTGCCGAGGTAAACATTCCAGATTGCTGATCTGTTAGTATTTCTTGGATTCGCATGTCTCCTGCGAAGAAATCGATATTTACTTTTTGAAGATTTATTTTTAGCGCCGTGCCGTCAACTTTTCGATCGGCGTTTCTCTGGACTTTTGCCATCATTCGCATTAATTCTTCTTGAAATATTCGAAATGCCTCTACGAAGTCGTCTTCCGTTAATTTTTGTAACGGTATGACTGTAATATATCGTGAGCATTCGTCTACAAATACTATTGCATACGGAGCTTGGAAAGCGTTTAACGCTTCGTATTCTTCTAAAATAATTGTTGTTGGAAGACTGCTTTTTGAGTCCGTTTTCGATACTTCGAACGTTTGATTCGTAAGGTCTTTTTTATCTGTTCTAATTCTATTCGGATTCATTAATACATCCACTCCGATCCTCTGTCCGAAGTATTCCGACCTTTGTTTGGTTTTTGTTGTTGGATGCTGAATAGTGTATTTTCGCGTTTGGGAGCACTCTGGGCATTTTAAATTTTCCAGTTCGTGGATTAGAAGTTTGTCTAAAACTTTATCTGATATTCCGAGGCTTCCGTTTTTGAACCCTTGAATTATATTTTTACTACTCCAGTGTGTGCATTTTTGATGGATTAGCATTGCTTTCTCGCGCGCTTTTAACTGGCGTATTTCTAAAGTTTGGAGTTTTTCAAAATTTTGAGCTAGTTCTTCTAGCTTTTGATCCTCTTTCTCTTTATTAGGGGAAAAGTTTGAATTATTTTTCTCCACTATCTTCTCGATGACGGTGACGTTGTAGACTTCGAATGATTCTTTCTCGTTGTCCAATGCTTGTTCTTCGTCGTCTGAATTATTTTGATTCAAGTTTTGTTGTTCGTCTTCAGTTATAGCAGCGAACGTTTTGGCTTTATCGTTTACTAGGCGTCTGCTTGTCGCGTCGATAACGATGTCTTCGTCCTCGTCTTTTTTGACGATTCTAGTTTCCAAAGTTGTTAGATTATTTCGATGAGTCGTTTTCAAGTGAATCATGTTTCCTTCAACCGTTGGTAGAGCTAGATAGACTAAATCTCCACTGCAGAATGGTAGGCAATTTCCTACGCAATGGCATCCCCCCATATTTTTTACTATTTTATTTATTCCGATAATATTCACCTCCTCGTTTGGGCTTGGTGGAATGTATACTGCATTAAATCGAATTAAGATTGTTTTATTGTTTACGTCTTTCGTATACAACTCGGCGATACCGCATTCTTTAGCGATATGTATTTTATTGCCGATAACTTTGATGCGTTTTTCGCATTGCGTTATGTGTTTTAATAACTTTCGAGAACGAACGATGTTGATATTTGCACCGCTGTCGATATAAAATTCTATTATGTTTTTGGGAGGGGATTTTGATTGTTTCTTTTTTATAGTTTTAGTTGCGCTTAGTGCGGTTAGATACTTGTTATTTAAAGTATTTGATTTTTTATTAAAAGTTCTCGCCGGTATTCCAGCTTTCTCACGCCAATTTTCGATTTCGGCGTCGTTATCGTCGTACCTCTTGCAATTTTTACGCTCGTGATTGGCTTGATATTTTTCACCAGAACAGAGTGGGCAAGGATTTTCGACC
>DGBF01000052.1:0-2098 GCA_002384725.1 Flavobacteriales bacterium UBA4011
TGCTCTAAACCAACTGAGCTAAACTCCCTTTTTACGCAAATGCGAGTGCAAATATAATATGCTTTTTTCTAATAGCAACGCGAAACCTAAAAATTATTTTAAAAAATCGTGTAAAAGGAAAAAGCTGCCGAAAACCAAAATCGTATCTTCCTGTTTGGCAATCTTTTTAGCGGCTTCTAGTGCTTGATGCGGGTTTTCATAAGACGTGAAATCCAACTTGAATTCGTCTCCCCACTTCGCTAGCTCGTCCTTTTTTGCCGATCTCTCGTTTTCAAACTCGGTGAAATAATAGGTGAAGTCTGCACTTAATTCTGGAAAAATCGACTTAAAATCCTTATCCGCACTGGAACCGTAGACCACATGTAATTCCCCTTCTATCCTATCAGACGAAAGAAAATCAAGAGTTTTCTGTATTCCTTCTGCGTTGTGCGAAACATCAAAAATCACTCTTGGATCTTTCGAGACCACTTGCAATCGTCCTTGAAATCCTGTGTTTTTAACGAGATTAGTCAAAGCATTCGTCCATAAACTGAAATCGAATTGATAATCTTCCTGACCAAGAATCAGGCTCGACAAACAAGCCGTTTTGAAGTTTTTCTTTTGGTAATCCCCTAAAAGTGGAAATTGTTGATCAAAATCGATTTCAAAGTCGTCGGCATAATGAATAGGGGAATTCCAGTCTATAGCGATACTTTCAAATATAGCCGATGTTTCTGTTTGTCGGTTACCAATAATTATTGGAGTATCCTCTTTTATAATTCCTGCCTTTTCTCTTGCAATTTTTTCAATTGTATCGCCTAAAAAGTTGGTGTGTTCTAAGGAAATTCCAGTAATGATGGAGAGCTGAGGCAAAATGATGTTCGTTGCATCCAGTCGGCCACCCAAACCTGTTTCAATAACACAAATGTCGCAATCTTGATTCAGAAAATGAACCAAAGACATGGTAAAACTAATCTCAAAAAAGGAGGGTTCGAAGTCCAATTGTAGTGCCTTTATTCGTTCACAGAAAAGTACCACTTCGTCTTTCGAAATCATTTCACCATCTACACGTATTCGTTCACGAAAATCAACTAAATGGGGCGAAGTGAAAAGTCCAGTTTTTAAATTATTTTCTGTAGAAAAAGACGCTAACATAGAAGCCGTTGAACCTTTTCCATTGCTCCCTGCAATATGCACAAATTTCAATTTATGATGTGGATTTCCCAGTGAAGCACACACCTTTTGGACGTTCTCCAATCCAGGTTTATAGGCTGGCGAACCCATCAATTGGTATGACGGAAATTGGGCGAAAAGCCAATCTATTGTTTCACGATAACTAAACTCGTTCATTCCGTGAAAGATAAATTAAAATGGACAATTAAAAGGAAAAATTAGTTCGCGTTGATATTAATGGTAATAACAACTTGTTCTTGACCTGAACCTGGTTTTTTAGAAAAACGAACATCCGATAAAACTGCCGCTCTAACTTTATTAACAATTCGCGCATCTGTAGTTGTCGTTTTTGCCGTCAAGTTAGTAGCACTTAAAACTCTTCCTTCTGAATTAATGATTACACGCAAATAAATGACTTGATTCACATCCGAATAAATATCGTCTACATCCGGATCTGTCAGACGCTGGCGACCTGTTCCATCACCTAATCCACCTGGCCCAGTTCCTGAACCATTTCCTTCATCTTTTCCAAATGCACCACTTCCTTTGCCATCATCGCCTGTCCCTTTGCCTCCAAAAGGATTGTCGTTTTGCTTGGCATTAGATGGGTCGTTTTGAGAATTAGCAGCATCCGTTTTCTTTCCTTTACCCGTATTGGTTTTAGAAGTTGTGCTTTTATTATTGGTGATAATTTCCTCGGTTTCAGGCTTTGGATCTGTTACAGGGTCTTTCGATGCACTTCCTTCACTTCCTCCTCCGGCGTCTACTTTCAGATTCTCAAGGTCAAGTTCCTCCAATTCCGTAAAAGCTTCTACCTTAGGTGGCTCTGGTTTGGGATAGGCTACTTCGAATGACAAAAACAATAGCAAAAGTAAAATCAATACCAAGCCCAAGACCGCCGAAACGAGTCCAATCTTAATGTCTAATTATAATTTAGAAAAATTTT
>DGBF01000052.1:2220-2817 GCA_002384725.1 Flavobacteriales bacterium UBA4011
AACGAGTCCAATCTTAATGTCTTTTTTATCTGATATTGCAGGTGCTGCCATTACTATTTATTTATTGTAAGCTATTACAGGATCCCACTCATTTGCTTGGGCCAAAGCGAGAACTTTAAATACAGCTTCATACGATGCTTCTTTGTGACCGGCTACCTTTAATTTCAATTCTCCAGATTTCAAAACTGCATCCGAGGCCAATTCTTTTATCTCGTCAAATTCCATCGTGCTTTCCATACTTCCACCAGGCATGACAACATATCGATTGTCTTTGGTGATGAGCACGGTTGCTGTAACTGGATTTGGATCTGGCGGTAGTTTATCTTCCGCTTTCGGTAAATCCAATGGAGTTTGGTTGTTCGACATCAAACTCATGATGATGAAGAAAATGAGCAACAAGAAGACCAAGTCGGTCATCGAAGCCATTCCGCCTTCTACCTTAATGTTATTTCTTGATCCTAAGTTCATACTAATTGCCTTTACCTGGTGCGTTTAACAAATCCATGAATTCCAAAGCTGCATTCTCCATTCGGTATACCACACTTCCGATTTTTCCTACAAGATAGTTGTATCCCATAAAAGAAACGATACCCACAA
>DGBF01000052.1:2927-3344 GCA_002384725.1 Flavobacteriales bacterium UBA4011
ATAAAAGAAACGATACCCACAATTAGTCCACCAACTGTGGTGACCATAGCGGTCATGATACCTGGGGCAATGGTTTTAATTTCCAATGTTGCTGCGTTTTCCAAATCAATAAATACAACAACCATACCGATGGTTGTACCCAAGAATCCAATCATGGGAGCAGCACCTGCGGCCGTAGCCAAAAAACTCAAGCGTTGTTCCAAGCGAAGTACTTCCAATTTCCCAGTGTTCTCAATAGAAGCGGCGATACTTTCAATTGGCTTTCCAATACGCGCTATACCTTTCTCCAACATACGTGCAGATGGAGAAGTAGAACGTGTGCAGAAATCTTTAGCTTGATCAATTTTACCATCTATTAAATATGCCTTTATGGTAGAAAGAAAATTATCCTCTTCTTTGAGTGCCTTTCTCAAAGCT
>DGBF01000052.1:3472-3714 GCA_002384725.1 Flavobacteriales bacterium UBA4011
AGAAACGTTCAACAAAAACAAATATAGCATATCCCAGCATCAATGCTAGGGCAATATTTATTACCAAACCAAATCCTTGACTTGATCGTCCAACGATGCTCCAAAGAGATTGCTCTTCAGTACCCATTGTTGCAGTTGTGTCAGTTGCCGTTCCGGCTATCTGAAGTAAAAAGGTAAAGCTCATATTCTTTAAACGTTATATTACTAAAATTATTATTGGGCTTGTTTTACAAAAGGGCTTG
>DGBF01000052.1:3833-4139 GCA_002384725.1 Flavobacteriales bacterium UBA4011
AGGGCTTGTTGTAAAAGGAATACACCTGCTCCTGCAAGGTATCCTACGACAGCTAACCAGGTAATGTTACGCAAATACCAGAAAAAAGATATCTTTTCCATTCCCATGGCTACAACACCTGCTGCCGAACCGATGATTAACATACTTCCTCCTGTTCCTGCTGCATACGCAATAAAATGCCAAACAGGTGTATCCATTGCGTCTTGGAACATTCCCATTGATGCTGCTACTAAGGGAACGTTATCAATGATTGCCGAACCAACACCCATCAACATTACAAAGACATTCTCAGGAATAGCTGCATTG
>DGBF01000053.1:0-3988 GCA_002384725.1 Flavobacteriales bacterium UBA4011
GGATTCGCAATAGATTTATTTTCGTGTAGAAATTCTCTACAAAGTAACTAGACTGCTGAATATTATCGAGTGGCGTACCACTCACAGCAATACTCACCTTAGCAGGGTTTATAAAGAAAGCATCAATCAGCTCCTCAACTTCATCCGTCATCGTGGCAGAAAACATAATGTTCTGTCTCTTATCCGGCATCAATTCAAAAATGCTCATCAATTGAGGACGGAACCCTAAATCAAGCATAACGTCTACTTCATCAATAACCAATCTCTTACAATTCTTTAAGGAAATGGATTGATTCAACACTAAATCGTACAATCTGCCTGGCGTGGCAACGATTATATCGACACCATTCAATAATTTTTGTCGCTGTGTATTGATATTGACTCCACCAAAAATCGCCAGAATTCGTACGCTAAGATATTTAGCGAAAAGTTCGAGCTCTTCTGCCACCTGCACGACCAACTCTCTCGTTGGTACAAGTATCAAAACTCTAGGGTGAAGCTGTTCTGAATACGGTAAATCTTCTAAAATAGGCAAGCAATACGCCAATGTTTTCCCTGTACCCGTTTGGGCAATACCTAAAATATCATTTCCTGCTTTAATGATAGAGAACGATTGTTCCTGCACGGGTGTTGGCCCAACGAAGCCGAGATCGGCTATCGCATTTTTAAGTTGTTTCTTGAGTTTAAAATCGTCAAAAGTTTCCATGAATTCGGAATGTTTATCGCAATGAACCACACTCGTTCAATGTCCACCTTGAAAAATTATATTTGAATACTATATTAAGGGATTAATTTAACTTTAACAGCATTCATACCTTTCGGTCCGCGCTCTAAAGTAAATGTAACCTTGTCGTTTTCTCTTACTTCGTCGATTAATCCATTTACGTGGAAGAAATAGCTTTCTTGCGTGCGCAAATCCTTGATAAATCCATAACCTTTTGAATCGTTGTAAAATGCAACTTTACCCTCTGGATCACCCATATCTTCTTCAGCTTCACGCGTTGGTACACCTAATACGATATCTTCTGGATCGATTTCTACCTTTTTTGTGATTTCTGGTGGACTGTCAACGATGTTCCCATTCTCATCCAAATAAGCCATCATGTTTTCTAATCCGCCACCGGTAGAGCTTTCCTTTCGCTCCTCTTTTTTAAGTAGCTTATCTTGACGTTTTTTTAAACGTTTTTTCTCTTTTTCCTTTTTACTGTAGGTTTCTTGTGATTTACCCATTGACTAATTTACGAATTACTTATACTATGCGAAAAACAACAGAAATCTCTAATTTCATCTGCTTTTCATTCTGCAAATGTACGCAATTAACTTGAAATTTTAAAGCATAATGCTTTCCATTATGAATAGAACTATTCACTTAATCGTTGCTTAACAAATCATTTTCACCTTCTGGGTTCAAAACATCTTCCCAATAATCGTTTAGCAAAGCAATCAATCTTCTTGATGTATTATTAAAGTAACGCTTTGTGCGATAACCACTCACCCATACGACTCCGCTAGTTGCATTGGTTAAGAATACTTCATCTGCGCTCAAAAGGTTCTGAGGCAGAATAGGGCTTTCGTACACTTTCACCCCATTTGCCAATGCTAAATTTATAATTTGCATTCTCATTGTACCTGCCAAACACCCATATTCCAGCCCAGGAGTATACAGCACACCATTGCTAACAATAAATAGATTAGAATTGGAGCTCTCAATAATCTCCATATCTCCATTGGTAATCAACATATCCTGTAAACCTTTTTGTTTTGCCTGAATTGCCGCTAAAATATACAAGAGACCATTTTTCGTTTTGTAGTTTGAAAGTTTACTCTTTTGTTTGCGAATATCTGTAAAAACATCCACCTCAAGTCCTTTTGTATTCAACTCATAATTTGCTGTTTGTAAGGGATGAACATCAATTGTGTAACTTGCCTCATTGCCCTCGGGAGTATAGGTCCCTCCAGCAACGCGATCTATCGACAAACGCACCCTGGCGCCTTCTATGAGCTTAGATTTCATTAGGATTTCTTCTATTTTTTCTAGAAAAAAGGGAACGGTGAAATTTTCAGGAAAATCGATATATATAGCCAACGAACCCTCTTTCAATCGATGAAAATGATTTTCGAAATTGATTACCTTTCCTTTGAATACACGGATGGTTTCAAATACACCATCACCGTATAAATAAGAACGATTAGAAGTATGAATTCCGTTTTGGTCTTCTTGAAGAATTCTACCATTGATATTGACAGGGAGATTTGTCATGAAATTGCAGAAATAATTACGTTGATAAAGTTGCTACCCTTCTCAGGATTAATAACTAAGATATAAATAATTCCTAATATGGCACCACCAATGTGCGCATCATGTGCGATTCCCGTGTTGCCTCTTCTCGCCATGTAAATCTCATAACCAAGGTAAAATATACCAAACCAATACGCCGGAATGGGAATGGGAATGAACATTAAATAAAGTTCCATATCTGGCCACCAAAGTATCATAGCAAAAACGATAGCGGAAACTGCGCCAGACGCACCCAGCGCTCGGTATTCGTAATTATCTTGATTTCTATAAAATGGAATTATCGTTGCAAACAAAGCGCCAATAAAATAGATAGCTACGACATGTAATTCGCCCTTCAAAGCCCCATACTCATTCATCAACATCGGCTCCAACGCTTGGCTTCCTAAGAAATACAAGGTAAACATGTTAAACATCAAATGCGCCGCGTCCGCATGGATAAATATGTGACTAATAATGCGATACGATTCTTTGGAATGTTTGACTTGGTAAGGCCAATACATCCATTTCTCCTTCATGGATGGATCATTCATCGCCTTGAGCGAAACTAAAACGGTAGCAATTAAGATAACGGTTAAAGCTGTAAATGTCATTCGTTATAATTTTGCACTAAATTACTATTTCCTGTATACACAATCGACTTACTTGTCAACAAAACTAGCTGCATTGATGACTTTTATCTACTTTTGCGTCAAAACCAACGAAAATGTCAGTAATCATCGCCCCATCTGTTTTATCTTGTGATTTTGCTAATGTCCAAAGAGACGTTGAAATGATTAACATCTCAGACGCAGATTGGTTTCATGTGGATGTTATGGATGGTGTTTTTGTTCCCAATATTAGCTTTGGATTTCCGGTAATCAAAGCGATAAAAAAGCATGCTAAAAAACCATTAGATGTCCACATAATGATCGAAAATCCAGATGATTATGTTACTCAATTTAAGGAGGCTGGAACCGACATTTTGACGGTGCATTACGAAGCTTGTCGTCATTTGCACCGTACGATTCAAAACATTAAAGCAAACGGAATGCAAGCGGGAGTTGCTTTGAATCCGCATACACCAGTTTCTGTCCTTGTTGATGTAATAAAGGATCTTGATCTGGTTTTAATTATGTCAGTAAATCCTGGTTTTGGTGGACAAAAGTTTATCACAAATGCTATCGAAAAAGTAAAACAAGCCGCAGAATTGATTAAAAGAACAGGGTCAAACGCAAAGATTGAAGTAGATGGCGGTGTAAATCTTGAAACCGGTAAACTTTTGATTGAAGCAGGTGCCAATGCTTTAGTTGCGGGTAGCTTTGTTTTCGGTTCGGACAATCCAACAGAGACCATTTCAAAGTTGAAACAACTCTAATTCCTAAAGATCCGGTCTGTTCACAACAATCTCGCTCCCCTTTCGTTATTGTTAAAAATTTCAACGAATTTTGTTACACAATGACCGTTTTACGTTCTTGTAGCACGGATTTTGTAGTTGAAAGCACTAAAAAAAACAGAATGATTCGAATACTTTGGCTTTTCCTATTGATTTTCACAAGCACGTTTTTTGCTCATGCTCAGGTACATACTTCTTTTGCTGATGCCGAAAATGAGCTGGAAACACTTTTGAATTCACTAAGGGATGCATCGAATGACCTAGAAAAGAAGGAACGGAATGAAGCTTTCAGAGCAAAAATGGAAGAAGTGCTTTCG
>DGBF01000053.1:4084-4306 GCA_002384725.1 Flavobacteriales bacterium UBA4011
CTTTCGAGAGAAGGTTCTCTATCCTACCCTTTCTCGCGTTTAACAACAGTTGGATTCATTCCGTCACCAGGTAAATTGGTTCGGGTAGTCAATTGGAATGTAGAACAAGATGATAAAACTCAAAAGTACTTTTGCTTTATACAACGCTATGACGAAAAGAAAAAAGAGCTTCAATTAAATGAATTCACAAAGGGCAATTACGTCATGCCGCTTCGCCCCACT
>DGBF01000080.1:0-1393 GCA_002384725.1 Flavobacteriales bacterium UBA4011
GGGTCGTAAAATTTTACGACCCGACAACAGAGTTTTTTATTTCCAGATAATTTGTAGATGTTGACGTAAAAAGTCGTCCAGTTCGTTTTTTTTGTGACCCATTTGTGTTTGTTAGCGAGACAAGAAATCGAAATAGTGGATTAATTTTTAATGTGTTGTTTCACAACTTAGATCGATTTTAGAATCGGTATTTTGAGAGAAAACAATAAAATAATCAGTAGGTGTAAGGAGTAAAAAAAGTAACAAATTTTTGAAAGTCACAACTAAAAGATATAAAAACTGAAAGATAATTGTTGTATTATAATTGTATCTTTATTCAGTGTTGAATCTAGTTGGCCTCGTTTATTGAGAGACGAATCTTTTGGTATTTGGCTATCAGATAATAAAAAAGGAAGAAAAAAATTAAATTCTTTTTTGACGACGCCTGAAACATTTGAAGAATTTGGAATCAATTTAGACCAGTGGGATAATTTTGATTTCATGAAGTTTTATTAATAAATAAGGACAAAAAAAACCTTCAGAATGAAGGCTTTTGATGATCTGTAAAAGGACTATTCTTGCATTAAATTCTGAGCATTGGCAAGGGCGGCAGCATTGATTGTTTCGCCACTCATTAATCGAGCAATCTCCTCTACCCTTTCCTCTTGATTGAGTATGAGCAATCTAGACTGAACGCGTCCATTCACTTCCGATTTTTCAACCTTGATGTGAGCTGTAGCTTTTCCTGCCACTTGTGGCAAATGAGAAATGGCGATCAACTGTCGGTTCTCGCCCATTCTGCGAAGTAATTGACCGATTTTTTGCGCCACTTCTCCAGAAACACCTGTATCGATCTCATCGAAGATAATGGACGGCAAGGCTTTCATTTCCGATATCAAACACTGTATAGAAAGCATCAATCTGGACAATTCTCCACCACTCGCAATTTTATCCATCGCTTGAAGTTGAATTCCTGCATTGCTGGAAAATTTCATTCCTACATTGGAGTTTCCGTTCTGATTCAACTGTTCAGTCTGCACTACCTCAAATTTCAATTCCGTATTTGGCATTTTTAATTCGTCCAAAAGCGAAGTGATTTTTTTCTCTATTTGTGGAGCTGTTTTCTTTCTAATGATGTGCAGTGCATTAGCCAAAGCGATTACTGCTTTTTCCTGTGCGGTGACTTCCAAAGTCAATTTCTCGATCTCGGCTCTTCCCTCTGTTGAAGTTTGCAATTGCTCTTGCCATGAGGATTGAAGATCAACTAATTCCTGTTGATTCGAACACTTGTGCTTTTGTGAAATGCGGTTGTAATTGTCCAATTTAGTAGTCAGTTCCAACACTTTCTGCGGATCTTTCTCTAGTTTTTCCAGGTAATTCGACGACTCATTTTCTAAGTCCTCCAATTCCAGCA
>DGBF01000080.1:1491-1791 GCA_002384725.1 Flavobacteriales bacterium UBA4011
TCTAAGTCCTCCAATTCCAGCAATATGGATTGTATTCTTGTGGCAAAATCGCCTACTGTACAATCGGTCGACTTCGCCTTGTTTAATTGAGTTTGAATGCTTTTAATTTGTTCTAAAACGGAACCATCATCCGACAATCCTCCTGCAATTGCACTAAGAGCTGTCGTCAAGTCCTCCATGTTTTCTTGCTGATTGAGCTCGCTTTCAAGCGCAGCATAATCCGTTTTATCCAAATTCAACAGGTCGATTTCTTCCAATTGAAACAAGAGATAATCTCTATCACTATCTGCCTGATTTGTC
>DGBF01000080.1:1921-2450 GCA_002384725.1 Flavobacteriales bacterium UBA4011
TGTCAATCAAAGACTTTAGCTTTTTTTGATTGTCTTTTAAACGGGTAAATTGATCTGTATATTTTTCAATTTCTGGCTCTAATCCCGACAGAATATCCAATAAATTGCGATGGAAGTTCTTATCTCGAAGTGCTAAAGTATTGTGTTGAGAATTGATGTTCACCAGATTCTCCGTCAATTGTTTGATTTGCACCAAGGAAACCGGTGTATCGTTGATGAAGGCTCTAGAACGACCGTTTCTGTTTATCTCACGCCGAACAATGGTATTATCGTCATAATCAACGTCATTTTCCTTAAACCATGCGGATAACTCAAGATTTTTAATGGCAAATTCTGCCTCGACGAAGGTTTTATCCGTTTCAGGGCCGATTAATGAAAAGTCGGCTCTTTCGCCCAATATAAGGTTCAAAGCGCCCAACAATATGGACTTTCCTGAACCTGTTTCTCCAGTAATTACAGTATATCCTTTCGAGAAATCAACCCGTAATTCTTGGATGAGCGCAAAGTTCTTGATCCAAATCTTTGCTAG
>DGBF01000080.1:2691-3306 GCA_002384725.1 Flavobacteriales bacterium UBA4011
GATCAGCATCAGCGTAGATGTTTTTCAACTCCGTACTTTTTGCTTGCACAAAATTCAATAAATTCACCGAATTAGGTCTTGTTGCAACCACCTTGTTCAATTTGGCCAAACTGCTATAAATTCCTTTTCGACCTTCTTCCACCGAAGAATACAATACATCTATTCCTTGTCTGTGGTAACCATAATTACATTCACGAAGAGGCTCGAACAATTGATGTAAAACATTGTCCACCAAGTAATAACGATTTCGCTTCCCTGTTTCGTTAGATTTCCAACCTGGTGCAGATGCGGTTTGCGCATTCACTACTATATTTTGAGCTTCGTTGAAATAAGGTGTTCCGCCTTTCAAAGAATAGGAATCATAATCCATTCCGATGATGAAATAGGCGTAAAAGGCCAACATGGACGTTAAATTGTCGCGAAATTGGTTGGGTGCATACAGAATTTGTGAATTTCGGCTGTAGGCAAAAATGACATCCTGGTCTTGAAAATTGAATATGGTCGTATTATACGAACTATTAAAACTTGGGCGAGTCGATTGAATTTGCATTTCGCCTTTGTATACCCCAACGGAAGGAATTTCACGGATTTGAATCACCAAATTGCAATTGATTC
>DGBF01000119.1:0-401 GCA_002384725.1 Flavobacteriales bacterium UBA4011
GTTTCTTTGCCTAAATAGTGGTCTATTCTATAAATCTGTGATTCATTAAAAGATTTGGTAATTTGTGTTTGAATTTCTTTGGATGATTTTAAACTAAATCCCAAAGGTTTTTCAAGAACAACTTTGCTGTTTTTATTCAGAATTTTTACTTTTTTCAGCATGGATGAAATTTCACCAAATGCCGACGAAGGAGTTGATAAATAATATACATTTTGTCTTTCAGACGTATTATTGATAAATTCTTGTAGAGAGCGATATTCTTCGATTGTTGGCTTTGAAATGATGATAATTTTTATTTTTTTCAAAAATTCCTCTGACATGTTTTTTTCAATCTCATAATCAATAGAAGCTTCGATAAAGGTTTTAATGCTTGCCATTATATCTGATTCAATATTCGACGT
>DGBF01000119.1:490-6145 GCA_002384725.1 Flavobacteriales bacterium UBA4011
TGATTCAATATTCGACGTGCGAGTAATACAGCATATATTGAACTCCATCTGCAATTGATTATCAGCGAAACGATGAAAAAGAGCTGGGTATATTTTTCGATACGCTAAGTCACCATCGCCGCCAAATACGATAAAATTAAATGGAAGTATCTTTATTAGATTTTGAGTTTTGTTTGTCATATTTACAACTAAGTTAATTACTTTTTGTAATTTATACCATAAGTAAGCAGTAAAAGTTTTCTAAATCTACAATAAAAATATTTCTATAAAAAGAAAGGTGGTTTGTTGAATCGCAATTTAGCATCTTGAAACAAGCTCGATTTCGCGTTCATTTGAAAAGAGAAATACTTCACTTGAGCAATAGGGGTCCATTGAAAAGAAAGTTGCCAACAATGCAAATCTCTGACTACTGAGAATTGAGAATAGGTAATTTTTGCCGTTTCCATATCGAAATTGGCGTTACCCGAAATTTTCCAACGTTTAGTAAAAGATGCGTCTCCATTCATTTGGATGGTCTGAACGACTGCCGACCTTTCATTGTTAGCGGCGGTTAGAGATTGATTAGCCGTCCAACTCGAATTGTAGGACATGGTCACTTTCCAAGGTATTTCGAAACTGATGATTTGTTCCGGATGTTCAATGAAATATTGATAATCTGCCGTCCAGTTTTCTTCCATTTTTGAACGAACGTCGTCTAGCTTCTCTAGACTTTTCCTTGAGGTTAAAGTATAACTCGTGGCAAAAGTTAAGTTGGTAAATCGCCCTAAGTTTCCTCTTGATTTTAAGGCGTATGAATCGAAAGAAGTGCCTGTGCTGTCGTTCCAATCATATGGACTGAACGTTCCGTTAACTTGGAGGCTTAAGGCTTTCAAAGGGCTGATTCTTAGATTGGTTGAAAAATTAGACAACTTCATCGAGTCTTTTTCGAAATCATAATTTCCGCTAACCGAGAAGTTGTCGAATAATTTAATTTTTTGGAAACCGGTAATGGTATCTTTATCTGATTTTCGTTTCAACTCCAAGGTGCTGTTCATGTTGAAGGTCAACAAGCTTTGGTCCCGTGTTGAATTGGCAGAATAAATACTGTTCTCAAATCGAGAGTAGGTAATGGTATCACCGGAATAGTTGGAAATGAATGTACTGTTTGTATTCATATTTGGACGGTACGTGTATCCTATCGTTGGCGTCAAGACATGACGAATAATCGGCTTATTTTTCCCTACTGCCTTGTAATAAGAATAAAAGACGGTTGTAGCGTTGGCTGTAAAATCGATTGTTTGCGCCATATCACTGACGTTCACTACGCGAGAATTCACGAAATTAGAATACGATCCAGTTGATTCGTTCAAGGTCGAATCATCAAATCGTTCCGAAGTTTGAAAGTTGTACGAATTCGAATAGGTGAAGGAAGGATTGATTTTTAAAGCATTTTTAAAAAGACCAATGGTCGTTTTTGCTTTGGCTTTTTGAAATATTCCGTTCTTAAATTTGTCTTGAATAGCTTGAAAATCACCTTGCTGCATCAAACTATCTGCAAAGCTAGATTGGTTTTTTCCTTCCATGTCGTAGGTTACACCAAATCTGCTAATTGCTTGACGCCAACCTCTCGACGAAGCAACTAATTTTTGAAGTGGAAAGATTTGGGTCATGTTGAAATTAAACACGGGACTTGTTAAGTCAGTCGTTTTATTGTTCGAACTTTGTCTAGTCGAAAGTTTAACTCCTGCGCGGATAGGTAAATTCCCAAAAGATCGATCCAATGAAATATCGGATAAAAAAGCATTGTTCAAATACTGACCATTCGATGGATCCACGTTGGTTTGAGGGTTGTTGATGGAAGTGAAATTCACGTTCGAGCGAAAATACCAATTCGGATTTCCTTTTCTATCTTGGTTGTGCTGCCAGTTCACTCGGAAATTTTTTCTTGAATCATTGGTGGGAAAGCCATTTCTAAACAAATCATAGCCTAAATCGATAGCTCCACTGTATTTGTATTTTACTGAGTAATCGGTAACTGCGCCAATTCCAAAGGTTCCTCGGGAGTATATTGTTCCGTAAACAGTCGTTTGTAAATTATCGTTGATTGGAATGTAGTAGCCTAGTTTTTCGAAACCAAATCCATATTGCGAAGCAGGAATAATCTGCGGAAAAATAAAGCCAGAAATTCGATCCTTTGATTGAGGAATGATGGCAAATGGAAGTCCCAAGGGTGTCGGAATTCCTTTTACCCATAAGTTCAATGGGCCAGAAACGATTCTTTTTTCAGGAATTAAAATAGCTTTCGACAATTGAAAATGAAAATGGGGTTCTTCTAAATCACACGTCGTGAATTTTCCTTCTTTAAAATGGACCTCTTCATTTGGGTGACGTTTGGCAACTCCCATGTACAAGTAATTTTCATCTTGCTTGGTCATGACATCTTCGATATACCCTTTTTCAGTATTGAAATTGTACCGAATAGTTGAAGCCGTCATTTTTTCAATGCCGTCGTCAAATTGGGGTCGACCAGTTTGGTTCCCTACACTATCGGTTAAATAAGTGGCTGTCACCTCATTTTTATCCAAATCAATAATGATATAATCGGCAGTCATTGTGATGTCACCATATCTAATAATCGCTTCTTTTACCAAGGTCACCCGATTAGTTCTTAAATCGACATTGGTGGAGTCGAGCGCGTCGTAAAAAACCTCCTCATCGAAGGAATCATCTATAACGTATACAGTATCTTTGTTTGGTAATAATTGTGTGTAACCAATGGAATGAACAAACATTATTAACAACGTTGCGAAGAAAACTCGAATTCTGGAATGTTTTTTGGTTATCAATCCAATGTAATTTTGTTATACGTGTTTTTTAGACACTTGCAAAGCTAAAAATAAGATAGTTCATGACTAAAAAAATATTTGCTTTTATACGAAACGTTAGAATACTCATTGTTATTGGATGTTTCGCGAGCATCAATATTCATGCCCAAGCACCATCGGCAGATATGGCGGCAATTAAAACGGTGGTAATTGACGCAGGACATGGCGGAAAAGACCCGGGTTGTCACGGTGCAACATCACAAGAGAAACATGTTTGTTTGTCTATGGCATTGAAACTGGGCAACTTGATAAAAAAGAAACATCCTAATATAAAAGTAATTTACACGAGAGATACGGATGTATTTGTGGAATTAGATGACAGAGCTAAAATTGCTAATCAAGCGAAAGCTGATTTGTTTATTTGTATCCATGCAAATGCAGCAGGAGCTTCTGCAGCAGGAACTGAGACTTATGTTCTAGGTTTGCATAAATCTGAATCACAACAAAAAATAGCGGAAAGAGAAAATTCAGCTATTTATTTAGAAGACGACAAAGGAGAAAAGTACAAAGATTTCGATTTATCTCCTGATGCAATCATTGCGAGACAATTGCAATTGGCCTATTATTTAGATCAATCGATATTATTTGCGTCTATGTTGCAGGCTGAGTTTACCAAAATTGGTCGTTACGATAGGGGAGTTAAACAGGCTGGCTTTTTGGTCTTGTACAAAACAACGATGCCAAGTGTTTTAATCGAAACAGGATTTTTAACGAATCCTGCAGAAGAAAAATTCTTAAGTAGCGAGGGCTCTCAGATAAAAATGGCGAACTCTATGTTTACTGCTTTTGAGAGTTATAAGAACGTGTTAGAGGGAATCACTTCCAAAACAGAGAACAAACCCATTGTCACGAAAGAGATAAAGGAAGATGCGAAGATTAATGATTCTAAATCAGGTAATGTTTCATTCAAAGTTCAAATTGAAACTTCAGATTCAAAGATTTCATTGACAGATAAAAAATTCCTTGGCGTTAAAGTAGAGGAGTACCAACAAGACAACTTGTATAAGTACACAACTGGAGATTTTGAAAATGATATCAGCGCAGCCAAGAAGTTGCAAACGGAAATGCGAACGAAAGGATTTCAACATGCGTTTGTTGCTGCGTTTATGGATGGAGAGCGAATTAGTATCGAAAAAGCTATTAAATTAGCAGAAAAATAAAAACGTGAAGATTTCCAAGGAGATAAAAACAGGTGTTATTGCAATTGCAGCAATTGGATTATTAGTAACGGGTGTTAATTTTTTAAAAGGAAATAGTTTCTTCGGAGGTGATGAAATTTATTATTCATACTATCCAAATTCCGGACAATTAGCAGGTGCAAGTAATGTTACATTAAATGGAGTAGCAGTAGGGAAAGTCTTGAGCATTGAAAATGTTGCAAGTATTGATCCGAACAAAGTCGTAAAAGTTTCCTTTAATATTCAACACGATAACATTAAAATACCCAAAGGCACAATAGTTCAAATTGATAATTTAGATTTGTTTGGAAAAGGACTGGTTCTTAAAATGCCTGATAGTCTTACCAACGGTTATTACAAACCAGGAGCTACAATACCTGGCGAATTGGTCGTTGACATGATGTCGCAAGTAAAACAAATGGCCGAACCAGTCGCAGCGAAGCTTCAGACCTTGATGACAAGTATCGAAAAAGTGGTGCAAAGTGCGTCCACATTAGTCGACACAAACTCTGCTGAAACCATTGAAGGAACCATTTTAGAATTGAAGGTGGCCATCAAACGATTGGGAAATGTTGCAAAGGAAACGGAGAGTCTTGTCAATTCCGAAAAAGTGAAACTAGGTCGGATCTTTTCAAATGTTGAAGGAATTACTGAGAATTTAAAAGCAAGCAACGAAAAAGTTGCAAAAATTATCGGCAACACAAAGAAAATCACAGACGATTTAGTTTCGGCTGATTTCAAAAGTGTTATCAATGCAGCGAAATCAACTTTATCCGGCTTCAATAAGCTATTGGCCAGTGCAAATTCGGGTGAAGGAACACTTGGTAAATTAATTTCGGATGAAAAACTGTATGATGAGTTGGTGCAAACAAACAAATCTCTGCAGAATTTAGTCAATGACATTTCTATACATCCAGAACGATATATTCACTTCTCAGCGATCGGAAGGAAAACAAAAGGTGTTCCTTTAACGTCTGATGAAGAGAAAAGATTAAGAAAGTTATTGGATTCTACCGCAAACTAGTTAATTTCATTTTATGGTTTCAATTATTGTTTTCGCCTTACTTAGTATTGCTGGATTTGGCTTTTTCTTTTGGAATGTTTCCAAAATCAGGAGTAATATATTTTTAGGTCGAGATATTGAACGGATAGATCGAAAGACCGATCGTTGGAAAACAATGGCTTTAGTGGCCTTGGGACAAAAGAAGATGTTCACGAGACCAATCCCTGCTATTTTGCACTTGTGTATTTATGCAGCTTTCGTGATTACCCAAATTGAATTGATTGAAATTATAGTTGATGGAATAACGCACGAACATCGTGTTTTCCGTGAAGCACTGGGTGGGTTTTACACCTTCATGATCAGTTTCATTGAAATATTATCGGTTTTGGCACTCGTCGCTACTATCATTTTCTTGATTCGTCGGAATGTTTTGAAAGTTAAAAGATTGACGATGGATGAAATGAAAGGCTGGCCGAAACGCGATGCTAATCTTATTCTCATCATGGAAATCATCTTGGTTTCTTGTATTTTCACAATGAATGGAGCAGATGAAGTTTTGTATCAAACAGGAATGTCAAACGCCTCCTACCTTGGTGACGGTTCTATGTCT
>DGBF01000119.1:6310-6764 GCA_002384725.1 Flavobacteriales bacterium UBA4011
CCTTGGTGACGGTTCTATGTCTTTTTCAGTAAGCAGTTGGCTCGGACCACTTCTTTTTGGTGGATTCGAAACGGAAACATTGAACATTCTTGAGCGATTAGGATGGTGGGGTCACGTAATTATGGTTTTTACTTTCTTGAATTATTTACCGTATTCAAAGCATTTTCATATCATTTTAGCCTTCCCTAATACCTATTATTCCAATTTAGAAGCAAAAGGTCGTTTGACCAATATGGAATCTGTAACAAACGAGGTGAAATTGATGATAGATCCGAATGCAGATCCTTATGCTGCAGCTCCTGAAGGTACAGAGCCGCAACGATTTGGCGCGAAGGATGTGCAAGATTTGACTTGGAAGAATTTATTGGATGCCTACACATGCACAGAATGCGGACGTTGTACCTCGTCTTGTCCTGCCAATCAGACGGGCAAATTGCTTTCTCCACGAAAAATT
>DGBF01000012.1 GCA_002384725.1 Flavobacteriales bacterium UBA4011
TATTGTAGAGCAAAAACGATCTGTATTACAGGAAGTAATGGCAAGACAACAACGACCATGTTGACTCACCATATTTTAAAAAAAGCGGGTATCAAAGTCGGCTTGGCTGGAAATGTTGGATACAGTTTTGCCAAACAAGTAGCACAAGAAGATTTTGATTGGATCGTCATTGAATTGAGCTCATTTCAACTAGAGGAAATGTACGATTTCAAAGCAGATATCTCCATACTATTGAATATTACTCCAGATCATTTAGACCGCTACGATTACGACATGCAGAAATATATGGACGCTAAGTTTCGCATACTTCAAAACCAAACAGAGAAAGACTGGTTCATCTACAATTTCGATGATCCGATTATAAAAGCAGAAATAGAAAAACGCAAACCCAATACCCAAATGGCACCTTTCTCGCTCAAAGATGAGCAGAGTGTTGGTGGATATTTGGCTCAAGAACAGCTTATTATCAACATCCATAAACAATTTACTATGTCAATCCACGATTTAGCCCTAAAAGGCAAACACAACACCCAGAACTCTCTGGCGTCAGGTATCGCTGCGAGAGTATTAGAAATCAGAAACGAATCGATTCGTGAGAGTCTAACTGATTTCGTAAACGTCGAACACAGAATGGAATTCATTGCAAAAGTGCACGGAATCGAATTCATCAACGACTCGAAAGCAACCAACATAAACAGTACTTGGTATGCTCTGGAATCGATGAATAAACCAACGGTTTGGATCGTTGGAGGTGTGGACAAAGGCAATGATTATTCTGAACTGGCTGAACTAGTTCAAGATAAAGTCAAAGCAATTATTTGTCTAGGTAAAGAAAACAAGAAAATCATCAAAGCTTTCAAAGGCATAGTTGAAACTATCGTTGAAACTGAATCTGCTATGGAAGCTGTTGCTTATGCATACCGATTGGCGCAAAAGGAAGAAACAGTTTTACTTTCTCCAGCATGTGCAAGTTTTGACCTTTTTGAGAACTACGAGGACCGAGGAAATCAGTTCAAAAAAGCAGTAAGATCGTTGTAAGATGACTGCGCGCAACGAACTCCATATCAATTCGGCACTTCAGCTCCTTCAAGCGCGAAAAGATGCCCTTGATCGGATTAATCGTGCACCAATGCGAGCGCATGGAAAAGGTCTCGGAAAGGATGTTTTTACTTGGTTCGATTATCAGGTCGATGACTTGGTGAATACCATTCTCTCTTTCCCATATCCAGTGCATTGGATTACGGAAAAAGGCGAAGTGAAAGAAGTTTTGAAGCACACAAAAGGTACAGTCGAAAAAATAAAAACAATTGCGATTTACGAATCGCCGCGCTTTGAACTTTCTCAAGAACATGCAGAACTTATCACCAATTGCATTTCAACCGATTCAATAGAAGGCGCAATAATGATGAAATCCGTTAAACAAGAAAAAGTGTTATACTGATCACTGGAGATATGGCCGATTGGCAAGCAAACTAACAATACATCGAAGAGTTTATTGACTCCTTCAAAAAATAAAAATGAACAAGTATTTAGACTATTTAAAAGGCGATCGAGTCATTTGGATCATCACGTTATTGATGTTGGCTTTTTCGTTGGTGAGTGTCTACAGTTTTGTGCCTATTTTGGTCAAAATTGAAGGCGGCACACCCTTTAAATATTTGTTTAAACACTTTGTCTATGTCCTCATCGGATTAGGCTTAATGCTGTGGGTACATCGAAAGGATCCCAAGTATTTTTCAATGCTTTCGAAACTAGCTTTTTACTTAGCCGTCGGACTCCTCCTTTTCACCTTCTTTTTTGGAGCGAAGGTGAATGGTGCTGGTCGCTGGGTTAGCATTCCTTTTGTAGGATTAACGTTTCAATCATCCGATTTCGCCAAGCTTGCCATCATCGTTTATTTATCGCGGTTGATGGTCAAGAAAAGCAAGTTAATGAACGACTGGAAAAAGGGGTTTTGGCCAATAATGTTGCCGATATTTATCATATGTGGATTGATAGTAAAGGATAATTTTTCGACAGCAGCCATACTTTTTTCTATTTGTTTAGTCATGCTTTTTTTAGGCAAAGTACCCTTCGGAAAAATTGCAATAATACTTGGTAGTGGCGCCATTTTTGTCGCCTGCTTAGTCGGGTTGCAGAAAGCCGTACCAGAAATAAACTTACTTCCTCGACTTGAAACTTGGGAAAACCGAATTCTCAATCGAATGGACGATGAGAAGAACGTTGCTGCAAATGCTCAGGCATTGAACGCTAAACTCGGAATTTACAACGGAGGCTTGATGGGACAAGGCGTTGGCGACGGCAAACTCAAAGAGTACATTCCCGAAGCATACGCCGATTTTTACTACGCTAGTTTTGTGGAGGAATTTGGAATAATCTCAGCTGTTTTTCTTATCTTATTGTACCTCATATTGCTGTTCCGAATTATAAAAATTGCCTTGCGCTCTGACAAACTATTTGAAACATACCTGTGCATCGGTATTGGGATATTGTTGCTCAGTCAAGCATCAGTAAACATGCTCGTCTGCACTGGCATATTTCCCGTCACAGGTCAAAATATGCCATTACTGGCCATGGGTGGATCCGCATTGATTATGACGTGTTTGAGCATAGGAATTATTCAAAGTATAGCTTACAGACAAATGAAAACAACGAACGAATGAAGTTAGAACGCGTTATCATATCAGGTGGTGGAACGGGTGGACACATCTTTCCTGCCGTTGCTATTGCGGACGAAATCAAGAAAAGAAATCCGGAAGTAGACATCTTTTTTATTGGCGCCAAAGGAAAAATGGAAATGGAAAAAGTTCCTGCCGCTGGTTACAAAATTGAAGGTTTAGATATCCGCGGATTTCAACGAAAATTGACTTTGTCCAACTTTGTATTGCCATTTAAAATAATTTCAAGCCTTTGTAAAGCTCGTGGCATTATCAAAAAGTTCAAGCCGCAAGTTGTGATTGGTGTGGGCGGATATGCTTCAGGTCCAACGCTGCAAATGGCCAACTTATTGAATATTCCCACTTTGTTGCAAGAACAAAATTCCTACCCAGGCAAAACCAATCGTATTCTAGCCAAAAAAGCACATGCTATTTGCGTTGCCTACGAAAATTTGGAAACCGTTTTTGAAAAAGAAAAGATTCACTTTACAGGTAATCCTGTTCGATTATCTGCTATTCCAACTTCTAAAGAACAGACGGAAGCAAGGCGAAAAATGGGTCTGAATCCAGATAAACCAACTGTACTCATCATTGGTGGAAGCCTTGGCGCAAGAACATTGAATCAATCGGTTATGGCCCACGTAAAAACCATTGTAGAATCTGAAGTACAAATCGTATGGCAATGCGGTAAATTCTATTTGGATAAAATCACGGAAGAATTAAAAGATTCCAAACCGGAAAACCTGCATTTTAGCGCCTTTATTCAAGACATGGCAACGGCGTATCAAGCGAGTGATGTTATAATTTCGCGCGCCGGGGCCCTTTCTGTTTCTGAGTTATGCTTGGTAGGAAAACCTTCGATACTCGTCCCTTCACCCAATGTGGCTGAAGACCACCAAACAAAAAACGCGATGGCCCTTGTCAAAAACGACGCAGCTATTTTGATAAAAGATCACGAAGCAGAACTAATGTTGATCCCTACGGCTTTGGAATTATATCGAAACAAGACGAAAAGCGCATCTTTAAGTGAAAATATACTGAAAATGGGGAAACCCCGCGCAGCACAGGACATTGTTGACGTAATTGAATCTGTTGCACAGAAATGAGACAGCTAGACAACATATTGCTTTCATCGTACAAAAAGGTCTATTTTTTGGGTATCGGTGGCATTGGTATGTCTGCTCTGGCAAAATATTTTTTAGCGGAAAATTATGAGGTTGGTGGATACGATAAAACCAACACCAAACTGACCGATCAATTAATCGAAGCGGGTGCTGAAATACATTTTGAAGATTTGGGCGCTGGTGTTCCTGAAAAATTCAAAGACAAGTCAAATACACTGATTATCCGAACACCAGCCGTACCAGCCGATTTTGGAGAGTTATTGTATTTTCAAAATGCTGGATATTCGCTCTTCAAACGTTCTGAAATACTCGGTATTTTAACGCGAAACTACAAAGGACTGGGGATTGCTGGAACGCATGGCAAAACCACAACAAGTACTCTTCTAGCTCATATTCTTAACGAAAGCGAGTTACATTGCAATGCCTTTCTAGGGGGAATTTCAAGCAATTTCAATACGAACTACATTGGACACCCAGATGCAGAATACACAGTAATCGAAGCCGACGAATTTGATAGAAGTTTTCTTCAATTGAAACCACACGCAGCTATTGTGACTGCAATGGACGCTGACCATCTGGATATCTACGGAACAGAGGAAAAATTTCAAGAAGGATTTGAAGAATTTGTTGCCTTGATAGAAACAGATGGTTTGCTGATTTACAAGTATGGCTTACCGCTTGAAAGTGAATGTCCTCAGCTCTCCTATGCCGTCAATAACAATGACGCCGATTTTACAATTGAAGATATTCGGTTTGAAAACGAAAAGTTTCTATTCACGGTAATTGGACCGCAGTGGGAATGGGAAAATGTCGAACTCGGCATCCCTGGAATTCACAATGCAGAAAACGCTTTGTCTTGTATCATTCTTTGTTTGTGGCTCGGTTTGTCCGAAGAAACAATTCGACATGGTCTTTCCACTTTCAGAGGAGTGAAACGTCGTTTTGAATACCATATTCGAACCGAAGACTTTGTTTATCTCGACGACTACGCGCACCACCCTACCGAAATCAAATCTTTGTTGGACTCTATCGATTTAATCTATCCGAATCGGAAAAAAGTGGGTGTATTTCAACCTCATTTGTTCTCTCGTACACGTGACTTTTTTGATGGTTTTGTGGAGCAATTATCACGTTTGGACGAATGTATACTCATGCCCATTTATCCGGCCAGAGAAAACCCCATTGAAGGAATCACCAGCGAAAAATTACTGGAAAAAATCACCTCTCCTAAAAAGATTTTATTGTCTCCCGATGCCATACCAAAGTACGTTTCCAATATGAAGGATTCGATACTTATGACCATCGGAGCCGGTGATATTGATCGAATAGTTGAACCCATCAAATTGACCAAAAAAGGATGAAACCTTGGATGAAAATATCACTGATTGGTGTGGGCATTGCGCTCTTCATTCTCTTAGTTGGCGTGGTGTTCAAGGCGCAAGACGAAACTGTGATGAATCCGCCTAACATTATTGTCCCTCCAAATGGTGAAAATTTATTTATTACAGAAGAAGAATTATACCAGAGATTATTGGCCGAAGGAATCTTATTTCCAGGTCAAACTTTCGCACAATTAGACGTTGAATTAATCGAAAAAACAATCACCGAAATGGGCGAAATCAAGTCCGTTAAAGTTTTTACATCCATTGGTGCCAATTGGGCCATTGAGGTGGAATTACGTAAACCTATCGCACGAATTTTCAATCAATACAACGAAAGCTTCTACTTAGATAGCGAAGGTCATACGTTGTCGCCAAGAAATCTACATACGGCTCGAGTTGTTGTTGTCAACGGAGAAATTCCAGACCGATTGAACTCCCCGCCAGTAGCAGAGCTAATTAACAATGATTCCTTGAAAAGTATTCGGAAACTCGACGATGTATATCGAATAACGAATTATGTTTGTAATGACCCATTTCTTCTTGCGCAAATCGCACAGATACACTACAACAAACGAGGTGAATTTGTATTGATACCGCAAGTTGGAGACCATTTAATAGTCTTTGGCTCAGCACTTACTGAAAAGGAAGTTTCAGAAAAATTTGAAAAGCTCAAGACCTTCTACAAACATGGTTTGCCATATGAAGGGTGGGAAAAATACGACGAAATAAACCTCAAATACGAGGGTCAAATAGTTTGTAAGAAAAAATAAGTATATGTCAAAAGTAGTAATAGGCTTGGATATTGGAACAACGAAGATCGCTTGTTTCGTTGGTCGTAAAAACGAACACGGTAAGATTGAAATCCTAGCAATGGGATCGAGTGAATCACTTGGGGTTATACGCGGAATCGTAGCCAATATCGAAAAGACAGTACTATCGATTCAAGCAGCTGTTGAAGCCGCTCAAGAATCGATGGACGAACGCTACGAAGTCACTCTACACAGCGTAAATGTGGGTATTGCAGGTCAACATATCAAAAGTTTACAACACAGAGGAATTCATACGAGAAACCAAGTTGTGAATGAAATCAGTCAAATGGACATCGATGCCTTGGTGGAAGACATGTACAAATTGGTTATGCAACCAGGTGAAGAAATCATTACGGTAATTCCACAAGAATATATCGTTGACAACGAGCAAGGAATTAAAGACCCTATCGGTCACGCTGGCGTTCGTTTAGAAGCGAATTTCCATATCATTACTGGAAACGTAGGTGCTGTTTTGAACATCAATAAATGTGTTCAGAAAGCAGGTTTAGAAGTAAAAGACATCATTTTAGAACCAATCGCGTCAGCAGAATCTGTTCTTTCTGAGGAAGAAAAAGAAGCGGGAGTTGTTTTAGTGGATATAGGTGGCGGAACAACAGACATCGCAATTTTCCACGATGGAATTATTCGCCACACTGCGGTTATTCCTTTTGGAGGAAACGTGATTACAGACGATATTAAAGAAGGTTGTATGATAATGAAACGTCAAGCGGAAATGTTGAAACGTAAATTTGGTTCAGCCTTGGCCAGCGAAAGCAGTGAAAACGAAGTAGTTTGTATCCCTGGTTTACGCGGAAAAGAGCCAAAAGAAATTACGCTTCGTAATTTGGCGAATATCATCCAGAGTCGAATGGAAGAAATCATCGAATTGGTACATTACGAAATTCGCAATTCTGGCTACGAGAAAAAACTAATTGGTGGAATTGTAGTTACAGGCGGTGGTGCCGAAATGAAGCACATGACACAATTGTTCGAATATGTAACGGGAATGGATACACGAATTGGATATCCAACTGAGCACTTAGCGAACAACAACAAAATTGAGAATTTAACGAGTCCAATGTACTCAACGGGTATAGGGCTTGTATTGAAAGGATTCGAAAAAGACGAAACAACGGAAGCTGTTTCCAAAAAAGAGTCGAATGCCGTTAAAACGCATTCAAAAAAATCAAGAGGATCATTCTTTGACAAAATCATCGCGACGAGTAAAGAATGGTTTACAGAAGAAGATTAGAATAAAGCAAAAATTAGAAAAAATGGAATTTGATTTGCCAAAAGACAAGAACGAATCCATCATCAAAGTAATTGGTGTTGGCGGTGGTGGTAGCAATGCAGTAAACCACATGTATAGACAAGGGATTAAGGGTGTAGACTTTTATGTTTGCAACACTGACCTTCAGGCTTTGGAAGTTTCTCCTGTGCCGAATAAAATCCAACTTGGGCCATCTTTGACAGAAGGTCGTGGGGCGGGTTCTATTCCGGAAATTGGAAAAAACGCAGCCGTAGAAAATATCGACGATATCCGTGAGTTTCTGGGCAACAACACTAAAATGGTTTTTGTTACCGCAGGAATGGGTGGTGGAACGGGAACAGGTGCAGCTCCAGTTATCGCTTCCATTGCTAAAGAAATGGGTATTTTGACGGTTGGGATTATCACAGTTCCTTTCGGTTTTGAAGGCCGCAAACGACGTCAACAAGCTGAAGAAGGTGAAGAAGAAATGCGTAAAAATGTAGATACCTTATTGGTCATCAATAACGAAAAATTACGTGAGATCTCTGGAAACTTGACCATTGGAAATGCGTTTTCTCAAGCGGATGATGTATTGACAACGGCAGCAAAAGGAATTGCAGATGTAATTTCAGTTACTGGAGCAATCAACGTCGATTTTAACGATGTGAACACAGTGATGAAAGATAGCGGTGTTGCCATTATGGGTAGCGCAGCCGCAGAAGGTGAAAATAGAGCATTGAAAGCAGTACAAAGTGCATTAAATTCGCCTTTGCTGAACGACAGCGAAATTGCCGGAGCCAACTACGTTCTATTGAATATCACGTACGGAGCCAAAGAAGTTTTGATGGACGAAATTACAGACATCACGGATTACATTCAAGACGAAGCAGGTTCTTCAGCTGACATAATTTGGGGTCACGGAATGGACGAAACACTTGGTGATGCATTGAGTGTTACGATCATTGCAACTGGATTCAAAGCTGGTTCGCCCTTATCGGGTGAAACGGTTGAAAGAACGGTCGTTCGATTAGAAGAAGAACCTAAAAACGAAGTGAAAAGTCCATTGAGTTCTCCTACTCAAACGGCTTCATTGCCAAGTGATACAGAAAAAGAAGCAGTTCCTTTTTTGAAATCTGACGAAGCTCCAGTGAGCGAAGAAGTAGTTGAAAACAAATTGCCTTCTGACGCTGACCAAGATGAACCATTCATCAAGGATGAGACGGAAGAACAAGGCGCAATCAATTTTGATTGGGAATTGGATTCAGAACCTCAAATGAAAAAAGAGGAAGAACAAATTACACGTTACGTTTTGGATGAAGACGAACCAGTTGCAAATACGCAAACAACAGCTCCAGAAGAATCAAATACGACTCTTTCACCTGAAGAACAAAAGCGTTTGAACAAAGAACGTATGCAACGTATTCAGGAATATACACTCAAATTGAAAAAGCCAAACGGCATTTCAGAATTTGAGAAAGAACCCGCTTATGTTCGTAGAAACGTTCAATTGGACGAAACGAAACAAAGTAGTGAAGAGAAAATCAGTCGTTTTGGTTTAAACGAAGACGAGGATGGCAAAGGATCTAAATTGAAAGGTGGTAATTCATTTTTACACGATAACGTAGACTAATGAGCTTCATGGAACAAATTAGCGCCGACATCAAAGCGGCAATGCTAAGCAAAGACAAAGAAAAACTATCCGTACTTCGCGATATTAAATCCAAATTGATGTTGGAAAACACATCAGGAACGGGCGAAGTGACGGCCGCAACGGCGATGAAAATCGTTATGAAATTGCACAAGCAACGAACAGAAACGTATCAACTTTACATGGAGCAAAATCGCGAAGATTTGGCTTCAGAAGAAAAGATTCAAGCAGAAATTTTAGAGACTTATCTTCCGAAAATGATGTCTGAAGCAGAAGTTGCCATGGAAGTTTCAGCTGCTATTGCACAAACAGGAGCTTCTGGCCCTCAAGACATGGGCAAAATAATGGGCATTTTATCTGGAAAACTAGCTGGAAAAGCAGATGGAAAGATGATAGCATCATTGGTGAAGCAACAACTATCCTAATAAACTAGGCTTTATTCTCCGGGAGTCAGTAAGCATTTTCTGATAATGGAATCAAAAGGTGCGCGAATTAATTTCGGGCACCTTTTTTCATTTGCATCTGAAACTATAATGTAGTAGGTTTGAGCATACACTTTTTTGATACTTTTTGGCGAAAAATAACAAAACCCTTTATCGATTAGTAATTGCCCTAGCTGTTCTGATCTATTTCGTAACGGCATGGAACAGTCACGGTTTTTATCATGCCGACGAACATTTTCAAATTGTCGAATTTGCTGATGCTAAACTTGGGAAATCACCCGTTTCAGAACTGCCGTGGGAATATGCCGCTGGACTTCGGCCTACCATACAACCTACAATAGCACTTTCTGTATTTAAAATAGCTGATTGGGTAGGATTTAGCGATCCCTATGGGCAGGGTACTCTTCTTCGGTTTCTAACGGTAATCTTAGCCTTTATTTCGATACTATATTTCATCAAAACGGTATTTCAAAATGGAATAATCCGTAATCAAATACTTTTTGTTTTCTGTTCTCTTCTGCTTTTCTGTCTTCCATTTCTAAACGTCCGATTTTCTTCTGAAACATGGGCAGGTTTACTTTTTCTTTATCCGATTGCTCAAATGCTTCGGAAAGATTCAGAGTCCATTAATCCGTTTTTAATTGGGGTATTTCTAGGACTCAGTTTCCTGTTCCGATATCAAGTAGGTTTTATGATTTTCGGTTTCATCCTCTGGATGGTTTCCATCAAAAAAACGGAGTTGACTATCCTTTTTAAAATCGGTCTTTCCTTTTTGGGTATCTTTTTAATTGGCGTTCTCATCGACAGTTGGTTTTACAATGAATTCACAATTTCCGCTTGGAATTATTTTAAAGTAAATCTTTTAGATGATGTAGCTTCGACCTTTGGTGTTGAACCATGGCACTACTACTTAGTTGAAACCACCAAGGTTTTCGGAACATTATTGGGCATTTTTCTAATTGCTATTTTGGGAAGCTTTTTTCTTTTATTTCGAAAACACCTTTTAACCTGGGTTCTCATTCCTTTTCTTTTGATTCATTTTTTCATTCCGCACAAAGAATATCGTTTCCTCTTTCCTATCGTAAATTTGATTCCTCTTCTGGTTTTCCTCCTAGTTGAAAAGTATATTTCGTGGTATAAAATCAAGAATTTCCATGGAATTAAGCCCGTGCTATACGGAATTCTATCACTAGCTGTTGGAATAAACCTTTTGTTCGCATTCGCACTATCAAATGAGTCTGTAGGCATTGGACGAACTGAAATGAGTTTTTTCATTCATTCTACTTATTCCAATCAATCCGTAAATCTTGTAAATACCAAATGGGCGAGTCCCTACAAACCTTGGGGTGCCCTCATCAACCATTACAGCGATACAAATGTGAACAATATCGAAATAGAAAATCCTGCTCTTTTGAACAACGAGTTATATCAAGACGGAAAACTAAACTTTTTGATACTTCGAGATATAGACTTGCAGAATAATCCAGACGGAAAGGCAGCACTAATTAATCATCAAGCGCATATAATCAAAGAAAGTTTCAACCCGCTCACCAAAACATTAGGACAAATCTTTGGTGTTTTTGAGTTGCAGGAAAACCTCATTCTTTACACTTTTGAGAAGCAAGATTCAACTAAAATTCGATAATTTCCTTTCTTCTCCTTACTTTTGCCCTCCACATCGAAAAATAATGAAAAGAACACGCATAGTTGAACTATTAAATCCTGAATTAATTGGGACAAAAGCAAACGCAAAAGGATGGGTTCGCGCCTATCGTAGCAATCGTTTCATCCAATTAAGTGACGGATCAACCATAAATAATTTGCAAGCCGTTGTCGATTTTGAAAATTTCGATGAGGAATTATTGAAAAAAGTAACAACAGGCGCTTCAATTTCTGTTACAGGAGAATTGGTAGCATCGCAAGGAGCTGGACAAGCACTTGAAATGAAGGTGGAAACACTTGAAATCATTGGCGAGGCGAATCCGGACGAGATCAGCAAAACTGTCATGCAACCCAAAAAGCATTCTTTGGAATACTTGCGTGAACAAGCCCATTTGCGTTTCAGAACGAATACGTTTGGCGCTGTTTTCAGAATTCGTCACGCTGTTTCTTTTGCGATACACAAATACTTCAACGACAAAGGATATTTCTACATTCATACGCCCATCATCACCGGTTCAGATGCTGAAGGTGCGGGTGAAATGTTTCGCGTGTCCAACTTGGATCTAGAGAATTTACCTTTGAACGATGAAGGAAAAATAGACTACAAGCAAGACTTTTTTGGCAAACCCGTGAACTTAACCGTTTCTGGTCAGTTGGAGGCTGAATTAGCTGCTACGGCATTGGGTCAGGTGTATACTTTCGGGCCAACTTTCCGAGCAGAAAATTCGAATACGTCTCGTCACTTGGCTGAATTTTGGATGATAGAACCCGAAGTTGCTTTCAATGATTTGACCGACAACATGGATTTGACGGAAGACTTTTTAAAATACATCTGTCAATATGTGATGGACAACAACGCCGATGATCTTCAATTTTTAAGCGATCGTGAAGAAGGCGAACAAGCGCAGAAACCACAGAGAGAACGGAATGAATTGAACCTCATCGACCGCATGAAGTTCGTGATTGGCAATGATTTCAAGCGTTTAACGTATACCGAAGCAATTGATGTATTAAGAAATTCCAAGCACTACAAAAAGAAGAAATTCAAGTACGATGTAGAATGGGGAATTGATTTGCAAAGTGAGCACGAGAGATATTTGGTGGAAAAAGAATTCAAATGTCCTGTTATTTTGAGCGATTACCCAGCGGGAATAAAAGCGTTCTACATGCGTCAAAACGACGATGGAAAAACCGTTGCCGCAATGGATGTCCTTTTCCCTGGAATTGGCGAAATCGTTGGCGGATCTCAACGTGAAGAAAGAATGGACATTTTGAAGAAAAAATGTGCCGATTTCAACATTCATGAAGAAGAACTTTGGTGGTACATGGACACGCGCCGTTTTGGAACTGTGCCACATGCAGGTTTCGGGCTCGGATTTGAACGTATGGTCATGTTCGTTACAGGAATGAGCAACATACGTGACGTAATTCCTTTCCCAAGAACACCTGACAACGCCGAATTTTAAATAAAAACGACTCTCATTAGATTAATTTTATTTAAATTAAACACAGATTTCAATCCATGGCATTAAAACAACAGTTTTCTCAACGTTTGGAGCAACGACTTTCTCCTCAACAAATTCAGTTGATGAAATTGTTGCAAGTGCCTACAATGGAGCTTGATCAGCGCATAAAACAAGAGCTTGAAGAAAATCCTGCCTTGGAAGAAGGTGCCGAAGAAGATGAATTTGGCGACAACGAAGATGACGATTTAGATGATGATTTTGAGGATGACAAGGAAGATTTTGACATCAACGATTATCTAGACGACGATTCACGTGATTACAAAACATCCGTTTCGAACAAAGGGAAAGATGAAGAGGATAAGGTTATTCCTCTTTCGTCTGGACGTAGCTTTCAAGAGCGATTGACTTCTCAATTGCACATGTTGGACATCAACGATAAGCAGTTTTTAATTGCCGATACCTTGATTGGGAATTTAGATGAATCTGGGTATTTGAACCGTGAAATTGAAGCAATTGTCGACGATCTAGCCTTCAGCGCAAACGTAAGTGCAACTGAAGCTGAAATTGAAGTGATTTTGATGCTTATTCAAGAATTGGATCCTGCAGGAGTTGGAGCACGAAACTTGAGAGAATGTTTGCTCATTCAGATCGAACGCAAGCAAGACGGTGATATCACGAAGTTCACAGCAAAGAAAATCTTACTCGATTATTTCGAAGAATTCACGAAGAAACATTACGATAAAATACAGTCCAAATTAGAGATTGGCGACGATGATTTACGCGATGCGATTGCAGAAATCATCAAACTGAATCCGAAGCCCGGAGGTTCCATGAAAGAATCTTCGAAGCAAATGTCGCAGATTGTTCCTGATTTCATGATAACGGAATTTGAGGGTAAATTAGAATTGACTTTAAACGGACGAAATGCTCCAGAATTAAAAGTTAGTCGCGTTTACGAGCAAATGCTCCGCACGTATTCCGAAGGTGGAAAAACGTCCAAATCCGACAAAGAAGCCTTGACTTTTGTGAAACAAAAACTAGACGGTGCCAAATGGTTTATCGATGCCATTCGTCAACGTCAAAACACCTTATTGATGACCATGACGGCGATCAAGAATTACCAAAGAGAATTTTTCTTGACCGGTGATGAGACCAACATGAAACCGATGATTTTGAAGGATATTGCCGAAATCGTAAGTTTGGATATCAGTACCATTTCACGTGTTGCCAATAGTAAATATGTGCAGACAAATTATGGTGTTTATTCTTTAAAATATTTCTTTTCAGAATCACTTTCTACCGATAGCGGTGAAGAAGTTTCGACGCGTGAAGTAAAGAAAATTTTGTCTGAAGCCATCATCGCTGAGGAGAAGAAAAAACCCTTGACAGACGAAAAGCTAACTACTTTATTGAAAGAAAAAGGTTATAACATCGCACGACGAACAGTTGCAAAATATCGCGAACAGCTAAACATTCCCGTTGCCCGTTTGCGAAAAGAATTATAGGTGATGAAAATTTTCATGCAAATCATTTCTTGGGTCTTTGTACCGCTCTTTATGCCCATTTATGCCCTTGCCATCCTCATGTACATTCCGTCGGTTGAAAATTTTATTCTAAACGACGATTCATTGTATCATCTGACTAGTCAAAATAAAATTGCCATTCTTCTTATCTTCTTTGTCTGCAGTGTTGTCGCTCCAGGCCTTACCTTGCTGATGCTGATGTCAAAGAAAATTATTTCGTCTATTGAGATCGACAATCGAAAAGAACGGCTTATTCCACTTTTAATTACGGCCGGATATTGTTTAATGCTATATTTCTTCTTCCTTTTCATGCGAAATGGAAATCACTTACCGAAATATATCTACGCATTACCATTGAGCGGGTTTATTACAATCGGCTTGTTCGCCTGGATAAACATGTACACCAAAATCAGTCTTCATGCCTGTGGTACTGGTATTTTGACGGGGTTAATTTTCGCCTATTGTGCCAATTCTATTTACTTCAGCTTTAGCTTGTTGATGATAGCTGTATTCATTACAGGTTTTGTCCTGGCGAGCAGAATATATTTGAACAAACACACCTTGTCGCAAGTTTTGTATGGCTTTGGTGGAAGTTCGATTATCGTGTTTTTCATCAATTACTTTTATCCAACGGTTTATTGACAAGAAATTAACTTCTGATTTTTAGGGAATTGTCTAACTTTGAACAAATAGAAAAACAAACATGAAGAAATTAAATTCTGCTGTAATTGGAATATCACTATTGATTCTTTCTTCTTGCGGACTATTCAATAAAGAAAATAAAGGACAAGGGTTTAACCTGTTTACAATTGAGCAAGACAGAGAATTTGGAGCACAAGTTGCCGCTGAAATTGACGGAAACCCTGCGGAGTATCCTCTTTTGGATTCGGCGCAAAATCCTGAAGTTTATAAAATGATGTACCGGGTACGAGACAAAATTTTAAACTCTGGTCAAGTAACAAACAAAGACAATTTCCAATGGCGATTGCGTATCATCGACAACGATAGTACCTTGAATGCTTTTTGTACACCAGGCGGATACATCTATGTTTACACAGGAATCTTTAAATTCTTGGACAACGAATCACAGTTTGCAGGAGTCATGGGACATGAAATTGCGCATGCTGACAAACGTCACTCTACGCGACAAATGACGAAGATGTTTGGTGTTCAAGTATTGTTGGATATCCTAGCGGGAAATCGTGACATGTTGAAGCAAGTTACGGGAGCAATCATCGGATTGAAAAACTCAAGAAAGCACGAAACAGAAGCAGATCAGTACTCAGTTGAATATCTTTGTCCAACAGATTATGACGCAGCAGGAGGAGGTGGATTCTTCCAAAAGATCGAAGAAATGGGTGGCGATCGTCAACCAGAATTTTTAAGTACACACCCGAATCCAAGTGATAGAATTGAGCATTTTAATTCGGCTAAAGTTACCTTGGGGTGCACTGGTTCAAATAACAATGTAACGGAGTACAAGCGGATTGTAGGGAAGCTATAAAAAGCAATTAGATAATAAAGGGAAAGGGTTTCATTAATGGAACCCTTTTTTATTCAAGTAAGGCCTGTTATTTTTAATTTCAAATTTGAATCAATTGATTTTATAGTGAATCATATTTCTTGTATCTTCGTTTGAAACGATTCATAATGATTCACACTTTTCATATTGATGATTCAAAACCCTTCAGTTTATCAACTTTACTGATAAAACAATTCCTGAATACCAAAAAAATAAATTAGACGAGGCATTAGAACTCCATGAAAGCGACACACAAAATTATCGTACATGGGAAGATGTGAAACAAGACTTGTATAAAAAATACAAATCTTAATGTCCCTTGCTATTTTAATTAGCGAAAAGGCTGAAAATTAAATTGATTGTGCCGCGAGTTGGTTTCATGACCAAAGAAAAGGATTAGGATTTGAATTCCTAGTCGAATTAGATTTTTGTCTGGGCCGAATTTCCCAAAATCCTCTTTCGTTTGAAATGAAATTCAAGTTTGTTCGAATTTGTTTCTTGAAAAAATTTGATTTTGTGATACATTACATCATTGAAAACGAAACTGTTTTCATACTATATGTTTTTCACACAAGTCAAAATAATGATAATTGGTTTTAACAACCCGCAA
>DGBF01000013.1 GCA_002384725.1 Flavobacteriales bacterium UBA4011
AGCTGAAATGGAGTTGTCCATGTCAATTTCTAAATTCAAATAGAAGTGAGGAGCAGTGAACTTGCTTTCCGCTAATCTACGTGCGATTGTTTTGCGCATTTGAGAAATTGGCTCATCTGTATAACTTTCTGTGCTAACTCCTGAAAACCCTCGTCTACCGACACCTGCGTATGGCACGTAGTAATCAACATCCGCTTTTACAATTCTTCCACCTTCTCCCGTTCCTTGAACTTGACTAATATCAATTCCTTTTTCTTCTGCTAATTTCTTCGCAAGTGGACTCGCTAAAATACGGCCATTTGCACTTGAATCGGAAGATACTGGTTTTGGTGATGAAGCTTGAACAAGAGGTTTTTCTGCAACTGGTGCTTGTTCTACTTTAACTTCTTCCTTTTTAGGAGGTTCTTCAGCCTTTGGCGCATCACCAACTGAAGTAGCGTTAGCAAGAATCTTTTTTACATCCTCACCTTTTTCGCCGATAACTGCTAAAACAGAGTTTACTGGAGCACCTTGACCTTTTTCGACACCTATGTGTAACAACACACCATCGTAAAAAGATTCAAACTCCATAGTTNNTGCTCAACTACCGCTTCTTCTTGTTCTTCTTCTTCTTCTTCTTTCTCTTCTTTATTTTCTGATGAAGTAGTTTTTTCTGATGATTTATCAGAAGATGTATTTCCAGCAGCAATGATTGCAGAAACATCAGTACCTGCAGGTCCAATAATAGTTAAAAGGCTGTCTACAGGAGCTGTTTCTCCTTCTTGAACGCCAATGTACAGAATAGTTCCTTCATAGAAACATTCAAATTCCATTGTAGCTTTGTCGGTTTCAATTTCAGCCAAAACTTCTCCGGAAGCTACAGTATCACCAACTTTTTTAGACCATTCCGCAACAACACCTTCTGTCATGGTGTCGCTCAATTTGGGCATGTATATAATTTCAGCCATTCTAATTTCTTCTAACTTGATTAATATTCAACTATATATGGATAATCTGGTTCTTTGTAGATATCGTCGTACAAATCTTTTCCTTCTGGATACGGAGAGTCCTCGGCAAACTTCACCGATTGGTCTACTTCCTTTTTCACCCAAACCGAAACTTCTTCGATTTGTTTTTCCGTCATCCATTTGTTGTCTTTAATAACGCGCAAACAATGCTCAATTGGATCTTGTTCTTGCCATTCAGCTACTTCATCTTTCGAACGGTATTTTTGAGGATCTGACATGGAATGTCCTTTATAACGATATGTTCGAATATCTAGTAAAGTCGGTCCATCGCCTTTTCTTCCTCTTTGAGCTGCTTCAGCAATAGCTTCATGTACGGACTCAGGTCGCATTCCGTTTACCACTTTCGATGGCATTTCATACGACAAACCAATTTTAGATAAATCTTGCACGTTTGTCGTTCGTTGGACAGACGTTCCCATTGCATAATTATTATTTTCGATAATAAATACAATTGGTAATTTCCAAAGCATGGCCATGTTGAAGGTTTCGTGCAATGCTCCTTGACGAACTGCCCCATCTCCCATGGAAACGACAGCTACGTTTTTACTTCCTGAATATTTTTCAGCAAAGCCAACACCTGCTCCCATGGCTATTTGAGCGCCAACGATTCCGTGACCGCCCATAAAACCAACTTCTTTGTCGAAAAAGTGCATTGAACCACCTTTCCCTTTCGAACAACCTGTTGAGCGCCCGTAAAGTTCAGCCATTAAAATTCTTGGATCTGTTCCTAAAGCGATTGGATGCGCATGATCACGATACGCCGTCATGTGCTTGTCACCTTTAACGCAGGCACTTGCCGTACCTGCCACAATAGCTTCTTGCCCTATATACAGGTGGCAAAATCCGCCAAATTTTTGTTGTATATACAACTGACCTGTTTTCTCCTCAAACTTGCGGATCAACAACATGTCTTTATACCATTTCAAATATGTTTCTTTCGAAAACTTCGTCCCTTTCGCGTCTTTATTTTTCGTTTTAGTCGCCTTGGGACTTTTTGGAGCTTTGGTTGCCATCTATATCTGGATTTTTATTCTACGGACAAATATAACAAGAAGATTCTACTTTTTTTTCAAGAGATTTTAAGAATTTGATGTTATTAATATCATCGTTCAATTGATTCATTTAAGAACGAATAAAATTTAACCTTGAACTGTTCGTTATCGTTTACAAAATAGTACAAATATAAAGATGAAACCGAATCGCTTCGCAACTGGCTTGGCAATGCTTTCGGTCCTGATTATCAGTATGGTCATGTTCCGCTAGGCCATCACGAAAGAGATTTATTACCTTTTCTTAATCTGGAATATTTTTTTGTCCTGGATTCCAATTGGAATCATTTTTCTGATTCGCGCCAATTCTCAAAGATCTTTAAACAAATTGCGCAACCTTTCTCTTTTTTGGAATTTGGCTGCTTTTTCTGACGAATTCACCTTACATTATTACGGACCTTTTACATTTAAAATACAATACCCACTGTATAATGTGGTATGTTGCCATTTTAATTATTCCATTTGCTTTAACATTACTGTTAATCGGGCTATACTCTATACTATTGGCTTTTCGGTTTCTAATTTAGTTTTACAGCGTCAAAAAAATGTAATTGCTTTTTTTTGGTCTGAACCTATTATCGGGATTTGAAATATACCTTGGACGGCATTGTCGGTTGAATAGCTGGGATATCTTTCAAAAACCCAATTATCTTTTCAATAAAATTATGCGCCAGTTTTCGAATCCATTGACTTTGAAAGTAACTTTGACTTATGGATTTACGATGTTTGTCCTCTTCCTGATTTTCGCCTATATGGCTAAGGAAAACGATCAGGGAATTAATTCGCCTCGGAACTAAACAAGAACTTGTTCGGTTTAACAAAATTCATTTTAACGGCGTACATAACAATTCCAGCCGTGTTTTTAACACCAAGTTTTGCCATAACGTTCTTTCTATGTGTATTGACCGTATGACTGCTCAGGAATAATTTCTCAGCAATTTGCACGTTGGTATAACCTTCAGATATGAAAACAATGATTTCGCTTTCTCTTTCCGTCAATAATACTGGTTCGCAGGTAAACGAATCTAAATCCACATCATTCACATCAATGGAAGCTTTTTTAATCGTTTCGAGTATCTGCCCACAAAAGAACTTGGACCCTCTCCCCGTTTCTCTCACTGCATCAACAATTTCTCCAACAGCACAGTCTTTTTTGATGTAAGAAATAACCCCACTTCGCAAGGCATGTACTAAGGTCTGGGCGGATTGTTCTGGTGTAATTGCCAAGATATGCAGTTTAGGATATTTTGATTTTATCTTAGGGATAACATCTATATCAAAACCATAGGCGGTGTAGTCTATGAGAACTATATCTGTTTCGAATTGCCTCAGAATGGAGAACAATTGATCGGCATTTCTCGCCTCTCCAACGACATCAATTCCAATCTCGGCGTGAAGTATACTTTGCAGACCTACTAGAACGATATCGTTATTATCTGCAATTATGACCTTCATGCTTATTTAGAATTGTTTTAGATAAGACAAAATTAGGAAATAATTGCAAACCATCAAGAGATTAAAAACAAAAAAAACGGAGCTCTTAAAGAACTCCGTTTTTGGATTGGTTGTTTGGTAAATTATCTAGTCCAAAGCATCTCTCTGAATTTAGGCAAAGGCCATAATTCATCATCGACTAAGATTTCTAATTTATCTGCATGATATCTGATTTCTTCGAAGTGTACTTTCACTTTATCACAGTACACGCGGGCTTTTTTCTCCATGTCTTCAATTTTATTGGCGTCTTTACGATCGACCAACATTTTGTCGCATGCATCCTTCATTTTATTCATATGAAGTGACGTTCTCATCAATAAATCCAGTTGTGCATCACAAGCCACTTTAGCTTGTTTTTCTCCAAGTACATCGAACATACCTTGTACATTGCTCAGTAGTTTGTTTTGGTATTCGATAACTGCCGGAAAAATATGATTTAAAGCCAAATCGCCCATCAATCGAGCTTCTATTTGAATTTTATAAATATATGCTTCATATTCAATTTCTTGACGGGCATGTAATTCTCTTGGAGTTAAAACTCCCATATCGTCAAATAATAGGGCTACTTTTTTGTCACCCCAAACTTTCAATGCACTTGGCGTGTCTTTCAAATTAGACAAACCACGTTTCTTTGCTTCTTTCACCCATTCCTCACCGTATCCATTTCCTTCGAAACGAATCTTTTTGGAAGCTTTAATGGCAACTTGTAATTCTTTGATAATAGCTTCGTCTTTACCTTCGCCTTTAGCGATTCTAGCATCTACTGCTTTTTTGTACAATTTCAGCTGATTCGCCATGATGGTATTCAAAACAATCATTGCCGATGCACAATTGGCAGATGAACCTACTGCACGGAATTCGAATTTGTTTCCCGTAAAAGCAAATGGTGAAGTTCTGTTTCGATCCGTATTATCTAAAATAATTTGTGGAATCTTACCAATATTCAATTTCAACTCCGTTTTCTCTTCAGGTGTCATTTTACCTGCTTTGACATTTTTTTCAAGATTGTCCAAAGCTTCTGTTAACTGTGAACCGATAAAGGCCGAAATAATCGCTGGAGGTGCTTCGTTAGCTCCTAAACGGTGGTCATTTCCTGCTCCTGCAATACATGCACGAAGCAAATCGGCGTTGTCGTGTATGGCTTTGATTGAGTTAACGAAAAAAGTTAAAAACTGAAGATTTGACTTCGGATTCTTTCCTGGAGCCATCAAGTTTACTCCCGTATCTGTTGCTAATGCCCAGTTGTTGTGTTTCCCTGAACCGTTTACTCCTGCAAATGGTTTTTCGTGTAACAAAACATGAAAATTATGCTTTCTCGCTACTTTCTCCATGATGTCCATCAATAAAAGATTGTGGTCGTTTGCTAAGTTACACTCTTCATAAATTGGCGCGCACTCAAATTGATTTGGTGCTACTTCATTGTGACGAGTTGTCACTGGAATACCCAAACGAATAGATTCATATTCAAACTCTCGCATGAAATTGGTCGCTCTCTCTGGAATTGAACCAAAATAATGATCGTCCAATTGTTGCCCTTTTGCTGGTGCATGTCCGAACAAAGCTCTGCCCGTCATCATAATATCTGGACGCGCATTGTATAATGCAGAATCAATCAAGAAATATTCTTGCTCCCAACCTAATGTAGCGTGTACTTTCGTGACGTTTTTATCAAAATATTGACAAACACCTGTCGCCGCTTGATCCACTGCATTCAAGGCTTTTAAAAGTGGCATTTTATAATCCAAAGCTTCACCCGTGTAGGAAATGAAAATAGTTGGAATACACAATGTTTTACTGATAACGAAAGCTGGAGACGATGGATCCCATGCAGTGTATCCTCTCGCTTCGAATGTATTTCGGATTCCTCCATTTGGAAAAGAAGAAGCATCTGGTTCTTGTTGTACTAATAAATCACCATCAAATCTTTCGATTGCTCTCCCCGGTCCTACCGGTTTAAAAAATGCATCGTGCTTTTCAGCAGTTGAACCTGTTAATGGTTGAAACCAATGCGTATAATGGGTTGCCCCTTTCGTAACCGCCCAATCTTTCATTGCTGAAGCTACTTGATCTGCAATACGTCTATCCAGACGAGTTCCATTTTGAATGGATTCAATCATAGACTTATAAGCTTCACTAGGAAGGTATTCGCGCATGATTTCCGTATGAAATACGTTTTCACCAAACACTTCTGAAATCTTTCCATCAAAACTCATTTTGCAAGGAACTCTTCTCATCACATCTTGAAACGCTTGCATTCTTTTTGTAGCCATTGTTCTAAAAATTTTAAAATTTTTACCAAATGTACATCATTTTTTAGGGGGTAGG
>DGBF01000030.1 GCA_002384725.1 Flavobacteriales bacterium UBA4011
AGCTGGAAAAGCAACGACGAAAGTCCAAAAGATAAATGATTTTACGATTACAAAAGCGGAATTGCCTTTGTTGAGCAATATGAAATACATCATTTTTGAAGTCGATTCGCAAACTTTCCAAGGAAATCAAGGCACGATAGTTAAGATGTATGAGGATTACATGTTCAACGTTCGTGTAGGAATGCAGGTACAAGGAAGTGTTCAATTTTAAATAGTGAGAAAGATGATACAGAAATTGAAAAAAAGTTGCCTTGTAATTTTCGCTGTTATTGGATTCAATTCGATCAGTGAAGCACAGAATAACTTTGGGTTTTACGGTGGATTGCAGCTTATGCCTCAAGCCCATGCCTATAATCCTGCTTTTAGCCCAGAAAACAAGTTTCACTTCAGTCTTGGAACCGGCATGCACAGTTTAGGGTTTTCCAATAGTGGATTTACACTCAACGATATTTTGGTGGAACGCGCCCAAGATGATTCTCTGGTATTGTCACCAAGCAATGCAGTTTCGAAAATGGCGAAGTTGAATCACATTGGTTTTAATGTGCAAAACGAACTTCTAAGTTTTGGAATGAAGTTAAGAAAAACGTATTTCAGCGTAGGTTTGTACAATCGGCTTAGCGTTCAGTTTGCTTATCCCAAAGATTTTTTCTCTCTGATGGTAGAAGGAAATGGAGGTACTTTATTAGGTCAACGAGCTGATATGAGAGGTATAGGAATCTATGCAAACAGCTACGTTGAATTGGCCTTTGGTGCAAATCGAGAATTTGGTGATAAATTAAAATTGGGCGCACGATTTAAGTTATTATCAGGAATTGGAAACGTTACCACTGAAAAAAGTGTGCTTGGACTAACAACAGACGCTACCACTTTCGATTTGACCCTTGATGGGGAGTTGGATTTGCGAACATCTGGTTTGGCAATAAACGGATTGAATTATGATCCACTTACGGCACTCAAAGCCCGAAACAAAGGCTTCGCATTCGATTTTGGTGGATCGTATCAGTTATCGGAGAAACTGCTGCTTTCAGCAAGTTTGTTGGACCTAGGTTCCATCAATTGGACGCAGAATGTTCAGAATTACAAACGAAGTTCATTCTCCTATACTTTTGAAGGTGTGGATTTAAATCAAGCGATTAATGATTCGAATTATTTCGAAACCCTGGTCGACACCTTAGAACATATTTTCAAAGTGGAAGGAAACAATGATAGTTATCGTGCTGTCTTACCCGCTCGTTTTATCGTAGGAGCGAATATGGAATTGACCAAAATGTTCGGAGCGGGCGCCTTTTTGTTTTCGGATTTCACGAACAATAAATATCGCCCAACGTTGATGCTTCAAGGATCATTGACTTTAAAAAAGTGGTTTATGTTGAATGTAAACTACACATTAAGTGCCCGAAGTGCAACTAACGTAGGTGTAAGCGTAGGTCTGAAAGGATCGGGAATGGCGTATTTCATCAGTTCTGATAATGTTTTTGGATTCATTGCACCCGCTCGATCAAAGAATTTCCATATCAGCAGTGGGCTGGCGTTTTGTATTGGTCGTGACAAAGACGAAGAAGTGGAGAAAGAGTAGGTTTAATTTACAACGGATAATTGACAATTAATAATGAGCTTTATCCTTCAAACTTCTTAAAAATAATACTTGCAATATGCCCGCCAAAACCAAAGGTATTGCTCATCGCATAATTCATTTCTTTGGATTTCGCTTGTCCCATCGGGAAATCAAACAAATATTTGAAATCGGGTTCTATGTTTTCAGTATTGATCGTTGGTGGAATCATTCCCTCTTGCAAAGCTAGGATGCAGGCAATTCCCTCAATCGCTCCAGCTGCACCGAGCAAGTGACCCGTCATCGATTTAGTCGCTGAAATACTCAAATTTTTATGTTCTCCAAAAACACGTTTTGCTGCTTTCAATTCTGAAATATCACCAACGGGTGTTGATGTTGCATGCATGTTGATATAATCTATTTCGTTAGCTGAAATTCCTGCTTCACGAAGTGCTTCAACCATTCCCAAAACAGCTCCATCACCTTCAGGGTGCGTTCCTGTTAAATGATAAGCATCAGCCGCCATCCCTCCACCAACAATTTCGCCATATATTGTTGCACCACGTTTTATTGCGTGTTCGTATTCTTCTAAGATAACGGCTCCAGCGCCTTCACCCATCACAAATCCATCGCGTTCCACATCGAAAGGACGAGATGCTTTTTCCGGGTGATCGTTCATTTTTGAAAGGGCTTGTGCAGAGGAGAATCCGCCGATTGCCGAACCTGTAATCGCTGCTTCAGAACCTCCGGTTATAATCATATCGGCTTTGTCCCATTTGATGTAATTGAAAGCTTCAATCATGGCTGTATTGGATGTCGCACATGCCGAAACCGGACAAAAGTTTACACCTCGCAATCCATATTTGATAGAAATAATGCCAGAAGCGATATCGACTAAAATACGCGGAATGAAAAAGGGTGTAAAACGCGGAGTTCCATCGCCTTTGTTGTATTCTGTCATCTGTTCTTCGAAAGTCGTGATTCCGCCATTTCCTGAACCCC
>DGBF01000195.1:0-199 GCA_002384725.1 Flavobacteriales bacterium UBA4011
TATCAAAAATTTCCGTTCCATTCTTTACTTCTAATGCTTCTTGTTTTTCACCTGATGTTGGCTCTAGGAACTTATATTCTCTTTGGGTGCCATTAGTCAAGTATAAAAAGGTTACATCGATAGGTTGGGTAATTGGCTCACCTGTTTGAGGATTTTGACCCATCGGGTAATCAATTGTTTTTACAATTGTATGCAAAGG
>DGBF01000195.1:383-5727 GCA_002384725.1 Flavobacteriales bacterium UBA4011
CAAAAGTTTGCCATATGCATTACTATAAAGACTAAAACTAACGTTCCTAAAACGGCCATGTATCTGCTAGGAGTGGATGAATTGGCTCCCGGATTGTTGTAAACATAATCTTGTGGCCGCGCTTTTTTGTTCTGGATCGTTAATAGAATTCCGTCTATGGCATGGAAAAGAATGGAAAAGTACGTTAAGTAAGCCATGATCTTTATGAATGGATTCGTAGCCATAAAATGGGCATACTCGTTAAATGCCAATTTACCTGATTCGCCAGTGTGAGTTATCAATTGTAAGTTACCCAAAAGGTGACCCACAAGGAATAGACAAAGAAATAAACCGGTCAATGCCATCCAGTACTTTTTTACGATAGAAGATGACAAAACTGCTGATTTGCTCATATTTTTGGTATAATTCGTTTAAGCTGCAAATTTAACAGATACAACAGTTCAATAAGGAAAAGGTTGTTATTTAGAATGAATATAGATTAAGTTGGGTTTTCAAGAAAGGATTGAATCAGTTTTGATCCGCTTAGGTTAACGGTTAAATTACTTTTGTCACCAAGTATAAGTGTTTGATTATCATTTTGATGTCCGCAAGGAAAACCAAAAGCAACCGGAATTTTTCGATGCAAAACATGCGCAAGAATAATCTCTTCCAAACTTTTACCAAAAGGCGAATCGGTATCGGAAACACTAGTGAACCCGCCTAAAATTAATCCGGAAATTTCGTCGAGCGCTCCAGAATAAGCCAAACCGTAGAGCATTCTATCAATTTGGTACAGGTGCTCTCCAACATCTTCTAGAAAAAGAATTTTATCCGAGAAATCTTCTTTTTTCATGCGAGGCAAAAGTGCGTGAACCATGGCCAAATTTCCGCCAATTACTTTTCCGCAAGCAGCTCCCGATTGATTAAATGGACTGTTTTGCGCTGAAATTGATGCCGGCGTTCCTTTCAAGACATATAACAATGACCGAAGAGATTCGGGTGTATTGCCTTTGAAATTTAAAGGCATCGTAGCGTGTAAACTAGGAATATTTTTTTGAGCAAGCATTAAATGAAATGCAGTGACATCGCTGAAACCAATGAGGTGTTTTGGGTTGTTTTCAAACGAGGACCAATCGAGTTTATCCATGATTTGCATGCAACCATATCCGCCTCTTGCGCATAAAATTACTTTCGCTTCGGGGTGATTTAATCCAACTTGAAAATCCGTTAATCGTTCTTCGATCGTTCCTGAAAAGTAACCATTCGAACCTAATGCATGAGTTGCAATTTCGACCCGATAACCGTTTTGAATAAAAAACTCTTTTGCGAAATGTACATGTTCCACTTCAATTCCTTTCGCGGGAGAACATATATAAATTAAATCGTTAGTTTGAAGTTTTGGGAGCATTTCAAATACCTTTTTCTCAAAAGTAAAAGAATCTGCGCAAATGCTCGGAAAAAAGTAAATTTGTGTAAAATGTATAAATTATGATTATCCCGTATACTGATGATTATTTCATGAAACAAGCCTATTTGGAAGCGAAAAAGGCATATGACTTGGATGAAGTTCCGGTAGGTGCGGTAATTGTGGCGAACAAACAAATCATTGCGAGAGCGCACAACTTGACGGAAAAATTGCACGATGTAACTGCACATGCGGAAGTGCAAGCGATTACCGCAGCGAGTGAATATTTAGGCGCTAAGTATTTGAATAATTGTACTTTATACGTTACCCTTGAGCCTTGCCCAATGTGCGCAGGGGCTTTGTATTGGGCGCAAATTGATAAGGTAATATTTGCCGCACGAGATGAAAAACGCGGGGCTGGTAGAATAAAAGAAGGATTGTATCATCCAAAAACGGTTGTTTCGAACGGAGTTATGGCGAAAGAATGTGCGGAACTACTTACGGATTTCTTCAAAACAAAACGGATAAACCACCGTTAAAATTTTTAGGAAATAAGACATTAAAACAATACATGAACAACAAAGAATGGCCCGAACTAAGAAACCCAATCAGGTTGAAAATGTTGGTCTTGCCGTGTGCTATTTCTATCGGTTTCGTTAGTCTTAGCATAGGATTATTTATGGATGGCACTTATTTTTATGATGTGTCGCTCATGTTTTTTGGTGCATCGATCGCATGCTCCTTCCTTTATTTAATTCTTATGATTGTCTTAATATACACCGGAGCAATAAACAACTATTATCGATTGTTGGCGTATCAACTTGGATTGGTCGTGTTAACCAATTTGCTTCTAATACTTATTTTTGGAACGGTATACGTCACCTTGCCGTCGATTCCCTATTTTATCGTTGGGTTGTTGATTCAGTTTTTTTTTGGAAGTTTTCCCAAACTCCAAGCCCCGAAAACCTTGAAACTGAGGAAAATTCATGACCTTTGTTGCCAATGACAAACTCTAAAGACACCATTTGTGCCATTGCAACCGGAAATGCCATCGGTGCCATCGCAATCATCCGATTGTCGGGACCAAATTCAATTGCCATTCTGCAGAAATCATTTTCGAAAGATTTGTCAAAGGCAGAAAGCCACACCTTACATTTCGGATTGTTTAAAAACGAAGAAGGCAAAATTATAGATGAGGTTTTGGTGAGTGTTTTTCACGAGGGAAAATCATTTACTAGTGAACAAAGCATAGAAATTTCTTGTCATAGTTCGAATTATATTCAACAAAAAATAATCGAATCTCTTTTGCGAAATGGGTGTCGAATGGCCGATGCTGGTGAATTCACGATGCGTGCTTATCTCAACGGACAAATGGACCTTTCGCAAGCAGAAGCAGTTGCAGATTTGATTGCTTCGCAATCTCAATTGGCCCACGAAATGGCCTTGAAACAGTTGCGTGGAGGCTTTTCGAATGAATTGAAAGAACTCCGTGAAAAACTCATTCATTTCGCATCGTTGGTGGAGCTGGAACTCGATTTTGCCGAAGAAGACGTTGAATTTGCCGACAGAAAAGAGCTTTTAAATCTAGTTTCTGAAGTTAAGGCCTATGTTCGTAAATTGAGTCAAAGTTTTAGTTTAGGTAATGCTATTAAAAATGGTGTTCCTGTTGCATTTGTGGGCCGACCCAATGCTGGAAAATCGACTGTTCTCAACGCACTTTTAAACGAAGAAAGAGCCATAGTTTCCGATATCCCTGGAACTACGCGTGATACTATTGAAGAAAATATTCACCACAATGGCATTAATTTCCGCTTGATGGATACTGCTGGAATACACAGCTCAGAAGACACCATCGAAAAACAAGGAATCGCTCGTTCTATGCAGAAGATAGAAGAGGCGACACTTGTGGTTTACTTATTTGATTGCAGCACGTTCACAGAAGAACAAATCGAAGAAGATGAGTTGAATTTTTTGAAAAGCAGCAATTATATTCTAGTTGCCACGAAGGGTGATTTAGCGATAGATGAAACTTTAAAAAATGTTGCTAAACTTTCTGAAAAAGAAGGGCAAGAAATCCCTTTTTTAAGCATTAAAGAAGAGGCGCATAAATCCCAACTACTTGATATTCTTTACGATAAAACTATAGGAAAAGAAATAGAGCAGCACAGTGTTATTGTTTCCAATGCGCGTCACGTTGATAAGCTAAACAAAGCTGAAGAATCGCTCGACAAAGCCAAATACGGATTGGAGTCCAATATGAGCGCAGATCTTGTCGCCATGGATATTCGCCAAGCGATGTATCAGATTGGACAGATAACAGGAGATATTTCTACGGATGATTTGTTGGGGAATATTTTTGCGAAGTTTTGTATTGGAAAGTAACCACCGCAAAATAAACAACCATTAAACGTGGTTAATGAACCTGTTTATCTCGACAATTTAGTNNTTTTGTATAGGGAAGTAACCACCGCAAAACTCCTCGATAGGCTTGTTGTCGCTAATATCAAGGTTTTATGATAAATTACGGATATCCATATTTCTATATATCCATTACCCTAAATCCAATTAGAAAAGAGTGATTAACTATTAGTTGTTACGAAGAAATCTGATGAGGTTGTTTAATATAAATGTACAAATGTTTGTTTCAATATGTTATTATCAATGTTATTTAAATGTCAATTGTTATCTTTAAAAATAACTTAAAACAAATTACTATGGAATGGTATTTGAAAAATAGATGGTGGATATGGTCAGTTACTGGAGTATATCTTGCATACAGAATTATAATCAGTATTTTCTACTAATCTCTAATCCGTTTGGAATTTTAATAAGCACCGTCTAACTTTAACTTTTGGATAGTCTTTAATCTATTGCACCTATGTTAAATAAATATCTACTCTTATTCGTTGTTTTAATGGGCACTTTTTTAACGTTTGGTCAAACAGCAAATTTTACCGGAACCCCAACTGTTATTTGTGTCGGGCAAACAGTTCAATTTTCAGATTCTTCATCAGGCGCTATAACCTATGACTGGATTTTCCCTGACGGAGGAGCAGGTCAAACGTCGACGCTTGCGAGCCCGTCTATCACTTACCCAAACGCTGGTGTTTTCGATGTAACTCAAATTGTTTTTTCTTTAACGAGTAGCGATACGTTGATTCTTCCAGGATATATTACCGTGCTTTCAGCAGCAAGTGCAGTATTGACATCTGGGGCAGGAACAGACAGTCAAGTGGTTTGTACTGGAACCGTTTTAAATACAATTACATACGATGTTTACGGGGCTACAAATGCTACGTTCACAGCTTTTCCTGGATTCGTATCGGGGTCTTTTACTCCGAATGCAAACGGCGGGGTAGTATCTATATCTGGTTTACCAAATCCCGCAGGAAATTATCCGTATTCCTTTACCACTAGTGGGCCTAGTTGTACGCCTATCACGGTCAATGGAACAATAGTCGTTGCTGGGAATAATACTTTGGCTGTAAGTTCCGGCCCACCTAATCAACAGGTCTGCTTGGACTCAGCTATCACAAACATAACTTTTAACGTTAATGGTTCACCCACGTCAGTTGTAGCAACAGGCTTGCCTCCAGGGATAGTTGGTTCTTGGTCTGGCTCGACATTTACGATAGCTGGAGCGGCTGCAAGTACAGGGTCATTTATTTATACAATAACATCATCAGGGGGTCCGTGTTCCCAAACTCAATTTTCGGGGTCTTTCTATGTAGACCCTCATGTAGAACTTACCTCTGCGCCAGGCACGATAAACCAAACCCTATGTGTTGGCGCTCCGTTAGGAAACATCATTTATACATTGGGGCCTTCGATTACTGGTGCATCTGCAACAGGTTTACCTCCCGGAATAACTTCCTTATTCACCACGGGGCAATTTTTAATTACAAATACTCCTTCTGCTGCCGGTATATATAATTATTCTGTAACCACTTCTGGTAGTCC
>DGBF01000195.1:5863-6089 GCA_002384725.1 Flavobacteriales bacterium UBA4011
TTGGCTCTGCCCTCGTTGACCCAGGATATACCTGGGATTCAGATTCAAACCCTTTGTCAAACGCAAGCAATTTCGGATATCACCTATACAGTAGGTGGAAGTGCTACTGGTGCTGCATCTACCGGACTTCCCAACGGAATAACGGGAGCCTATAATGCTGGAGTTTACACCATTTCGGGCACAGCAACAGAATTTGGGGTTTTTAATTTTACGGTTTACACTACTG
>DGBF01000075.1:0-2009 GCA_002384725.1 Flavobacteriales bacterium UBA4011
TACAACAGCAAGGGGTTTTGAAAAAAAAACCGAATATATTTTTCAACGAGCTTAATTCACATTGATTATCAATCAATTATATCTAAAAAAATAATTAAGATTTATCAAATAGATAAGTTTGGTTTTCAACTTATCTATCAAATCCATCTTCGACATATAGGGTTGACTATGCAGTTTAATGCTTTCGGTTAAAGAATTTGTGACCAACTCCTCGCTTTTGACGCCAATCATTAGATTGGATTCACCCTTTAAAAGAAGTTCTACATCTCGACGTGATGTTATTAAAGCGATTTTATTCATTACGTTGAAATGGAAAATAAATTATACTGCAATTTAATCAAGATTTTATGGAAAAAATCGAATCATTGCATCTATATTTAAAACAATGATAATTCAAAGGAGGAAATATAGATTGTTGAGCGATGAAGATTTAGTTCTTGCCTATGCATCAAAGCCGTCTAGAGATATTCTGCATGTATTGTATGAGCGATACGGCCATTTGGTACTTGGTCTTTGCATTAAATATTTAAAACAAGTTCAAAATGCAGAGGACATGTGTGCGAGCATTTTTGAGAAACTTCCTTCTTTGATAATAAAACACGAAGTTCGATACTTCAAATCATGGTTGTATCAAGTAAGCAGAAACGAATGCTTGATGGAGTTGAGGAAAAAGAATCCGAAGTTCTCAGAAATGGAAGAAACTAAAATTGTTGATGAGGACAATATAAGATTGGAAGAAAAAAAGGCACAGGAGGCAGAAATTGTCCAAATGGAGTCTGCCTTGTCAGGATTGAAGGAAGACCAAAAACAATGCGTAACCTTGTTTTATTTAGAAGAGAAGAGTTATCAAGAAATAAGCATTGCATTATCGATGTCAATAAAAGCCGTGAAAAGCCATATTCAAAATGGTAAGCGGAAATTAAAAATTATAATGGAGGCGAAACCATGAGCAAAGAAGAATTATATAACAGTTTGAAATCTAATGCACCAGTTTCGAGGCAGGATGTCGTTGAACATCTATCGGGAGAGCATGAATTGAACTCGGCCGATTTGGATAACTTCGATAAAGAAGCATTTGAAGGCTGGCGTTCCACCTCATCTGGAAAGGTGAATATGAAACATTTGGATCGCAAATTTACCAACTCAAATACTGGCTGGTGGATTGCGGGAGGCATTTCAGTAGTTGCTTTGGTAGCTCTCTTCTATTTCAATCCTTTTGGATCGACGAATATCCCATCACAGACCGAACAAACAGCCGAAAACAAAAACTACATTGAGGAAACAGACTTATTCATCGCCGAAAAATACGATACCTTAATAGAGGATGAAGTTGACAATAAAAAGGAAATTAAACTTTTGCAGGTCATACAAGAAGATCAACCCACTATTTTTAAAGAAGTACAGGTTGAAAAACCTGCAGAAATTGACAAGCTCCCTATTTTGGCAGTAAAACCGAATTTGAATGAGAAACCCGTTTCAATTACAACCAAACGAAAAATCAAAGAAATATACTTGTCAGATTTTAAACTAGTTGATTACAGAGTCTTGAGAAGTAAACCGAAAATTGAAACGAGACAGCTCGATTTGACTGGAACTACAGCTAACAAAGAGAATAAGAACACGGAAGATACCGATGAACCCGTTTGGAGAAAAGTGGATGTTCCGTATTATGATTTCATAGAAAAGAGCATGTACATCTTGAACAAAAATGAAATGAAGAAATCACTCGCTCGATTTGGGGTAATTCTGACTACCTATCCAAACGACATTAACGCCTTGTTTTATAGTGGCTTTGCTTATTATAATCTTGGTGATTTTGATCAATCGATATCCTACTTTTCGAAAGTGATAAAAAGTGAAATAGCTAATTTTGATGAAGAAGCCATATGGTATTTGGGTTTAAGTTATGAGAAAAAAGGAGACATTTCAAAATCAAAAAATATTTTCTTGTCCATTTCAAAAAGCAACTCATACTATTCTGAACAAGCCAAAGGAAAATTGAAGTAATT
>DGBF01000075.1:2199-3534 GCA_002384725.1 Flavobacteriales bacterium UBA4011
ATTTTAAAACTCATATTATGAAGAACTTACTATCCCATGCTTTACCAATTTGCTTTGGTATCAGTTTAATACTTGGCTCTTGCGCCCGAGATAATTCGGTTGCCTCGAATCATCGCATCCAAAAAAGAAAATACAACAACGGATACCACATTGCTTTTAACAAAAAGAAAAAATCTACACAAGATGAACATAAGCTTGAGAAAAATGAAACTACGTTTGCGACATTACAAAGAACAGAGAAAAACATTGAGATAGTAGAATCGCATGGAGTTATAAAAAGCTTAAATGAAAATGTAATTCCAAATCAGGAATTAACAACTCATTCTGCTTCCTCTACTATAATTGTCAATCACTTTGAGTCCCCAGTTAATCAAACATCAAAAGTGAATAGAGGCTCTTTTAGAACCATAAATCAATCTAAAACTCCTTCTTCTTTAGGAGTTAACATCAATGAAAAAAGTACATCAAGTATTCATTCAGTTATCAAGAAAAAGGCAAAAAACTCGATAAAACAGAGTACAAGCGGTGACATAGATCCGATTGTTTATATATTGTTGTGCATATTTATACCGTTTGTTGCTGTTGGTTTAGCAACAGACTGGGAAGTAAAAGATGTTTTGATAAACTTATTGTTATGCTGCTTATGTGGTATTCCTGGAATAATTCATGCTTTTATCGTGTGTGATCGTGAAGGCGTCATATAAGAGAACTAAACATACCTTAATTTTAGCAGCACTGCTGGTAATTCCAGCGGTGCTACTTTTTTTACCCTCGGATTATTTTGATTCAGGTGAATCAATTTGCTTGTCCAAAATAATTTTAGATAAAGAATGTCTTGGTTGTGGAATGACAAGAGGTGCAATGCACACTATCCACTTTGAATTTAAAGAAGCTTGGGGATTTAATAAGTTAACCTTTTTCTTATTGCCCATTCTTATCTATTATTGGTTCAAATGGTTATTGAATAGTGTGAAAATAATCCGCTCGTATCAAGAGCATCATAATTAGTTGTACTTTTTTTAAATCGCTTTGCACTTTTGAACATTATAAATTTACCCGTCTTCTCAACAATGGATTTGGTCGATAACGATCTTCACCATATTCTTGGAATAAAGAATCCAATTGGTTGAATACTTTCTCCAATCCGATTTCGTCTGCCCATGCCAGTAACCCTTTTGGATAATTGACTCCTTTGGTCATTGCTTTGTCGATGTCTTCAGGAGAAGCGACCTGCATGAATACGGCATCAAAAGCTTCGTTGATTAACATCGCAAGAATACGATCTAAAATTTTCTTTCCGAGAATTGGATCTTTATTTGGTTCTGGTTGCGTTGC
>DGBF01000075.1:3648-3794 GCA_002384725.1 Flavobacteriales bacterium UBA4011
GGATCATAATAAAATGCAGCGAAGATAGATTCTGTAACCGCATAATTCACATCATTTCCGATGTAGTCCATCAAGGTGAACGGCCCCATTCGGAATCCACCTAAATCGGTCATGGCCCAGTCGATAGTGGCGAAATCGGCAATACC
>DGBF01000172.1 GCA_002384725.1 Flavobacteriales bacterium UBA4011
TAACGGACGAGCAAGTGAAAGAGGTAAAGGACGATTCGAATAGTTATCCTATGATTCCACCCGTATCACGTGAAGAGCGTTACGAACGTTTGATTCAATTGGTGCAAATGATTTGCGTGGACGGCGAAATCGATCCAAAAGAAGATGTTTTAATTCACCGTTATGGAATAGCCTTAGGATTCACGCAAGAAAGGTTGGATGAAAAATACCCTATAATTCTTGATAAAGTGAAAAGCGGAATGGCTCTAAACGATATCCTAGATTCTATTCTTTAGACTGTTGACCTTTGACTATTGACCGTGAATTGGTCAAACTAACCAGTCAACGTCAACGTCGAATTATAAACACTTTCGGGAAGTAATACACAATCGCCAATTCTAATAGCCTTGATTGCTTTTAAATACGTAAATTTGATCTTTGTAATTTGACCATGTCTAATCAGGATTTACAGTCTAGAGTTAAAGATGTTTTTTCAGCATATCTGGAACAAAATGGTCACAGGAAAACTCCTGAGCGATTTGCTGTACTCTTGGAAATTTACGATTACGAAGGTCATTTCGACATTGAAGCGCTTTACTTCAAAATGAAGAGCCACAATTACCGCGTTTCAAGAGCCACTTTATACAATACGATCGATTTATTGTTGGCGTGTAATCTGGTTCGCAAACATCAGTTCAGCACAACCAATTCGCAATTCGAAAAAGCCCACGGTAGTAAACAACACGATCACGTTATCTGCACGGATACGGGAGAGGTTATCGAGTTTTGCGATCCGAGAATTCAGAATATTAAAGCGACTATAGAAGACATACTTGGCGTTGAGATTCAACACCACTCTCTTTATTTCTATGGTGTAAGAAAGAAAAAAGACGATAAAAAATAGCATGGGTTTCTCGGTTGACATACATGAACTAGATGGTTCTGCAATTATTCTTTTGAAAGGAAAATTGATCAATGAAGGTGATTCACTGCAATTGAACGACACTATTGCGAAAGAACTTGAGGCTGGAATTCAAAACATCGTTTTCGATTTGACCGAACTAGAAAATTGCAATTCAAGCGGACTGAATATATTGATCCGGACCTTGACAAAAACAAGAACAAAAAATGGTGACGCGGTGGTTTGTTCCGTAAATGATAATCTAGACAAACTATTTGCGATTACAAAATTGAATGAAATATTTAGTCTCTATCCAAATCAAAAAGAGGCGTTACAACATTTTAAAGAAAAATAATATGACCCAAGTAGATGTACTATTAGGCTTGCAATGGGGCGACGAAGGAAAAGGAAAAATCGTGGATGTGTTGACACGCAAATATGATGTTGTAGCCCGATTTCAAGGAGGACCCAATGCTGGACATACGTTAGAATTCAATGGCATTAAACATGTGCTGCACACTATTCCCTCTGGGATTTTTCACGCGAATGCACTGAATATCATTGGAAATGGTGTGGTGGTCGATCCCGTGATTTTTTGTAAAGAAATCGATAAGCTTATTGCGCTTGAACCCCACTGTTTATCCAGGCTGGAAATTTCTCGAAAGGCCCATCTGGGACCAGGACGACAAAGACAGATTTATTGTTCTGTTTATGCCCCGAGCTTTATCATCATCATCACCATCATCGAATAATAACAATAATAATAATAATAATAACATCGAGGGCGACAAAAATAGTCAACAACAACAACAACAANNACCAAATGCAGGTCACACCTTAGAATTTGAAGGTCATAAACACGTCTTGCACACCATCCCATCTGGAATTTTCAGAGACGGAGTAATGAATCTTATTGGAAACGGTGTTGTTATCGATCCCGTTATTTTTCAAGCAGAATTAGAAAAATTGGCTCCTTTCAACTTGGATTTACCGAAGAGAATGGTCATTTCTAAAAAAGCACATTTAATTTTGCCTACGCACCGTTTATTGGACGCGGCCTCAGAACAGGCCAAAGGAAAAGATAAAATTGGTTCTACTTTGAAAGGAATTGGTCCTACCTATATGGACAAAACAGGACGAAACGGACTTCGTGTGGGTGATATTTATTTACCCAACTTTCAAGAAAAGTACGATGCTTTGGCAGAGAAACACGAAGGTATTTTGAAGCATTACGAAGATTTCGAATACAACCTTGCTGAATTGGAAGGTCCATGGATGAAAGGAATTGAAATATTGAAAGGATTCCCGGCTGTTGATAGCGAACAATATTTGTACGAAGCACGAAAAGCAGGAAAGAAAATTTTAGCTGAAGGTGCTCAAGGAACGATGTTGGACATTGATTTTGGGACCTATCCTTTCGTTACTTCATCTAATACGGTAACTGCTGGAACCTGCACTGGCCTTGGTGTACCTCCAAATTCTATTGGACGTGTTATTGGAATTTTTAAAGCGTATTGTACGAGAGTTGGTAGTGGTCCCTTCCCTACTGAATTGCATGATGAAGTGGGAGAAAGAATTCGCAAAGAAGGATTTGAGTTTGGTGCAACAACTGGTCGACCTAGACGTTGTGGATGGATAGATTTACCAGCTTTGAAATACGCAATCATGATAAATGGCGTTACTGAATTGTCGATGATGAAAGGTGACGTATTGGATAAGTTTGAAGAAATTGAAGTTTGTACGCATTATATCGTTGATGGCGAACGAATGGATTATTTGCCATATGATATTGCAAATATGGAATGTATTCCTGTTTACGAAAAAATCAAAGGTTGGAATACAGATTTGACAAAATTGACTAGTTATGCTGATGCTCCGGCTGAATTGAAAGCATATGTTGAATATTTGGAACAAAAATTGGAAGTACCTGTGAAAGTAGTTTCCGTTGGCCCAGACCGCTCGCAAACATTGAACAATTAAGAATTGAACGCAAATAAAAATAGAATTTTAAATGCGCTTCTAGTAAGCGCTTTTTTTTTGGTGGCCTCAACCGGTTTCACGCAAAGTTACCTTGAATTGTTGCCTGGTTCTGAACGCGCTACGCGTCAACCTCATTTGAATGCGACAAGTCTAGCGGGAAATGTTGTTTTCACCTATCAAGGAAATACCATGTACTGCGATTCCGCTTTGTATTACGACAAAACCAATAAAGTGCGTGCTTTCGGAAATGTACACATCACTAAACCAGGCGGATTAAACCTGTTTTGCGATTATCTTTCTTACGATGGCAACACCGAAACAGCCTTTTTATCCGGAAATGTTCGTGCCAGAGATCAAGAATATAAACTGACCACGAAAGCATTGGAATATGACACCAAAGCAGGTCGTGCAACTTATCGCACGGGAGGCAAGATCCAAAGCATCGCGGGCAACGAAACAATCACTAGTCGAGTTGGGTATTTCTATCCCGACACCAAAGATTTTTTCTTCAAGGGGAGTGTCGATTACCGAGGTCCTGACTTAAAAATGACGACTGATACTTTGCAATATTCTTATATCCGACGGAAAGTTAACTTTTTTGGCCCGACGACGATTTATAGCGATAGCACAGTTATCACCTGTTCAAAAGGTTGGTATAGAACCGACACAGAAGAAGGAGAATTGATTAACAATGCCACGGTAACGCGAGGTTCGCAACTCATTAAGGGCGACACTTTGTATTATCAACCGCAGAAAGAAATGGTTATCGGGAAGGGAAATGTGTACGTCGAAGACAGCACCGAAAAATTCCAGTTTCAAGGTGATTACCTGTACAAAAACGATTTGGAGAAACGTACTTTTCTTACAGGACATGCTTTGGCGGTGAAGGCGGATAAAAAAGACAGCCTATTTCTGCACGCCGATACCTTAATTACAATAGGTGATTCGATAGATGAAACGTCGAGAATAATGGCCCATAATGGGGTGAAAATCTTCCAAAACAAGTTACAAGGTCAGTGCGACAGTTTGATTTACGACAAGAACAAAGACGTTCTTGAAATGTACAACAGTCCGATTTTATGGGCAAACAAAGGCGAATTAAAAGGCGACACTATTTTAGTTTTTCTGAATGACAGCACAGTGGAGCGTGCTGAAATATTTGAAAACGCCAGTGCACTCTTTTTAGTCGATACGGTTGGCTACTTTAATCAAATTGCTGGACGGAAAATCATCGCCTGGATGAAAGAAAACGGTT
>DGBF01000067.1:0-439 GCA_002384725.1 Flavobacteriales bacterium UBA4011
TTCGGTTTCTTTGATATTTGCAAATGAGCGAACAAAACATCGCCCAATTGTTTCGGCGAATCGACGTTAAAATCCATTCCAGCCAAGTCTTTGATTTCTTTTTCCAAAGTGATGAGCAATCCATCCAATTCTTCAGAATATTTGTGCAAACCTTCGACATCAATTGCAATACCTTCAAATTCCATCGCTCTGAGTATCTCCGCCAATGGCATTTCCATTTTGTAGAAAAGGTCTTTCAGATGATCTTTTTGAATTTCGGGTTCGAAAATCTGTTTCAATTGGAAAGTGATATCCGCATCTTCGCAAGCGTAATCGACAATTTCTTCGGGCTTCAAATCGCCCATATTGCCTTGGTTCTTCCCTTTTTTGCCAATCAATGTTTCGATGGAAACAGGCTGATACCGCAAATAATATTCCGCCAAGAAATCCATGGATTGTT
>DGBF01000067.1:523-7229 GCA_002384725.1 Flavobacteriales bacterium UBA4011
CGGTGCGAAGAATTCAACGATCATTTTCGCTTGTTCAAATTCCTTTGGAACGGCCACGTAATAACCTTCTCTCGCTTTGAAAGAAAACGCTATTCCGACCAAATCGGCACGCATAGCGTTAAGTCCAGTTGTTTCTGTATCGAAGCAAACTTCCTTTTGTTTCAACAACAAGTCCAACAATTTCGAGCGTTCCTCTGGCGTATTCACCAAATGATACGAAGCTTTTTCCGTAGCGATGGTTTTCAATTCGCTGGTTTCCAAAGGCGCTTGTTCTACTACCAAACTTTGCTGACCGAACAAATCCAATTGTCCAGTAGCAGTATTTCCTGCGCTTGCGGCCGAAACTACAATTTCTTCACCTATGACTCTTTTGGCCAAATTGCGAAATTCAAGTTCCGTAAATATTTTTAAAACCGCTTCCTTGTCCGGTTCGTCGAGTGTTAAATCTATCGGGTCAAAGGGAACGGGAACGTCGACAATAATGGTCGCCAACATTTTGGAGAGCAAACCTTGTTCTTGAAAATTCTCGACATTTTCCTTCATTTTCCCTTTCAGATCGGCCGTATTTTTGAACAGTTCTTCCATAGAACCGTATTGCTTGATAAATTTCTTCGCTGTTTTTTCACCAACACCGGGAATTCCTGGAATATTATCCACGGCATCTCCCCACATTCCGAGGATATCGATTACCTGCTCGGGACGTTCCACCTCAAACTTTTCTTGTACTTCGGGAATTCCTAAAATCTTCGCTGGATCGCCACCACGACCTGGTTTGTAGATGAAAATATTCTCTGAAACCAACTGAGCAAAATCCTTGTCGGGTGTCATCATGTAGGTTTGAAAACCTTCCTTCTCTCCCATTTTCGCCAAAGTTCCAATGATATCATCTGCTTCATACCCAGCAAGCATCAGCATAGGAATTTTAAATGCCTTGATGATTTCCTTTATCGGTTCAAGCATGGAGCGAATATCCTCTGGCATTTCTTCGCGGTTGGCTTTGTAATCGGCGAAGTCTTCCATGCGGTTCGTTGCACCACCCGGAGCATCAAAAACAACAGCCATGTGCGTCGGCTTTTCCTTTTGTATGATATCGATCATTGCATTTGTGAAACCAAAAGCGGCAGAGGTGTTTTGACCTTTGGAATTCATGCGAGGATTCTTCGCGAAGGCGAAATAAGCGCGGTAAATTAAGGCAAAAGCATCGAGGAGGAATATTTTTTTATCTACTACGGGAGTTAGCATTTTTTAAAATTGACTATTAATAATGAACCATTGAAAATTGGGTTGTTTTCAAGCCACAATTCGTCAATTCACCTCAATTTTGAAATGGATTTTAAAATTACTGTTTTTTTATGGTTTTGGAGGGTGAAGTTTGCCGAGAAATACAACATTTACACCGATTTTAGAGTACGATAATCAGTTGCTTCATTAATTCTTTTGTAAGAAGTTGATTGTTCTTGATTAAAACCAAACCTGTGCCAACACAATAGTGGTCGCAGCGCTCAAGAACTTCCTTTTCAATTGGAATCACATATAGCATAATACTTTTATGAATAATTGTGCCTTCTAACAGCCATGTTCTTCTTTCTCCTGTTTGCTGAATGGATATCATTTTAGGTTTGATTCCACTTTCCGTTTGAACCACCGAACGATAGCCAAGACTTTCAAAAGCGAAACGCCAACCCATTATTGGATCTGTGATCATAACATCAACGTCGTGTTCTTTAGCAATGCCGCCAATGTAATCAACTTGGACAATAAACTCGTTTATTCCCTTTACTGGGAAAAGGCTTTTAGCGGTCACAATTCCCGCCTTTAGGTAAGATCAGCATCAAGTTTTTGAACTAATATAAAAAAGTTAGGATCGGCAGAGTTTGTTCTTTTTAGCCATAACATTTGGTTTCAAGTATTAATATACTAACCCCACTCTGTACGATCTTTACCATCTTTCACCACAATTCCTGCTTTTGCTAAACCATCACGAATCTGATCAGATGTCGTCCAATCTTTATTCGTTCGGGCATTTTGACGCAGTTCCAGAACCAAATCCATCACAGGAGTCAATCTATTATCACTACCTCCTTCTTCTTTCTTCAATCCTAGGACATCGAAAATAAATCGATTCATCTCTGTTTTGAGAAGCTCCAAATCTTTAGCAGATATTGTTGCTTTACCATCCTTACAAGAATTGATAAATTTTACTGCTTCAAACATATTGGCAGTCAAAATCGGTGTATTGAAATCGTCGCTCATGGCGGTGTAGAATGATTCGGTTAATGCTTTCACATCGATTGAAGATTCTTTTTCTGCAGGTAAACTTTCCAAACTTTTTACTGCATCCATCAAGCGAATAAATCCTTTTTCAGAAGCCAATAAAGATTCGTTACTGATATCCATTGTACTTCGGTAATGAGCTTGCATCATGGAGAAACGAATGACATTTGGCGAGAAAGGTTTATCGAACAGTTCGGATGTTCCGTCCACGATTTCCATGGGCAAGAAATAATTTCCGAACGATTTACTCATTTTTTGGCCATTGACTTCAAGCATATTGGCGTGCATCCACACATTGGCTGGAGAACAACCAAGGGCGCCACAACTTTGGGCAATTTCATCTTCGTGGTGCGGAAATTTCAGATCCATTCCTCCTCCGTGAATATCGAATGTTAGCCCGAGATATTTGGTGCTCATTGCGGTGCATTCAATGTGCCAACCTGGATTTCCATCACCCCAAGGTGAACGCCAAATTTGCATATCGTCGGGATTGGATTTTTTCCAGAGTGCGAAATCAGCGAAGAAACGTTTCTCTTCTTGTGCATTCAAATCGCGCGTTTCTTCAGCAAGTTCATCGATTTTTCTTCCGCTAAGAATACCATACTGGAACTTTTCACTGTAGCTTTTCACATCGAAATAAACAGAACCATTGACGATATAGGCCAATCCATTCGCTATAATTTTTTCAATAATTTCAATTTGTTCTTGGATATGTCCGGTCGCCGTCGGTTCGATGCTAGGCGGCAACATGTTGTACAGATTCTGCAAGGCTTGAAACTTCACATTGTATTTGTAAACGATTTCCAAAGACTGCTTTTGTTCTGCTTTTGCCGCTTTCCCAATACTGTCCACTTCGTCGCCAGCGCTGTTGGTGATGTGACCTGCATCTGTAATATTTCGTACATATTTCACATCAAAACCAAGGACCAATAAGTAACGATAAATCAAATCGAAATTGATGAAAGTCCGCATGTTTCCCATGTGCGGTTCACTGTACAACGTGGGTCCACAAACGTACATTCCGATTCGGTTGGGTTGAATAGGTTTAAAAAATTCTTTTTGTCCAGAAAGACTGTTGTAGATTTTTAGATTTTCTTCATTCATTATTTTCCGCTTGTGACTGGCGTAAAGATAAGGAAATAAGCAAATTTTGAAGAGGACTGAAATTAGTTTAATTTAGGAACAGTATAATTCACACTTTCACATGAAAAAGATAATTCAAATTCTTCTTTTGTTCACGCTATTTGTTTCGTTTACGAATTGTACACTCACCAAACGAAATTATCGTGCTGGATAACATATTTCATGGAAAAGCGCACCAAAATCATGACAAGTTCCTCCTGAAAAAAGCGAAACAGATGCAGATAAAACCGATGAAAAAAACCTCGAAACCTCATCAGAAAAAAGACTGGACGAGGTTGATAGTGAAAATGCCGATTTGGGACGTATAGAAAATTCAATTGACCGTAAAATTGAAAGAAAGCAGGAAAAAGCAAACAAAATAGATCTTAAAAAGTCCAAAAGGAACCGAACCTAGAAGTTTTCTAAAAGAAATTTCCTATTGACCTAAGGGAAGAAAAAACCGATGATGAACCAACTTTACCAGACGAAGAGATGGATGGATTGGATATTCTATTGTTTATACTAGGCTTCATTACCTGTCTATTTCTCATTTTACCGCTTTTCTTACTGGGTTTTTTGTTTTATGCTTTGGCTTCTGATGGATTTTATATTGGCTCTTATTCAACGGCAGAATGGTTTGGAATATTAACAGCAGCCATATTTTATTGGCTAAGTTCTTGGGGAATCTTGATTGTGTTTTTTTTCAAAAAAAGATGCAACAATTGAAGATAAAAGATACCGAAAGGCTGTGAAAGCATTTATTGCTCTCGGCCTTGCAATGATAGGTACGGCAATTTTGGTTTTGATTGTGATTGTGATTGTGATTGTGATTTAAACATTAGTTCTTTTTAATAAAGAGATAATACAGATTCACCAAAACAATTGCTGCATTGGTAATAAGGATTGGAAAAGAACCCAACAGTGCCCCGTAAACTATAAATATCGCGCAACCCAAAGTGTTTACCCAACGCAATTTTTTGATATCCTTCATCATGAAAGAAATCAACAAAATGGCCATTGCAACATAGCCAATAGCATCAATCATTTTCCATATATTTTAGTTGTAATCCGTGTAGAAAATTACGGATGATTTGGTCCTTGCATTCGCGGTAATGTCTGTGATCTGGACGGCGGAAAAAAGCACTCAATTCTGATTTCGAAAAACGAAAATCGGCCAAATCGAGAACATCTAAAATATCTTCATCTCGCATATTTAAGGCAATTTTCAATTTACGTAAAATCATATTGTTATCTGTCTTTTTCTCAGGAGCGGGCTGCTCGCCTTCGCGTTTTCCTCGATTTTTGTTGATGAAACCATTTAAAAAAGCCGCAAGATATTTATCTCCCAAGTTTTTATAATCTTCGTCCTCTTCCTTCTTCATCCAATCACTGATTTCGGCTCTTGTAGCTTCAATTCCACCAGAACGAAATAAGTCCATGACTTTGTCATCATTCAAATCAAAAGTAAACCGTAAGCGTCGAAGAATATCGTTGTTTGTCATAATCTGCGGACTAAATTAATCTTTTTTAAAGGATAGTTCGGAAATAAGCAAGGTGCTATTCTTGGTTATCAAGAGCTCAACATCAACTGGACAATTCTGGATCAGAAAAGTTTCGCCTGGCTGAATGGTTTGTTCGCGCACCTCAAAGGCACCACTCCAACAATAAATCAGTATAAATTCAGATGATGGAAAAGGTGTGTATTTTACAATTTCAGTTTTAGAATAGGTCGCGACAGTAAGATTTGCTTTGAGACTTTTCTTGTAAATCAAATTGAAATCTATGCATTTTCCTACTGCGCTGGTTTCAGAAGCACCGTCGAAATGGAAAAGTTCAAGTGGATTTATTTTTTTCGGAGCGCTTCCATTGCTGGTTAATTCAACGCCAGAATTGAGTGGTGTAAAAAATCGGTTATACCCTTCGAACTCCGAAAAATTAGACGTTTCAGTTTCAATACCCGCCGAACTAATTCGAAAATAGAAATCGCGTTCAGACAATGAGGCGCCATCCGGATAAATGAATATTTGAGATGTGGTGCCGCCCGACCATTCATTTTGGACGTAATCTGATGGTCTCAATATTTTTGTTTTCATTTTTTCTTTAATAAAAGATAAAAGAGTATTCGGGAATGGCAAAACCACGATGATAATGTACCGAAACAATTGAGTTTTTCAGAAAATTACTTTGTGCATTCGCTTGAAAAGAAAAAAGTAATATAGAGGGGAAAAAAAGTTTGTATGAAAATTTCAATGCTTAATTTTTGCTCTAAAATGGAGAAAAGAGAGGAGATTACGCCTCTAGAATTACTGCTTCTACACCAATGATTTCGGGAGCCGCTTTTTTCAGCGCTTCCTCAACACCCGCTTTTAACGTCATTTGACTCATGGAACAATCGCTGCACGCGCCCAACAATTGAATTTGAGCCACACCTTTATCGGTAATGTCCACCAATTTCATGTCACCGCCATCCGCTTCGAAAAAAGGACGAAGAGATGCCAAGACATCGTTTATTCTGTTGGTCAATTCGGATTTGTTGAAACTCATGCGTTTTTCTTTTGGGCTGTTTTTGCTTTCAGCACCTTTAAATTCTCAATAAAAGTACGAACTAATTCATCAAATGCATTTCCAGTTATGCTATTTTGTTGGAAAACCGCGGGACGACCAGCATCACCAGCCTCTCTTACGCTTTGCACCAAAGGAATATGGCCTAAAAAGGGGACTTCCATTCCAGCAGCGAGATTTTTCGCACCATCACGTCCAAATAGGTAATATTTATTGTCTGGCAATTCAGCTGGCGTGAACCAGGACATGTTCTCAACAATTCCAATCACAGGAACATTAATGCTGTCCATTCTAAACATATTTACTCCACGACGCGCATCTGCAAGTGCTACTTCTTGAGGTGTACTAACGACAACTGCGCCATCTAAAGGAACAGTTTGCACCAAACTCAGGTGAATATCACCTGTTCCCGGAGGAAGATCAATCAATAAATAATCCAATTCGCCCCAATGCGCATCAGTAAACATTTGCGTCAAAGCTTTTGCAGCCATGGGGCCTCGCCAAACAACTGCATTATCCGCTTCGGTGAAAAATCCGATGGATAGAATAGAAATTCCGTATGCAACAACTGGTGTGATTTTAGGAGTTCCTTCTACTTCAATCATCGTCGGACGTTCATTTACCACATCGAACATGGTTGGAATAGACGGTCCATAAATATCGGCATCAACAATCCCCACTTTGAATCCCATTTTGGCCAATCCACCAGCTAAATTTGCCGTTATCGTAGATTTTCCAACACCTCCTT
>DGBF01000150.1:0-200 GCA_002384725.1 Flavobacteriales bacterium UBA4011
TTAAGATTTAGTTTTCATAAGTAGTAGTTTAGGTTTAGGTACAAGAAAGGAGGGCTCCCGCTCTCCTTTCTTCTTTTTATATAATTATTAGCCATGATTATTTAAATTTAGTTCTCTTTATTGGAGAATACTATCCTTGTAACTGTTTATAGTCTAAAATCCTTTTTTTTACCGTAATTTTGTCGCCAATTATCCCTATG
>DGBF01000150.1:365-607 GCA_002384725.1 Flavobacteriales bacterium UBA4011
TTTGTCGCCAATTATCCCTATGAAAAATATACGTAACTTCTGTATTATCGCACACATTGACCATGGTAAAAGCACTTTGGCCGATCGTTTGTTACAAACAACTGGTACTATTTCGGACCGCGACATGCAAGCGCAAGCTCTAGACGATATGGATATCGAACGTGAAAGAGGAATTACGATTAAAAGTCATGCCATTCAAATGAATTACAATTTTGAAGGCGAAGATTATGTGCTCAACCTCA
>DGBF01000150.1:795-20893 GCA_002384725.1 Flavobacteriales bacterium UBA4011
GAAGATTATGTGCTCAACCTCATTGATACGCCCGGACACGTAGATTTTTCATACGAGGTTTCTCGTTCAATTGCAGCCTGTGAAGGTGCCCTTTTGATTGTAGATGCTTCTCAGGGAATCGAAGCACAAACCATTTCAAATTTGTATTTGGCATTGGAACATGATTTGGTCATTATTCCTATCCTAAACAAAATGGATTTACCAGGTGCAATGCCGGAAGAGGTTTCCGATCAAATTATCGACTTAATCATGTGCGAGCCGGATGATATTATTCCAGCTTCGGGTAAAACAGGACTTGGTGTAAACGACATTTTGAAAGCGGTCATCAATCGTATACCAGCTCCATCTGGTGACGAATCTGCTCCGCTTCAAGCTATGATTTTCGATTCAGTCTTTAATCCATTTAGAGGAATTATCGCCTATTATCGGGTGAGAAACGGCACGGTTAAGAAAGGTCAGAAAATTAAGTTTTTCAATACTGGAAAAAGCTACAACGCCGATGAAGTTGGGATTTTAAAAATGACTCTTTCTCCAAAAAACGAAGTAAAAGCAGGTGATGTTGGTTATATTATTTCTGGAATTAAAGCTTCGAAAGAGGTAAAAGTCGGTGATACCATAACCGGTTTTGAAAATCCATGTATCGAGGCTATCAAAGGATTTGAGGATGTTAAACCAATGGTTTTTGCTGGAATTTACCCAGTAGATACGGAAGATTACGAAGAACTTCGTTATTCAATGGAGAAATTGCAATTGAATGATTCCTCCTTGGTTTTCGAACCAGAATCTTCTGCCGCGCTTGGTTTCGGATTCCGTTGTGGATTCTTAGGAATGTTGCACATGGAAATCATTCAAGAACGATTGGAACGCGAGTTCAATATGACTGTTATTACCACAGTTCCCAACGTTTCCTATAATGCATACATGCGCAGTAATGCGGATGCAGCAATTATTGTGAACAATCCTTCTGATTTACCTGACCCTTCAGGGATGGAAAGAATTGACGAACCATACATTAAAGCGCAAGTGATTACCAAGTCTGAATATGTTGGTCAAATTATGACTTTATGTATTGAGAAACGCGGTGAATTGACGAATCAAGTTTATTTGACACAAGATAGAGTTGAAATTACTTTTGAAATGCCCTTGGCGGAAATTGTATTTGATTTTTATGATCGTCTGAAAACGGTTTCACGGGGTTATGCCTCTTTCGATTATCATCCAATTGGCTATAAAACGTCCGACTTGATAAAGATGGATTTGCTTCTGAACACTGAACAAGTGGATGCTTTATCCGCATTAGTTCACCGAAGTAACGCTTTTGATTTAGGAAAACGTATTTGTTTGAAATTGAAGGAATTGATTCCGAGACAACAATTTGAAATTCCTATTCAAGCAGCAATTGGTGCGAAGATTATTGCTAGAGAAACCATCAAAGCATTGCGTAAAGATGTTACCGCTAAATGTTATGGTGGTGATATTTCGCGTAAACGAAAACTTCTTGAAAAACAAAAAGAAGGTAAGAAGCGAATGCGCCAAATTGGCCGTGTGGAAGTTCCTCAAGAGGCATTCTTGGCCGTATTGAAACTGAACGACTAATTTACTTTTTTCAATTTTGTATCTTTGGAACAGAATTTGTTTCTAATACCCTAAATACTAGGTCATGAAAAAATTATACACTCTATTATCTATCGTAGCCATATTATTTTCCGTAAGTGCATGTAATAAAAAAGGATGTTCAGATCCCACTGCTGACAATTACGTGAACAATATAAAGAAAGCACGCGACAACAAATGCCAATACAATGGTGAAGGAATTTGTGGTGTTGGAATTAGATTCTGCTTTGAAATCGGCGGTGTGAAACGCACAAATGGTTCAGCCAAGTTTTTTGATGGCGCGCCAGGTTCGGCTGTTAAGCGAATTATTTGGAAGAACGAAAGTTTGCAAAGCAGTCCGAATTATGAGGATATCATTATTGAAATTTTCGGCAATAAAGAAGGTAGTTCGTATTCACTTTCGAATACAGAAAATGACAAAACCTTCAAAGCGGAATTATATAGCGGACAAACTGGATTGGCCCTTGCTGCAACAAGCGGAAGTCTTACTATTAAAAAGGACAATAGTACGGATGGTTTAATTGCTACGTTTCGTTTCGAAACTCAAAACGGGATAGAAATTAAGGATGGCAATGTCTATAAACTAAAATAGTCTAATCTTCATCGTCGTCATCTTCGTCGTCACCAGATTCATTATCAATTTCGTCTAAATCATCGTCGTCATCATCGATGGTTAGGGCTTTCGTTTTGTGGAATTTTACCAAATAAACCATTTCATCCGTTTCCCAAACTAAGGTGCGGAATTCTTCACCACTTGGCATTTTCAGCTCAGTCATTTTACTCGTATACCCATCCGGGAAAGACCTGTTTAATGCTTTACGTTGCTCCGGAGTGAGCTTCTCATAACTGATAAGAGTACGTTTTTTCGTATCCATTTTACACTATATTTCCAATTTAACAATCCGATGAATCGGCACTACCACATTCTTCTTCAAAACGATTTCATAATCCGTTAAGCCCCAAATTGCGGTCTCAACATATTTATCTTCTTGATCATCTGCAAAGTAAATTCTTGCCTTTTGGTGTTCCAAATTTCCCTGGGCTATCGCCCTTTTCAGCGTCGTATTTAAAGCCTTTATTTCACTTCCCTTCTTAAGTGCTTCTAAGTCTGGGAAATGAAAACTTGCAACCTCTTCTTTTTCTGCCAACTGGAATCCTTCGAGAACCAAGACGTTTTAATTAGGTGGCTAAAATAATCCATAAGTGCATTCAAAAATCATTTTACATGAAAAATTTTTGACTAGTCCCAATCGTACCACTAATTTTTAATAATGGCAATAGTCATACGATCGAAGAGTCTTTCGCCAANNAGATGCATTTTGATTGTTCCCACAGGAATTTTTGCCTTAACCAGAATTGGAATTTTATTGTCATCTGCCGTCACCCAGAAGCTAACATCTTCTTCGCTCTTGAAGTAACGTCCGGTTTGAACAACCGGCACAAATTTATGTACTTTGAATTTTCCTTTACGGATACGAATCGTTTCATCACCAACATATTTCACTTTCAAAGGCCAAACCTCATCATCCATGAAACACTGAAAAGCAAATACCTGTCCCACTTTCATGTACTCCATTCTGATAGTTCTTGCATAATAGAATGAAGAAATCATATCTTGAACTCCCATCGGTATCTTGAACTCTTTACCTTCTCCATTATCCACCTTGTATTGATGGTGTTTGAATGTATAGTCTTGATTAATGATGTATCCTCCTTCATCTACTCGCCGTTTGAAATACCAAGGGAAAATACCTTGTTTGTCCAAATACGTTTCATAGGTGTCATCTACTTTGAAAAAAGCATTGAATCCAGCTAAAGTTCTACCCGTTCCAATTGCTTGATACAAACTTCTGCCATTTCCTTTTTTAGATGTGCTTTTTACTTCCATAACTGCCTCACCAGCATCTACGAAGCCATACGTTACTCGGTAACGCAATTTTTCTCCTACATCAAAAGATGAATTGCCGCGCTCTGGATAGTCCACTGAAGTGCTACTCAGTAAAAATCCCAATCCTATGATTGCTGTACATGTATATATCAACTTTTTCATAATGTTATTATTGTTCTGTTTTGCTAATATAAAACAAATGCTGTGCCAAAATCAATGGTTTTATTCTAGGGAGTAGACCATTTCAACCAAGTCCAAGCCTTCTGCCCAAAAATCTTTGACTCTTTTAATCTCCTTAAATCCTCTTTTCGCATAGAATCCATCTGTAAACTGAGACGTTTTAAGAGCGATTTTTTTAACTTCCTTCATGTCTTTTAGAATCTCTAGTCGGTGATTTGTCATTTGTTTCCCAATTCCTTTCCCTTGAAATTCAGGATGAACCATACCCCAGCTTAAGAATGCTTTTTTCTTATCTGGAGAAAAATTTAAGCCTGCACAACCAATAATCTTTTTTTCTATTGCATAGACATAATACAATTCAATATTGTTTTTCAGAAAGTCATAAAAATCTTGTTCTTCGTGCTTCGCGAAAAATTTAGGTGTGTTCAAACGAATTAAACCAATAGCTATATCGAGGTCTTTTTCCTCATACGCACGAATATTTAGCATTTGGTCCTTTTTATATTCAATTAAGATTCCTTATTAACGGCAGAAACGATTCCGAAATTTCATTTCTTCTCCATATCTTTCCACTCAATTATACAATTAAATATATGAAGTTTTTTCTGAGCATTTTCCTATTGACTTTTTCCTTATCGAGTTTAGCACAAGAATGGAAAACGATGATGTACGACCCTTCTTACAATTTTTATGAAGTTTGCGCTGCAGCCGATCTCTATTTTGAAACTATCGACAAAGAGGCAAAAGGCTCAGGATGGAAGCCATATCAAAGGTGGAGAAACGAAAATGAATCGAAATTCGCTCCGAGCGGTGACCGAAGCAATGTTGATCCAGAATTTGCAATCACAGGGTATCGCCGGTTTCTAAAAAACAACCCGAGTTCCAAAGCCATTTTTGGCGCAGGATGGAAAGAATTGGGTCCATGGTCTATTGACAGTATTACGGGTCACTACTCCGCTGGATTAGGAAGAATTGAGGACATGTTCGTTGATCCAAACAATACCAATCGAATATACTTAGGTTCACGGAGTGGAGGATTCTGGCGGACATTAGACGGTGGTGTAAATTGGATAGGAACAACAGATACCTTGTTTGCATCAGGTGCAAATGCCATTACCGCTAAGCCTGCCAATACCGCACATGTGCTCATTAATGTTCAAAATTCTAGTAATCAATATTCCCATGGTATCTATCGTTCCACTAACAGTGGAGATTCTTGGACAGAAACAAATTTTAATCCGACAAATACAGGAGAAGGCGGATTGGGGACAACTTTCCGAATCTATGATATAGAATACCACCCGACCATACCAAATTTGGTTTTTGTGGGCACCAACAAAGGACTATACCGATCTAATGATGATTTACAAACTTGGACACAAATGTTCAACCCAGCTGAAATCAGTCAATTTACGTTTCATCCAACGAATGCAAATATCATGTATGCCTATGATTCTCGGAGTGCAAATGGAAACCGAAACAAAGTGTATATATCAAATGATGCCGGTTTGACTTGGAATTTCACCAATGATATTGCGGCAAATAGTAATCAAACTGCATTGATTTCCGCAAGCGCCGCTTGTCCAGATTGTTTGTTTTTCCAATCCAACAATGGGGTTTGGAAATCGTTAGATCAAGGAGCCAATTTTTCTTTTGTGAGCAATCCAGGTGAAGGTAGAGGCGCTTATGTGGTAAGTGACACGGATACTTCTGTGATGGTTCTTGGTTCAATAGACCCTTTTACTTCCATCGATGGAGGACAAACTTTTAATCAATCTGGATTTTGGTCGCTTGGAAATGGAGCACATGGTGGAGGTTCATTAAGCGATAATTTTTCGCAAACTGATGTGTACGTCCATGCCGATTTAAGAGCCGCCGCATCTGTTAATGGTGTGCTTTATATTGCAACTGACGGATATTTAAGCAAAAGTATCGACGACGGAACGACTTGGCAAATCCTAAGCAATGGTGTGCCTATTCGAGAAAACTATACATTAGGTATTAGCCAATCGAACCACTTTTGTTCGATGATTGGTTCGCAAGATAATGGCACGAGCATTTTGGGTGAAACCGGTTGGGTTGAGTTTTATGGAGCCGACGGAATGGAAGCGATTATTCACCCTTTGAATCCTGACTGGATGATCGGTAGCTTTCAGTATGGGGGTCGAAGAAGAACCTTTAATCGCGGCTTCACGCAGTCTGGTGTTACGCCTAACAATCAATCTGGATCTGGCGAGGGAGATTGGGTTGCTCCTTTGGTGTACAATCCGAACAATCAAATGGAGGTCTATCACTTTAGCGACGAAGTGTGGTTTTCGGAAGATTTTGGTGAGAACTGGGAAGAAAGAGGCACTCCCTTCAGTGGAGCGGTGATCCAGCGCATGGCGATTGCGGAAAACAATCCAGATATTATGATTCTTTCCCGAAATGGAAATGTGCAAAAATCAGATGATGGAGGTAACACTTTTTATAGCGTCGCGGCTGGGCTGCCCGGTGCAACACCAACCGATTTTGCCTTTGATCCTAAAAACGATAGCGTAATATTGGTCGTGTATGACAAATATCAAAACGATGGACAAAAGGTATACAGAACCAACGATGGAGGCCAAACCTGGACGAACATTACCTACAATTTAGGCGACATGCCTTTACGCTCAGTGGTTATTGATCATTCAAACGATGCGAACATTTATTTAGGTGCAGAAATTGGAGTCTATGTAATGCCTTCTTTGGGAAATACGTGGAGTTTATACAACCCCGGATTTCCTAATGTTTCGGTTCGAGAAATGGAAATCAACTACGGTTCAAATACACTTCGAGCAGCAACTTGGGGTAGAGGAATGTGGGAATATACCTTGAAAGACCGCATTGATTTTCCTGCGATTATGACTACGGAGATTAACAATCCCCCTACTTTTGATGAACCAAAAGAAGATGTCGATCAATACGTCACTTCTCGAATTTCGTATGCTGGATCTTTAAGCGATGCCTATGTAGAATGGTCAATAAACTCCCCTGTTTTTGGAAATGTCATTGAAATGACCAATACTATCGACAGCACGTGGGTAAGTGATTCTCCTTTGCCCGATTTTCCAGAAGGGACAAAAATGTATTTCAAAGTTTTTGCAGTGGGCGCAAATGGAGACACTTCAGAAACGTATAAATTCATGTACACCATTCGTTACAATGTGGAAGCAAGTTTGGCTGATTTAACAAAGAAAGATGTCATTTTATTTCCAAATCCAAACTCTGGTCAATTTACCGTTGAGTTAGATGAAAAAGAAGCGAATGTTCTCTTTAGTATTCTTTCTTTGGACGGAAAAAAAGTGTGGGAAAAGTCCTACGAAAACCAAAATAAAATTGAGGTTGAAGTAGCCTTGAGTAAAGGAAACTATTTCATTCTGGTTCAATCGAAAGGAACAAATGTGGTGAAGAAGATGGTGATTGAGTAAGCAAAATTATTTGTATCCTATCAATTTGGTGTGAAACACTGCACCATTTGGAGTTCCTGGACAGTTATTCGGATAATAGTTCAATGTAATTTCATGATTGTTGATAGTGCCGGCGGTAACATATTGTAGACAATAAACCATAGTCCCCAAAGAATCAACCGTATAATTAACGGAAGAACCGTTGTGCCAATCGACAGTCAAACCATCGGTTCCCGAAAGTGAGACGTTCCCAACATAACTCGTATCAACTACTGTTAAAGTTGCATTTCCACCATTATTCATGACATATAATTCTTGATAAAAGTAAAAATTGTAAGTTCCCAAATAATCTTCACGATAGTCCGGTTCAACTTTTTTACACCCACATGCTAGTATAATTAAAACAATATGCGAAACCAAATGGACACTTTTCATATTCGTAGTTTATAATCACAATTAATATAACGAATAAATAGGATTAAAAATAAATACAGCTTACCCTTTATGTCTTAGCAAATTTATTGTTTAATATTCTTGCATTCAAGTTTTTACACTACAAAATTTACAATCTTACCAGGTACAATAATCACTTTTTTAGGTTCTTTTCCTTCCAAATATTTCTGCGTTTGTTCCATCGCAAGAATTTCTTTTTGCATATCTGGAATAGACATTGATTTATCCAAAGTTACTTTGAAACGCATTTTACCATTGAACGAAACCGGGTAATCGAAAGTAGATTCCACTAAATAACTTTCGTCAAATTTCGGGAAAGTCGTTTTTGAAACCGCTCCTGCAGGATTACCCAAAAGCGCCCACAACTCTTCAGCAATGTGCGGTGCAAAAGGCGATATCAAAGCAACCAATGGTTCCAAAACTTCTTTGTGCTTGCATTTTTGTTCCGTTAATTCGTTGACACAAATCATAAAACTGGAGACTCCCGTATGGAAAGAAAAACGATCCAAATCTTCGCCAATTTTCTTGATGGTCTTGTGCAAGGTTTTCATGCTTTCTTTGCTCGGTGCTTCGGTTGAAACAGCAAATTTATTGTCTGCATCGTGGAACAAACGCCACAGTTTACGTAAGAAGTTACTCACACCACTAATGCCTTGTGTATCCCATGGTTTGCTCTGTTCGAGTGGTCCAAGGAACATTTCATACATGCGCAAAACGTCTGCTCCGAACTTCTCTATCAAGTCGTCAGGAGTTTGAACGTTGTATTTGGATTTGGACATTTTTTCGACTTCGTGCCCACAGATGTAGGTTCCGTCTTCTTCTAAAATGAATTCAGCATCTTTAAATTCTGGTCGCCATTTTTTAAACGCTTCGATGTCCAGTTTGTCATTTTCAACGAAAGATATATCTGCATGCATAGCATCCGTTTTATATTCTTTTCTCATCAATTTCGAAACGAACTTGTTCTCACCAGAAACTCGATAGACAAAACTACTACGCCCCAAAATCATACCTTGGTTGATCATTTTCTGAAACGGTTCTTCGAAAGGAATGTAATCCAAATCATTCAAGAATTTAGTCCAGAAACGTGAATACAACAAGTGCCCCGTAGCATGTTCTGCCCCACCGATGTACAAATCCACATTGTTCCAGTACTCCACTTTTTCCTTAGCAACGAATTCGTTTTCGTTTTTCGGATCCATGTAGCGCAAGAAATACCACGAACTCCCCGCCCAACCTGGCATGGTATTGTACTCCATTCTGTCGCCTTGAAATACATTCCAAGCGTCTTTTTCGGCTCTTGCCAAAGGTGGCTCGCCTTCTTCGGTTGGTAAATATTTATCTACTTCTGGAAGAACGACAGGTAATTTGTCATCATCCAAAAGTTTCGGAATATCGTTTTCGTAGTAAACTGGGAACGGTTCCCCCCAATATCGCTGACGGGAGAAAATTGCGTCGCGCAAACGGTAATTCGTTTTCCCTTTTCCGATTCCTAGCTCTTCGATTTTATGAATCGCAAATTTCATGGCCTTTTTAATCGATAAGCCTGTGAGGAAATCAGAATTGGCTATCGTTCCTTCTTTTTCGGCGTAAGCTTCTTCCGAAATATCTATTCCTTCGAAAATGTTGATAATCTCTATGTCGAAATGTTTGGCAAAATCCCAATCGCGTTGATCGCCGCAAGGAACGGCCATTACTGCTCCAGTTCCGTAAGAAGCCAAAACGTAATCGCCTATCCAAATCTGTACCTTTTCACCCGAAAAAGGATGAATGGCATATGCCCCGGTGAATTGACCAGAAATATTTTTTACGTCTGACTGACGATCTCTTTCCGATTTCAGTGAGGCTTCTTTCTTATACGATTCGATTTTGTCTTTGTATTCAGCTGTGGTGATTTGATCAACCAAAGGATGTTCTGGAGCAAGAACCATGAAGGAAACGCCAAAAATGGTGTCGGGACGGGTGGTGAAAACTTCGATATTGTGGTCTTCTACTCCGCTCAGACCACTTTCTCCAACAACCGCTGACTGAGTGGAGTCGAAGACATCGGTTGAGTTGTCTATGGCAACACTAAAACGTACCGAACAACCAACTGATTTTCCGATCCAGTTTCTTTGTATTTCCTTGATAGAATCCGTCCAATCAACCGTTTCTAAACCGTCTAAAAGTCGCTGTGCGTATGCTTTTATTCGCATCGACCATTGTCGCATCAGTTTCTGCTCAACGAGATGACCGCCGCGTTCTGAAACGCCATTTACGACCTCATCATTGGCCAAAACGGTACCCAATGAAGGACACCAATTCACCCATGAATCAGCCAAATAGGCCATTCGGTATTCTTGTAAAATGGTTTCTTTTTGTAGATCGGAAAAGTTTTTCCAATCTACCGAAGAAAAGGTGTCTTCGTAATCGGTACAGGCATTTATTCTTTCATTTCCATTTGTCTCGAAACTAGAAATCAAGGTTTCTATCCGTTCTGCTTTTTGCGTGTCATTGTTGAACCAAGCGTCAAATAATTGTTTGAAAATCCATTGGGTCCATTTATAATATTTAGGCGAAGAAGTACGCACTTCTCTATCCCAGTCATAACAGAAACCCATTTTATCCAATTGCTCTCTATATCGGGCAATGTTTGTCTCAGTTGTTATCGCTGGATGCTGTCCCGTTTGTATTGCATATTGTTCAGCTGGCAAACCAAATGAATCATATCCCATAGGGTGTAAAACATTGAACCCTTGAAGCTTTTTATACCTAGAAAAAATATCTGAAGCAATATAGCCGAGTGGGTGCCCAACATGGAGACCTGCACCAGAAGGATAAGGAAACATATCCAAAACATAATATTTCGGTTTGCTTGTATCTTCTAAAACTTGGTACGTGTGATTCTCCGCCCAATGCTTGCGCCATTTTTCTTCGTTTTCGATAAAATTATACTCCATCCTTATTTTCCCTTCGCTGAATTAAGTCCATAAAGATAAGGTGTTTCCTGATACTCTTTGGCACTCTCTAAAAAAGTCTATCTTTAATCCCCAATTTATGGAAGTGTTTGCCAAAAACATAATAAAAGGGGCTCTTTTTTGCTGATGATTTTCAGCATGGGGACGGTGTTTTGTAAAAAAACAGAGCAAACACCTTGGATTGGAAGGCGAAAAATGCAAAATCCGGAAATACACTTACTCATGCGTATGTTGACCTTAGTAAATTATATCTTGAAACGGATTTCGTAAAAGCAGATTCCAATGGTCAAGTGATCGAAGTCATTTATCCTGTACTTTTAGAGTTAGACCCCATCAAATATTCGACCAAAACTCTGTTTTGAATAATACGCTCCTAAAGTTTTTCACTTGGTGTTAACTTCGTTAAAGGAAATAAGGAGAAAATTCTGGTTATTTCTTGTGTTCTTTTCTTTTTTATGCTGTTTCTGCTTGGAGATGCAGTTTCATTTTCTAGATTGATTTGAGAGTTTATAATTCTTCATGTCATTAAAAAAGATTGGTCATCGTATGTAGTAAGACGAATTCGCATGCGAATAACCAGAATTTATTTTTACTGAAAGAAATTATACCTAAGAAACTGCTGCTTAGAATCTAAATAGGGGTTTTTCTCTTTTAAAAAGGTTATCATCTGATAACCTTTTTTTTATGCTTTATGAATTTTATAAAGTACGGGCCGACTGGGACTAGCATCATTCTCAATTGGCGCCACTTGAAGGTTCATTAGGTATTCCCCATCCAGACAATCTGTTGGCACAAAAATAAATTCAGTTATAGTTTTCGAATGATTGGGGTTTTCTGGCACTTTCCAAAAGGCATGATGAAAGGCCAATTCGCCATCATCTTCCTCTTTATCCACAGACGGTAAATCAATCAGTAAATGTTGAATACCTTTTTCCTCCATTAATTTTGCACATGCTATGTCAATATAGGGCGGATTGCTGTGACTGTATCTCGCATTTTTCTTCTCTCTAAAATTCGGTAAAGTACGGATAATCAGCGCTTCAATATTTTTTATATTTATAGATTTGAGGCTTTCAATTGTAATTATTTGATCGCCATTATCTCTTCTTTCAGGTCTTACAGAAATCAACTGAGCCCGATAGAATAATGGGTGGGAAATCTGATTTACAGAGTAAACAACTGATGTAATATGACCTAAACCTTCCGTATGTGTCACATGCGCATGTGGATTAAAAAAAATATTATTAAAGTTTACAGGAGCTCCTTTTACTACCGATCCAATGAAATCATTCGTTTGAACAGGTGTAATCTTTGGGTCGTCGAGATACCATGCATTGACCTGGCTGATCCCACCGAGCGAAATCGAAATATCGATCCCTTCATTCGTATTTACAAAAGATCCAGACTCATCTATAATTAATTTCATTATTGTTCCACTTTCTTCAAAAATACCATTTTCAATTTAGGTAAACCTAAAAAACACTTAATTACTTACCGTGGTATATATATTTTAATTACATTTGAAAAAAATTAGAAAATATGAAAATCACAAAAATGTTATTGATGGCAGGTGCTGTCGCTGCCTTGTCTTCTTGTGGGGGAGATGCCGAAGTAATCGATCAAATGGAGGCTATAGAGTCAGCCTTGACTGCCGATACTGAAAATTCTTCTATTGAATGGAAAGGAATGCAAACAGAGGACTATTTCCACAAAGGAACCGTTAAGTTTCAAGAAGGTTCAGCTATGTTTATCGACGGAAACCTTGTTTCTGGTGCGTTTAAAGTAGATATGAAATCTATATCTGTTTCGGATGAACTACCTGCTGAGAAAAAAACGATGTTACTTGGAGATATAAGCAGTGAAGACTTCTTTAATATCGCTGAAAACGCAAATGTAACTGTATCATGCGGACCTTATATGGATGGAAAGCTTCTTGTCACGATGACAATTTCAGGTGTTGAGATTTCAAAAAGTATTCCTGCAAAAGTAACATACGCAGATGGAAAAGGAAGTATTACGGGGTCTTTTGAAATTGATTTCGCTGCGCTAAACGCAAAAGGATTCCAAGCAGATCCAAAAAAACCAGGGGATACACCTGTATCTTCTAAAGTGCAATTCGAATTGAATTTGTTGCTGAAATAGGAGTAAATAATTTTATGCTAAAGGGCGATTCAAATTCTGGTAGCTATCGGAATCAGAATCGCCCTTTTTTTCTCTACTTTTGCGCCATGACTGACAAGAAGATTCTTTTATTTGATATGGGAGGCGTTTTGCTCAACATCAATTATCAACTGACGATAAATGCATTTGAAAAACTAGGAATAGATAATTTCGACCAAATGTACTCTCAAGCTGATCAAAGTGGATTGTTTGATAAAATTGAAAAAGGGGAGATTTCTTCATTTGAATTCATCAATGGACTCCTTGATTACCTGCCAAAGAACTGTTCTGCAAATAACGTGGTACATGCCTGGAACGCCATGCTCCTTGATTTCCCTTTAGAACGGCTTACCTTCTTAGAGAATTTATCCAAAACACATACACTCTATTTGCTGAGTAATACAAACGAAATCCATGTCGAAAAAGCGCTTCGCATATTGAAAGAAGTGACGGATAAACCTTTGGATCAATATTTTACAAAGATTTTCTGGTCGCATGAATTAGGGGATAGAAAACCACATGGGTCTGCCTTCCAAAAGGTATTGGATACTATCGATACCAAAGCTGAAGAGGTGTTATTTGTAGACGATAGCCTTCAGCATGTCGAAGGCGCTCGTTCTATTGGAATAGAAGCCGTTCATTTACAAGGGGAGATTATGTCTCACCCCTCTTTTTCTTGACATAACTCCACCAATAATCCACCACTCGATTTTGGATGTAAGAATGCGATTAATTTGTTGTCTGCGCCATCTTTTGGTGTTTCGTGGATAAGTACAAAATCCAATTTCTTTAATCTTACAATTTCCGCTTCTATATCTTCTACGTCAAATGCGACGTGGTGAAATCCGGCTCCTTTTTTTGCCAAAAACTTCGCAATAGGCGAATCCTCATCTGTAGCTTCGAGCAATTCAATCTTGGACTCACCCACAGCAAAAAAAGCTGTTTTAACGTGTTCACTCAGCACCCCTTCCTCTTTGTAACACGGAACTCCCAATAGGTCTTCGTAGAGCTTAATTGAAGCTTCCATATCTGTTACCGCAATTCCTAAATGTTCAATCTTTCTCATCATACTTCTCCTCTTTTCCACAAAAAACCCTACCTCAATTTCCAAGATAGGGTTTTATTAAATGTCTTATGTCTAATTCTTAATGAATTTCTCATTCACATTATCGTAATTGATATAGTATACACCTTTCACAAGGTTCGTGCAATTTACCATACTTCCAATACCTTTCTTCACGATATTACCGTAGGCATCATAAATTTCATAACGTGTTTCAACAGGTTTGTTTTCAACAAAGAATTCAATTTTATCTTTTACAATGGCGGGTTTCTTCGTTACCGGAGCAACTTTCGATCTAAATTTAGATTGAGTAGAATATCTTCCTTTACCTGTATGGTCGAATTGAGAAACGCGAACAATGTTTTCGCCCGAGTGCGGACTAATTTGAAAAGAATAGCTATTCGTTCCAACCGTCCCTTTTCCTTCAACTTCACCAATTACTACCCACTTATTCCATCGATATTGTTCAATAACAAAGGGTAATTTCCCATCTTCCTTCGTTGTAGACCAACTCAATCGACCATCATTGGTAACATCCATTGTCAAAATCTTATACGTACTCTTCGGCAGCAAAACCTCTGGATTCAATATTTTCGGTCGACATCCATCGTTGTGTTCAATAACGATGAATACTTTTTCTCCAATAGCAATATTAAATTGGGCAAAATCTATCCCAAAAGCTGCCAAGCTTGTTCCACCTGGCATTGCATCTCCATTAACGGTCACCATGGTTGCACAATAGCCAAAACCATCCGCGTCCATTGGGTTCTGTATGTATAAATTCTTGCCTTGATAGACGCCTTCAATTGAAAGTGCAGCCTCACTCGAAAAAGCAAAGCTAATCAAAACGATAAACAGTAAAATTACGTTCTTCATCATTCGTTTTTGTTCTTATGCGAAAAATTCTCCGTTAAGATGTCATTACGAAAATAACGGCATTTTTCTTACGTTCCAAATAATATTCGCGCCTATGCTACAATCAGCACGTAAATACTTACGGATTACGATAAACATTACTCGGTAGAAAAACAAAAATAACTTGTCACCTGATAACCAGATATTATTGTTATTCTTGTATATGCGTTAATTTCATCAATGAGGGGCAAAGCGATCTTATTTTCTCTTATCTTAATCCTTGCCTCGTGCGGAAATAACAAGAAACAAGCTCCTTTTTCTGGTGGCACTTTTAGTGTTTGCCTGAATTCCAGTTATATCATGCGCGATCCAGCCAAGATAGACGATTATGGAACTGCCCAAATTTTAGGACAAATTTATGAAGGTTTGGTTTCGTTTCATCCGAAAGATTTGAGCGTTCAGCCACAACTGGCCAAAAAATTTGAAATTAAAAAAGGTGGATTATTATTCGAATTCACGCTTCGTGATAAGGTGTTATTTCAGGATTTTGGTGCTAGTGAAAAAGATAGAGAATTAACTACCGAAGATGTGGTGTTTAGCATCGAAAGGGCTTGTAAGCCTGACAAAATGGGCAATCCGTCTGCAGCGTATTCGCTCGTTTATGGTGATAAGCTAAAAGGAGCGGACGATTTTTTTCATGGAAAATCGAAAAGTATTTCTGGAATAAAGATAAAAGACAAAACAGTTTCGTTAGAGTTGACTCGACCTGATTTCAATTTTCTGGAAAAATTGAGTCAAATATGTTGCGCTGTTTTGTCAAAAAAATTGTATTCCGAAAAAGGTAATTTTATCGGAACTGGACCGTTCATTTCACAATCCGAATTCGAAACAACGCTCAATCTCAAGCTTACAAAAAACCCTGATTATTATCTCTATGATCAAAATGGCTGTGCTTTGCCCTATTTAGATACCTTAGAATTTGTTATTCTCCCCAAAAAACTAGAACAGCTTGACATGTTTGAGCAAAAAAAGCTTGATGTGATTTTAGGTCTTCCAGCGAGTAGAATTAAGGAAATGATTGAAGGTCGAATTGAGGATTTTAATTCCCAACCACCTATTTTTTACTTACATAACTCAGCTATTTTAAGAACAGATTACTACTATTTTGACATGACTGATCCTCGATTCAGGGATCCTCGGGTTAGACAAGCCTTCAATTACGCTGTAGACAAAAACAAGATAGGACAGAATGTTCTACAGAATCAATATTACGAGGTAGGTGATTACGGAATTGTACCACCATTAAAGCGGCTTTTCAGAGGATATGATTTTGAAGGCGTTAAGAAAAATGGGTATTCCTACAATCCCGAAAAAGCAAAAACTTTACTCGCTGAAGCAGGTTTCCCAAATGGCGAGAATTTTGGAACAGTCACTTTGTGCTTGAATATTGATGATGTGCACTCGGCTGTTGCTGAGGAATTCGCTAAGCAGATTGGTGTCAACCTAGGGATAAGAGTAAACATAGATGGTTCCACTTACCAACAGCTAACTAAAGATCAAGTAACCGGAAATGGTGACATATTTCGAACGGCATGGGTAGCGGATTATCCCAACCCTGAAACTTTTTTGCAAAATTTTGCTGGTAAATTTGTCCCAGAAAATGAAAACATTCCGTCTTTGTTGAACAACGCTCGTTATATAAATCCCAAATTCGATGAATTCTACGATAAGGCCATAAAATCCGTCAAGTTGAAAGAACGTCGAACGTATTTTTCTATGGCTGAAATAGAATTAATGAAGGACCCGCCAATCATTCCTCTTTGGTATTCTGGAGAGTTATGTGTTACCTACGCCAATGTGAGAAACTTCCATATTAATTCACTTAATCTTTTCGATTTCAGACGTGTCTATATTAAGGAATGGACAAAAGAGGAATACCAGAACTCAAAAACTAGGAAATCATAAAAAACATAATAACTATGAGTAAATTATTATTCTCTTTCGTAATACTTTTTTGTTTTCAAAGTATAATTGCTCAACCCAGTCAGAACGTTCGTGGGAAGGTTGTTGATGCAGAAACCAACTACCCTCTTGTGGGAGTGAAAATCGAAATCTTTACACAAGACTCTCTCAAAAAATATCGCGGACTGAGCGATGCCAATGGTGAGTTTAACATTTCCAATGTGCCGGTAGGAAAACATGGATTAAAGGCCACTTTGATGACTTTTGATGCGAAAAAACTAACCGTAGAAGTCAATTCAGGTAAAGAAACAATCGTAAACTTCGGACTTCAAGAAAGCTTCTTGGAACAAGAGGAGGTCATAATTACCGCAACCAAGAAAGGTGAAACAATTAATGAATTGGCCACCATTTCAGCGCGTCAATTTAGTGTAGAAGAAACCAATCGATATGCTGGTTCTCGTTCCGATCCTGCTCGAATGGCTTCCAATTTTGCCGGTGTTCAGGGTGCCGATGACTCCAGAAATGATATAATTATTCGTGGAAACTCTCCTTTAGGAGTTATTTATCGCGTTGAGGGTGTTGACATTCCCAATCCCAATCACTTCGCAACAGCAGGAAGTTCGGGTGGCCCTGTTTCCGTCCTAAACAATAAAATTCTGGCAAATTCCGATTTTTTTATGTCGGCTTTTCCCGCGGAATACGGAAATAGCACAAGTGGAGTCTTTGATTTAAAGTTACGTAATGGTAACAATCAAAATCATGAATTTACTGGACAATTTGGGTTCTTAGGTACTGAGTTTTTAGCAGAAGGCCCTTTGAATAGAGAAAAGAGATCGAGCTATTTGGTCATGGGTAGATATTCCACATTAAGCCTGTTTCAAGCAATTGGAATTCAAATTGGAACGGATGCTGTACCTGTTTATGGCGACGGTGCTTTTAAATTCAATTGGCGGTTGAAAAATGGAGCTAGCTTATCTGCCTTTGCAATTGGAGGTAAAAGTCAAATTGCAATCAAAGTTTCTAAACAAACCGTTGTTACGGATGAGCTTTATGGAGAAGGAGATCGTGATCAATATTTTGGAACATCCATGCTAACGACTGGTTTGGTCTATAAAAAATCAATCAATACTAAAACGTTTTTAACATCAACTTTGGCCTATAATGGAGATGAATCACATTCTCATCATGATTACTTAATTCGAAGTACGTTTACAGATAATTCCACAGGTGAGGATATAGAACGAATCAAAGTAGATTCCATTTTTCCATTGATGGGATATTATTACAAAACGAATAAACTTTCATATCACCTCGGTGTTACGCACAAAAAAGGGAAAAGACATTTGGTCCAGTTTGGATTAAATTTCGATGCCATTCATGTGAGTCAAATGGATTCAGTTTTGAACCAAGATTCTTTGAAAGCCGGAAACTATAGTGTATTTAATAATCGTTGGGATTATACAGGCTTGTCCTTTTTGGTGCAACCCTTTGCGCAATGGAAATACCGAATCAATGAAAACATGGATTTCACAGCAGGCGCACATGCACAATATTACTCGGGAAGTGGCAGTTTAAGTCCATTTGAGCCGCGTTTGGGTTGGAAGTGGAGAATGCGCAAAAACCAAGCTTTGAGCGCTGGGGCTGGGCTGCACAGTCAAATGCAACCACTATACACCTACACCTATCATCTTCAAGGTGCCCCGAATAATGAAGGACATAACAAGAACATGGATTTCACGAAAAGTATCCATGCAGGATTTGGATATGAAAAATCATTCACTAAAAGTTTAAATATTAAATCGGAAGTATATTACCAACATTTGTATAATATTCCTGTTGAAATTCACCCTAGCGCATTTTCTATGGTCAATCTTGGTGGCGGATTTCAACGGTTTTTCCCGGATACCCTAGAGAATACTGGAACAGGATATAATTACGGTTTAGAGGTGACCATCCAGAAATTTTTTGATAAGAGCTTTTTCTTTTTGTTCTCTGGAACCTTATACGATTCGAAATACAAAGGAAGTGATGGAATCGAACGAAATACGAGCTACAATGGAGCGTTTGTAACGAACTTATTAGCAGGAAAAGAATTTAAAATCAATGACAAAAACACCATTTCTGGCGGCTTAAAAATAACGTATGCTGGCGGAAAAAGATATGGTTACGTCGATCTTGCGAAAACACAACAGGCAAATGAATTGATTTATAGAGATTCCGCTTTTAACGAACGACAATTTCGTGAATACTTCCGAATGGATGTAAAAGTAAATTGGAAGAAAAATGCAAAAAGAGTAACCCACGAAATCGGATTGGATTTGGTGAATGTACTTGGAACTGTGAATATCCTATCTTTGGTTTATGCGCCAGATCCATCAAACCCCTTGGTCGAACCAATAGCTGAAAAACCTCAACTGGGTTTCTTGCCAATTTTCTATTACAAGATTGATTTCAGAGGAAAGAAAAAAGAGTCAATTACCAATTAGGACAATCGTCGCATTTTCCTTTTGGCTTCAGATAAAATAGGCCCCCGATTAACACATTGTATTCGACATAACCCAATGCTTGTCGAGCAAAAGAAGATGCGTCATTTGGCCGTGTTCGCACTTTTAATTGATGAATGAAGCCGGTGTTTAATCCGCCTTGCAGATACAGGTGTTTCCAAAATTCAAACCGAACGCTAGATTGACCCGAAAAACCGTAGCCAGAAATGGAATATGTTACTCGGTCAAATTGACCCAGAAAGTTAAAATCGTTCACCGAAAGTATTGTTCCAGCGCTTACTCCTACATTACCAACTATTCCGAAATTCTTGTTTTTGCGTGGTGAATACAATGGAAAAGAACGTGTTAATTCTACTCGAATAAAATTCATTCCATTTGTGTTTTCATAATGAAAATCGCTATACTTTGTTGTGATTTTTTCACCCGTGTAGGTTCCATTCCAATTGGAAACAGTATCTACACCTGGATCTATTTGCCCAGAAAGCGTTACTTGGTTTCTATCTTCGAAAACATACTTGAAATGATCATAGCCCAAAGAAATCGCCCATTTGTCTTTGTAATAATAACCAGCACGAAGATTGAATTGAGGAACAGTAAGGTTCGTTGGATTCAAATAATTATTAACTGAAAAAGCTTCTGGGCGATCGACAGCTTTTGCTCCGGATAACGTCAAATCATATCCAGGCCCAACTACACGCAGGTTGGACTTTGTATAATGCGTTCTGTTGTAACCCCATTGAACAAATACAGTCCCTTTTTCAGTTGACACTTTTCGCTGAGCATTTAAAGAAAATGAAAGAGAGAACAACACCAAAACTACTAAGTACTTCATATCTAAATTATCTTTCTTTAATTCTGTTAGCAAATTCTGTTTCCGAAATTATTTTTTCTAGCTTATAATCTTGTGTTTTGTTTTTGTCATGCCAACGCACTAAACCGTAACCCTTCGCATAATAATTAAGAATTGTTCCCTTTTTCTGGTCAATTGCCTCACCGTTGGGACCATACATTGTAGCTGTAAAATCGTCACT
>DGBF01000150.1:21089-33869 GCA_002384725.1 Flavobacteriales bacterium UBA4011
CTCGACTTTTCAAGTAGAATAAAGGTAGAATCGGGTCCTGGAAATTTTGATAAAAATTCACCTTTTCCATTTTTACTCATCGGAAAGTATTTGTGCTTCCCAAGTTCACCTTTTTGATTTACTCGATTGCCATCTACTACCATGTGATCCATTAAATATAGACTGTCAATGTTGTAATTAAACGCTTCAATCAACCTCCCATCTGCCGCATAAAGTTCAGTAACCATATGTTTTCCAAAGGAATCGTCGATACGAAATATTCGCATAAAGCGTTCGTCCAAACCACTTGCCTTATCTCGAAAAACATACACTTTTGGATCATCGTCGAATGGATGAAAATAAACCGACAGAGGATTTGCACTTTTGGTTGCTTCTTTACAACCAAACAAACCGATTAACAGGAAAAAAAACACGGCTAGTTTCATGACATTTTCAGGAAATTAATTTCACTTTCGCTCAAATGTCGGAAATTTCCACGTGGTAAATCTTTTTTAGACAATCCAGCATATTGCACACGATCCACACGATGAACTTTGTAACCGAGACTCTCCAATGCGCGGCGTGCTACACTATTTTTCCCGGATGTCAGTTCAATTCCCAATTCTCTTGCGTTTCCTTTTACATATTCTATTTTGTCAAAAAATGTTCGTCCATCTTCTAAATCAATTCCGCTAATCATTTTCTCAATATCCTCTTTCGACATAGGTTTGTCGATTTCGATATGATACATTTTCTTTGCTTTGTATTGAGGATGAATTAATTTTTTCATCATGTCTCCATCGTTGGTAAAAAAGAACAAACCTGTCGCTTCTTTTTCCATTCGTCCAACTGGATACAATTGTTCTTTACATGCTTTTTTCACTAAGCTCATCACTGTTTTTCTGCCTAATGCATCATCAAACGCAGTGATAAATCCTTTTGGTTTGTTCAATAAAACATACCGTTTTGTCGCTGGGCTAACCGATTCGTCACCATATTTAACTATATCTGTTAACTTAACGCGGTAACCCATTTCAGTTACAATCTCTCCGTTTACAGAAACTATTCCATTAGCAATAAAAACATCTGCTTCTCTTCGCGAACAAACACCAGCATTTGATAAATATTTATTCAGGCGAATAGAATCATCGCTGAACTTTGGCATTGGATCACCTTTTTTTACTTTTTGCTTATAATCAATGTACTTTCGCTTGTCACGATCTGTAACATTTTTCTTATTAGGATGTTCGTTTTTGCTAGTTGGTTTGCTACCACCTGATTTTGGTTTAGAACCTGGTTTAGAACCTGCCGAAGCGGTTCTCGTGGTAGCATTTGACGTCCCTCTGGACGTTCTTGTTATTTTGCCAGCGCTGCCGGGCTTACCGGAGTTTCCTCCTCTTCCTTTATTCATCTCGAATTTTTTAGGGTGCAAAGATAAGATGGAAATTTGAATTGTGGAAATGTTTGAAACATCCTTTCGATTATTGGACCGTTCGCAAGCTCACTTTTGGAAGTTGGACCGCTTCGCTGATAGAGGAAGGCCGATTTAGAAGAATGTTAATTATCCAATAGTGACCGAAGGGAATGATCCAGCATCAATCCTTTCGCAGAATGGTCCAAGAGCCCAAAGGGAACTCTATACAAACGGTGTAAAAGCATCTGGAATATATTCTAAATCTGTTCGGTAGGTATTGTGAACGATGGAAACTATATCAAATTGAGTTTCTAATTCTATTTCGTTTTCTTTCAAATAAAAATCTGTCACTTTGATTATTTGTTTTTGCTTTGCTTTTGTTACCGCACGCCAAGGTTCTCCAATTTCGGCCGTTTGTCTGGTTTTCACCTCAGTAACGTGAATTTTATCTTCGAATTCCGTTATTATATCTACTTCCAAATGACGCATTCGGAAATTTCGTGCGCGGATTTTATGTCCTTTTTTTCGAAGGAAAAGTGTGGCCATATTTTCGCCTAAAATGCCTAGTTCTTGGTTGGTCATACCTATTAAATTACGAATTATTTAAGTAGAAATTACGAATTGGGGGGCCAAAATTCGTAATTCAATAATTCGTAATAGATAATGGATTAAACTTCTCCTAAAAGCTCTAATGTTTCTTTTGAAGCGGCTTGTTCAGCTATTTTTTTGGAACTTCCTGTACCTAGACCAAAATTCTTCTCGTTGATTTTGGCCATCATCGTGTATTTCCAAAAGCCGCCCGCATTTTCTTCTTCCATCATTTCGAATTCGAGTTGATGACGGTTTTTCTGGCACCAAATAAAAAGTTTGGATTTGAAATCGATTTCTTCTTCAAGGATCTTATTTACATCGGCGTACTTTTTAAGAATATGATTTTCGATGCAATCTTTTGCTGCTAAGAATCCCCCATCAATAAATATAGCTCCCATTAAAGCTTCAAATGCGTTTCCTTCAATGGTACTCATATTGATGGTTCTACCTTTTTGATAACCGAGTACTGTCCGTATTTTTATTTTTTCAGCAATGGCCGAAATACTTTTTCGCGAAACAAATTTGGATTTAACCTTGGTCAAATATCCTTCGTCCTCCTTCGGAAACAAACGAAATAAATATTCTGCAATAACAGCATCTAGAACTGCATCTCCCAAAAATTCAAGTCGTTCGTTTGATACAAGGGTATCATCCGCATACAACAAAGACTTGTGGGTTAAAGCGTGGGTAAAAAAGAGAATGTTTTTTGGGCGATAACCAAATTTGGAGCGCATGAATTTGTCAATCTCCTTCTCGGCTTCTGACTTACTTAAACTCGAAAATTTCGATAATATTCCCACACCAATTTATCCAACAAATTTCTTGACAATAACGCTCGTATTGTGCCCTCCAAATCCAAAGGTATTGGAAATGGCCACATTAACGGTACGCTTTTCAGCTTTACCAAAAGTAAAGTTTAGTTTATTGTCTAAGGCTGGATCATCAGTAAAATGATTGATGGTCGGTGGTACGATATCGTTTTTCACCGCCATAATACATGCAATTGCTTCAATCGCACCTGCTGCACCTAACAAATGTCCGGTCATGGACTTTGTAGAACTAATATTGATTTTGTACGCATGCTCTCCAAACACTTGTTGAATTGCTTTTACTTCGGCAACATCACCGAGTGGAGTTGAAGTTCCGTGAACATTGACATAATCGATGTCCGTAGCAGGAATTTCAGCATCTTCTAGAGCGCGTAACATTACGTTTCGAGCGCCAATACCTTCGGGATGAGGAGCCGTCATGTGATATGCATCACCCGACATTCCGCCACCAATTACTTCGGCGTAGATTTTTGCTCCACGTTTCATTGCGTGCTCATATTCTTCAAGAATCAAGGCGCCTGCTCCTTCTCCCAAAACAAATCCATCACGATCTAAGTCGAAAGGACGCGATGCTGTTTCTGGATCATCATTTCTAGTTGAAAGGGCTTTAAGAGCGTTGAATCCTCCCATTCCCATTTCATTCACTGCTGCTTCGGAACCACCAGTAACGATTGCATGCGCTTTTCCTAAACGGATAAGGTTGAATGAATCGATGATAGCATTGGTTGAAGATGCACATGCTGAAACGGTAACATAATTTGGTCCACGGAGTCCATATTTAATTGAAACATGTCCTGCGGCAATGTCCGAAATCATTTTAGGGATAAAGAAAGGATTGAAACGAGGGGTTCCATCTCCTGCGAAGAAATTTTGAGATTCATCCTGGAATGTTTTTAACCCTCCAATTCCTGATCCCCAAATTACTCCGATAAAATCTAAATCTGGATTGCTTTCCATGAGACCAGAGTCCGCCATAGCCTCAGAAGCTGAAACCATGGCGTACTGTGAAAATTGGTCTAATTTCCTTGCTTCTTTTCGTTCCATAAAATCTTCAATATTGAAGTTTTTTACTTCGCAAGCAAACTGTGTTTTGAACAATGAAGAATCAAATTGTTGAATTTTTGCGGCTCCTGATTTACCATTGATTAATCCTTCCCAATATTCAGGAAGAGTGTTTCCAATGGGCGTTAGTGCACCAAGACCTGTCACAACAACTCGTTTAAGCTCCATATAATTATAAGATTAACTTTCGTTTCTTAGTTTGAGTGCTCTTCAATATACGATACAGCAGCACCTACTGTTTGGATGTTCTCCGCTTGGTCATCTGGAATGGCGATATTGAATTCTTTTTCGAATTCCATAATCAATTCCACTGTGTCTAGAGAGTCCGCCCCTAGGTCGTTTGTGAAGCTGGCTTCTTGTGTTACTTCGCTTTCTTCAACTCCCAATTTATCTACGATAATTGCTACTACTCTTGTTTTAATGTCAGACATTGTTTTTGTTTTAAAATTAATTCAGCCTGCAAAGAAAAAAACATATCCCTAAAAAACAAAATAAATAACTTTATTTATTAAACTGTTTTTCAACTATAAACCGTTCATTCCCCTTAAGCAGACCGAATATACTCATTAATTTCCTCTTGTGTTCAAATTACTTTATACCTTTGCCACATGCTTAAAAAACGGATCGCCATTTTTGCCTCAGGTTCAGGAAGTAACGCTTTAAATTTAATCAATTTTTTTGCGAATCACTCTGCTGTGGAAGTGGGAATTGTGTTGAGCAATAAAGAAGATGCTCCTGTGGTGAATTCATGCGAAGAAATGGGACTTGATGTTTTCGTTTTAAACAACGAAGAAGTGAGTGAAGGTGAGCGATTGGTGAATATTTGTCAGAACCAGGGAATTGATTTTATCGTGCTTGCTGGTTATCTGAGGAAAATTCCGAATGAATTAATTGATGAATATCCGCAACAAATAATCAATATTCACCCTTCTTTGTTGCCTAAATTTGGAGGTGCTGGAATGTATGGCGCTCATGTTCACGAATCAGTTGTTTCTATGGGCGAAACAGAATCTGGAATTAGCATACATTTGGTCAATTCGTATTACGATGGAGGACAAATGATTGCGCAATTTTACGCCCCCATTTCGTCAGATGATAGCGCAAAAAAAGTAGAGGAAAAAGTTCGAAAGTTGGAAATTCAATATTTCCCATTAGTTGTTGAACAATACATAATTGGGACTAAATAATGGAGTTTTTTACTGATTTTTCTTGGAAGCAAATTTTTAAGGCATCGATGGTGTTGTTTGCCGTAATTGATATTCTTGGATCTATTCCCATTATATTGAAACTGAAACAATCGACAGGAGATTTGCACGAAATGAGAGCGAGTTTGGTGTCTCTTGGTATCATGATTGGCTTTCTGATTCTTGGAGAAAATATTCTTGCGCTTTTTGGTGTCGACATAGGAAGCTTTGCCGTTGCAGGTTCAATTATCCTTTTTGCCATGGCTTTAGAAATGATTTTGGGCGTTCAACTTTTCAGAGATTCCCCAACTGGAAAAACGGCGAGCATTGTTCCTTTGGCCTTTCCAATTATAGCAGGTGCGGGAACTATGACTTCTATTATTTCTCTGCGTGCAGAGTACTACAGCATCAATATCGTAATTGCCATTTTGATAAACGTAATCGTTGTTTACTCGGTTTTACGAAGTACCAAGGCTATCGAAAAAATTCTTGGTGAAGGTGGTATTGCTATTCTTAAAAAGGTGTTTGGAATTATTCTACTGGCAATTGCCGTGAAGTTATTTACATCGAATATTCCAGGATTATTCAATGGGGTTTAGATAATCTAGAATTCCCTGATTTAATAATTCAAGCTTCTGTTAAAAATGACCGTATTCGTTATACGGACAAGTAACTTGACTTAGCATCTCTCCCGGCCTATGATTTGATATTGGCACTCTGAATTATTTATTTACTTCCGTTCAAAATTCAATGTTGAATTTTTACATTTCAAGTATTGTATTATTACCGATTGCATAATTTAAAGAATACAAAAAAATCAAAATACCAATATAAATGCCTTTAAAGGCATAGCGCAAAAATGAACAGTAATGAAAGCCTAATTCATTAGAAAATACAATTAAAGGCCAAAACTAGTCCCATTAGAATTTCCTTCGATAATTTGTAGACCCTTCTTATATCGTTTCTCTACCACGACTTTGCCTTTTTTATCATAGGCTCTGAAATAACCATCACGTAATCCGTCTTTGTAATACAATTCAGAAACTAAATCGCCACGACGTGTATATTGTTTTTGAACTCCGTGTAATTCGCCATCTTTAAAATTGGAAATAACCGCTGGTATTTTCCCTCCAGGATGAAAGGAGTTCCATTCACCATCTTTTTCACCTTTACTGTATTGACCTGTTTCCAGTAGCTTGAAGTCTTTATCAGAATAAGCGATGTATTTTCCGTGACGCTCACTATCGGTTCGTTCAAAATCTTTCATGATGCTGTAATCCATCTTCGATTTTGTTGTAATTACTTTGTAAGTGATGGTTTCTTTTGGTCTTCCGTTGTCGAAAAACGAGGTCCACTCACCTGTTTTATTGTTTTCTTTGTATTCGCCTTTCAAGCCAGGTATTCCGGACTTGTGGTAGGATTCCCATGCGCCATTCAATAGACCTTTTGAGAAAAAGGAAAGGTTTTTAAGCTTGCCATTTTCCCAATAATTTTTCCATTCACCTTCCTCTTTTCCTTTGGAATATTTTCCCGTCATGAGCAAAGTGCCGTTTTCATACCACGTTTTCCATTCTCCATCCTTCAAGTCATCAAAGAATGACCCTTCTTTGAACTTACTTCCATCGGGATAGAAATAAGACCAAAATCCATATTTCAATCCTTTTTTGAATTCGGCGTTATACGAAACTTGTTCGCTTGGATAATAAAAACACCATTTGCCATCCTGTAGATCTTCTATGAAAAGTCCTTCTTGATCTTTTTTTCCATTATTGGTGTACCATACCCATTTACCCGTTTTCGTACCTTGTCCATAATTTCCTTCAACATTCAGCTGACCATTATCATAAAAGTATTGGTAAGCACCATCGAGTTTTCCGTTTTTGTAATGACTTATTTTTTCTGTGTCGCCAGTGTAATAAGAATATTTCCATGCACCTTCCTTTTCGCCTTCTTTGAATTCACCGGTCAAAGTTGGGTAGCCATAAATTGAATACTCTTCAAACTTACCATCCTTTAAGCCGTTTATATACCCATATTCCTCCTTCAGACTGCCTGTATTGTAAAAGGTCGACAAGGTTCCGTTTCCGTCTTTTACGGTTTGGGTATGCAGCGAATCAGGCAAATAAAACTCTTGCATCAAATTGACTCCAGCTTCAACAATTTCTATAGATTTCAGCTGACCGTTAATATAATAATGCTGCCATTTTCCGACTGGAGCACCCATTTTATAATATCCTTCAATGGCTGGTTTTCCGGTTTCGTTCCATTCTCGGTAAATTGAATCCTGACGATCATATTTGAAATAACCCTCTCTGCGGATTTTTTTATTTGGATAAAAAAGTAAAACTTGACCGAACAGCATATCACGGTAATAATTTCTTACCTCTTCGAGTTCGCCATAACGATCGTAATATTTCCATTTTCCATGTTTCTCCGTGGTTTCTCCAAGATTATCTTTGAAGTAGTGACCGGAAGCTTGGGGTTGAGACTTATTGAAATCGTAGTAAGTATTCACGATTTTAGTGAAATTCTCTTTTTTAATCTCTTGAGCAAATGCCAAGGAAACTATAATTGAAAAAACTGTGGTAAAAAGGAATTTATTAATTGACTTCATTGCACTACTTATCATAAAATTGAAAACGTAAAATACTCAAAGTGGTTACATAGGTAGATTCCAACCTCTCCATCCTTGAAGAATTAAGAATAACCCAAATCCGAAAAAAACAATACCAATTAATCGGTTTAAACCTTTCATTACGCTATTCGTAACCAAAGGCCGTAGTTTTTTTGCACCAAATATTTTCAATAAATCGATACTGAAAAACGTAATTAAAATCACACTTAAAAAAGTAAAGAGAGGGGCGGATTCCATTCCCTCAGCTTTTTCAGCCAATGTCATAACCGAAAACCAATAGAAGATTACCAACGGATTCGCAAAATTCAACAAGAACCCCTTTAATGCAAGCATCTTATAATCGTTCGCTTCTTTTACCAAATTCCCTTGTTTATCTTTTTTTATTCCCTTCGATTTTTTGAAAAAACTTGCAATACCATAGGCAATGAAAAGGGTTCCGCCGATTATCTTCACAACATGCTGATCACTCCCTTCGGCCAAACTTTGAACTTCAGAATAAAAAATATAAGCTATTAAGATATATAGGAAATCGCTAATTAAAACACCTAAGTCGAATGCAATGGCAGCTCTAATTCCTTTTTTTATACTCGTTTCTAACAAGACAATAAAGACTGGCCCTATCATTATACTAAGAATGAAGCCGGTTACTATCGCTTTAAATATTAGTTGAATCAAATTAGTACTTTTTACAAATATAGAACTTGACCCACAAGTTAGCTATTTCTGTATGATTAGATGCAAACAACTTGGTGTGAACATTCCAAATTAAAAGCGATAGATATAAAAAAATGAAAATCCCACGGTTTCTCCTGTCACTTTTTGGCATCAATTGTTTACATTTGTGTTCGAAAAATAGCTGTAATGGCTTTTATAACAGAAGAAAATGAAAACCGAAGTAGGAAATCAAAAATTAGAAGCTCTCATTAAGAAGGTGGATAAGTCAGGTGTTGCAACCAAAGGTTTGGTGGATGATTTGAAAGATTTACGTGTAGTTGCAAAGGAAGAAGAAGATCCATTGGTGACCAAAGTATTGCGTTTGATGTATGAATTCATAGAGGAAAACAAAACTTTCGCAGTAGAAGGACAGTACGACGAAGACGAAGAAGGAAACGAATATCCTTTGGAAGTTGAAGACGGTGAAAATCTATCTTATTTGTTGAATTTATTGCTTCGCGCAGATCATAAAATCAATAGAGAAGAAATAAAAGACTACAGAACATCTTTAAAAAGAGCACTTTATTAATTTTTTTTTCAATTAGAGCCAACCCTCTGATTTTTTCTTCGTCATATAGATAAGGTTTTATTTAAGCAGAATCCTGTCTTGCATCACTTCCTCTTAGATGCAAGACAGGATTTTTTAGTTTTGGGTGTTTTGGACTTCGACAGGCTCAGCCCTCAGAACCCATAATTCTAATAAAATCCTTAGTTGATTTAGCCTGTCGCAGCAACGACTATCACAGTCAAACTCCCTTATCCGCAATAATCGCAATACGTGATATAATTGTCTCGCGGGTTGTGTTCAAAAGGAACTTCCGAGTACATTTCTTCCAATATTTGAGTCAAAACGTTCGGTAATTCATCTACAAAGTCTTCCATTGACATGTCTCCAGTGAAGAGAGAAAGTGGTGCTTCAGGATAATGCACAAAGGAAATGATGCTGACCTCATCAGGAAGATATCCAAAACTTTGTTTGAATAGATATGCATAAATCCATAATTGAAGAAAATAAGGTTTGTTGTTTTCGGTAATGAACTTGAATAAATAACCCTCATCGTACACACTTCCTCGAGTACCTTTTTTAGTGTCCAAATCTTCTTGCTTGACTTTCCCGCTTTTATAATCGACTATTCGAATTTTATCGCCGAAGCCATCCATTCTATCGACGAATCCTTTGAGGTTAATGATTTTCTCTTTTCCGTGAATATTCAATTTTATACTTGACTCCAATCTACGTTCCAAAGAATGGATCATCAATGGTTCGTTTTTGTTCATCAACCACTCCTTTTCCTTGTTCAAGAATTTTTTTGTCAATGATAAGGCCATTTCATAACTCAAATAGTTCTTTCCTATCATGAAAGAGTTCTCGTCGTTATCGTAATGTTCTTTAAATCCTGTTTTTATGAGCTTTTCATACTCCCCCAACATTCTTTCCACGTCGAGCGGTAATAGCATTTTGGGACTTAACTTTGGCTCACCCTTTGAATTAAAAAAAGCAAAAGGTTCGTACAATTCTTCCAACACATTATGGATGATGATACCCAAAGTACTGTTATTCATTTCCTCTTCTACCTCATCTTCCTCGCCATATTCGAGAATGTAGCGGTAGTAAAAATCGAGCGGACAAGTCAAATATTTATTCAAAGCACTGGCTGAAACTGAACTGGCTAAAATTCGATCCAATTTTTCAAGAATGTCCGGTGTTTTTTTCACTTTGTCCAATTGCATCTTTACTGGTGAAGCCAGCAAGGTGTAAGTTTTCTTCTCCAATTTCAAATTCTTGGCCAAGCGACTCCACTCCAATTCCAATTGTTGAATGTATCGGCTCGGTTCAGCATTCTGTTCATCACTTGCATTCGAAAAGGTGATGGTTAAATGCTCAGCCTTGTGCAACAATCGGTAAAAGTGATGGGCGAAAAGTCCTTGTTTGTCTCGTGTTGTTGGCATTCCAAATCCAACTCGCAAATCCATTGGAATTAAGGTCTGAATAGGGTTATTCGGTGGCATGCTACCTTCGTTCAAACCCAAACAAATAATATTTTTAAAATCGAGCAAACGCGTTTCAAGCAAGCCCATCATCTGAAGGCCATCAGTTGGTGTTCCTTCATAAGCAATACGATGTTTCCCCCAATGTTGCTGAAAAAGTTGTTTGAAAATTCGAAGACCCATTTCTGGAAGACCCTCTTTTACCGTATTCTGAAAAGCTCGAACTGCTTTTTCGAAGCTCTTGACAATCGCCTTTTCAAATTCATTTTCTTCCTTGAAATTCCCGAAGATTAAACGGTTCAAAGTGTGCATTATCTGCAATCCTTTTCGATAGTCATTCTCCCATGGAGTTGAAATCAATTCTAAAATTTGTTCCAGAACCGAATGATTCAACTTTAAGTTTTTCGGTGAAAGAAAAATACGGTTCTTGTTGATAACTCGTTGTTCTATTTCCCTTTGAACTTTCGACACAGCATCATTCACAAATAACTGATAAAAAGGATGTTGCCAGAGTTTAAAAAGATCTTTGTGATATAAACTTTTGGTACTAAACCGTTGAAAGTTTTCTTGGATTGAGAACAATAAATCAACCCAAAGCTTGACAGAAGTATCACGCAATTGAAGCCCCATTGTGATATTTGCCTTTTGAATATTCTGAGGCAAGTTTTTCATCATTGGGCCAGCTAAAGTTTCATCCGCCAATAAAAGAAGCGTTTCGTTTAGTTCAGCCGGACTCAATTTCGAGAGTAACGTCGAAGCCGTATTAACTTGAGCGATCGTTTGGGCGCACTCTATAATTTCAACCGATTTCTCCTTAAACATCATGTCCCTCTCGATGAAATTTTCCGGCTTCTTTTCAAGAAATTCATTCAGTTTTCTCTGAAAATGTCCCGCTTCGTGATGTATAGCGTTGTAATAGAATTCGTCCACATTTTGCAGAACGTGACCTCGTCCTTTTACAAACAACTTTCGAATGATGGTCATTTCGGATAAAGACAGGGCGTTGAAGCCGGCAAAAATGAATTGTCGTTCGTCCTTCTCTGGCGATACTAACTCGATTTTTTCTGCCACTTCACGAAATGCCATACCTGAAAATGCCCAATTTTTCAGCGCTAAACGATCTTTCAAACCGTTATAATATTCGGGTAATAATTCCCAAAAGGCTAAAAATTTCTGTTGCTGTTCGGTTAACTCTTCGCTATTGAAACTCCAATTTTCAATGTCCTTGACATCTTTTAAGTTTTTAAAGAGCTGTTTTGGGTCGATTAAATACTTGTCAATTTCTTCAAAATCACTCAGCAAAGTACTGCCCCATTGATAAAATGAATCGAACGATCTTTTTTCAATATCCTTCTCAACCTCAAGATGCACATGATACAGCTCAAATAAAATATTCATTGAATCGACGATCTGAAAAGAACTCGATTTTTTAATCCAAGTATCGATGGTATAAATCTCGGGTGAAAAGATTGGCTTTTCATAACGAGAGGCCAGTTCTATTTCTAGGTATTTTCCAGCCCGCATCGAAGGTAAAATGATGACTACATGGTCCAATTCCCATCCCTTTTCGAGGATAAAATCGACTATTTTGGGAATAAATTTTTTATCTTCCATTGGTGACGGCTAAGAAATAATTCTTTCGACATGATTGTCGCCAAAAGCATACGGGATATATGCCAAGGAAGGAATTTCTTTGGTTAAAATCAAGGGTGTTTTCTTGCCTAATGAAATAGTGCCATGCGTTTCTGAAAGTCCCATTGCGTACGCCGCATTTATGGTCAAACCATTCAACGCTTCTTCAGGGGTCATTTTCATTTTCACACAAGCCAGCGACCAAACGAACTGTAGGTTTCCACTTGGTGTTGAACCAGGATTGTAATCGCTTGCCAGAGAAACCGGAAGTCCAGCTTCCATCATTCTTGATGCTTGACCGTACGGAATACTCAAAAAATGCGAACAACTTGGTAAAACCGTCGGCATACAATTTGAATTTTTCAGTGCGTCAATATCTTCCTGGCTGATTTCTTCTAAATGATCGACGGATAGTGCATTAAATTCTAAAGCTTTTTGAACACCACCCATAACTGAAAACTGATTCACATGCACTTTCGGTTGCAAACCATGTTTTTGTCCTGCAGCCAATATCTGGTGCATTTCCTCGATGGAATAATAATTACGTTCACAGAAAATATCGATGTAATCTGCCAATCCTTCTTTTTCTATCTGAGGAAGCATTTCGTTGATTATCATTTTGATATAGCCTTGGTGGTTTTCCTTGAATTCTAGTGGGAAAGCGTGAGCCCCAAGGAAAGTTGCTTTTATTGAAATATCACTTGATTCTTTCATTCTTTTAATCACCCGAAGCATTTTCAATTCCGCTTC
>DGBF01000142.1:0-2632 GCA_002384725.1 Flavobacteriales bacterium UBA4011
AAGTAGGCGCAATCATCGTGAAAGATCAAATGATTATTTCGGATGGATACAATGGAACGCCTGCTGGTTTTGACAATTGTTGTGAAAACGAAGTTGGAGAAACGCATTGGTATGTCCTTCACGCTGAGGCAAATGCAATCTTAAAAGTGGCAAAATCGACTAACAATTGTAAAGGCGCCACCTTATATCTAACTTTATCTCCTTGCAAAGATTGCAGCAAATTAATCCTTCAAGCCGGAATAAAAAGAGTGGTGTTTGCCAACACGTATAAAGATTGTTCAGGCATCGATTTTTTGAAAGAGGCAAACATAGAATTAACACAATTAGATACGACAATAGATGGAAAGTAATCCAAAAAATTATTGGCTGATTCCTTTAGGTTTGGCTTTTGCAATGGCAATTGGGCTGGGATTGGGCTACTTTTTAGTTCCACATACAGATTACACACACGGTGAACAAAAAGGTGAAAAATACCAGAAAATTCAAGACATTTTGGAGGTTTTGGACAAGCGCTACGTGGACGATGTAAACGGCGAGAAACTGTTTGAAGAAACGATTTCGGATATGTTGCATAAACTGGATCCGCACAGCAATTACATCCCAGCGAAAGATTTAAAATTGGCCCAAGAGGGAATTGAAGGAAAATTTGGTGGTGTTGGTGTTCGTTTCAATATTCTTCGCGATACAATTTGTATTACAAATGTGGTAAAAGGTTCTCCTTCTGAAAGAGCAGGTTTGTTGGCGGGAGACCGTATCATTTCCGTAAACGGCAAGAAAACGGCAAGTGCAAAAATTACTAACCAAAAGGTGATGGAATACCTAAAAGGAAAAGAAGGCACGAAAGTAAAAGTTGAAATCCAAAGAGGAAAAGACAAGAAAACCTTTAGTGTGACCAGAGGTGGAATTCCAATTACTTCTGTTACATCCGCTTTTATGATGAATCAATCGGTTGGATACATCAGAATCGAGCAATTTTCTGTACCCACCCACGATGAGTTTAGATATGCAGCCGAGAGTCTACTTCAGCAAGGGATGACGAAACTCATTTTAGATTTGCGTTATAATCCTGGCGGAGTTTTATCAGCAGCGATTGATATTTCTGACGAGTTTTTACCAGGCGGAATGACCATTGTTGAAACACGAGGAATAAATCAACGGGACGAAAAGTACAAGTCTCGATCAGGAGGATTACTGGAAAGAATAGAAACGGCAGTTTTGATCAATCAGAATTCAGCATCGGCGAGTGAGATTGTGGCCGGAGCGCTTCAAGACAATGACCGGGCGACAATTTATGGTAGAAGAAGTTTCGGAAAAGGATTGGTACAAGGAGATTTCAATTTGAGAGATGGAAGTAATCTTCGATTAACCGTTGCTCGATATTACACGCCTTCTGGTCGTTGTATTCAAAAAGAGTACAACGGAAGTATGGAAGATTATTATGCAGATTCAAGAGACCGCTACGACAATGGCGAATTATTCGCTCCCGACAGCACTTTATTTGGGGATTCTTTAAAATACAGAACCCGAAAAGGAAGAATAGTATATGGCGGAGGCGGAATTATGCCGGACGTTTTCATCCCTTTGGATACATTAGATTATACAGGATATTTCAATCAATTACGATTCTCAGGTGCAGTCCAAGCCTTCGCTTTTGATTTTGTAAATGGTAAACGAAAACAATGGCCGAGTTTGAAAAATTTCTCGACGACCTTCCAAGTTGGAAATGATTTGTCGCGCAAATTTGCGAAGTACGCAGCAGATGATTTTGCTGTTCCGTTTTCATCTCAAGAATTGTCAAAAAGCCACAATTCGATTTCAAGAACCTTAAAAGCTGAAATTGCCAGACAAATTTGGTTAGAGAATGGGTATTTTTATATTACCAATCAGACGGATAATGAGGTACAGGTGGTATTGAAGAATATGGTGAAGAAGGGTGAATAGACGTTTTAATTAACGGAGTAACACTTCCCTCGATCCCTTCTGTCAGGAGGGAGGATTAACCCTCAATTTTATTTAGAATTTGGCGCAACTATTTTAATCACCATCTCAAAGTTACATCCCTCCTTGAGCCTGCCTGTCGGAAGACAGGGGGGGATTGAGGGAGATGGTTTTTCGAGTTTTAATAAATCAATCGTCCCTAAAATCGAATTAACCTCGTCGAATAAAACGATCCACCAATATTCGCTGAAAGGATATAAACACCTTTCATTGTTTCAGCTCCATCGTTCGATTTTCCGTCCCAAACCCAATTTTGAGCAGAAGGAACATTTTTCCAATCCCGCACTAATTTACCTTGGGTATCATAAATTCGGATTTGAAAATCCTCAGCATTCGGGAAGTTTTTCATAGACAAATGGAAGTCGCCTGATGATGGATTTGGATACACTTTTAACCCAGATTCATCTTCCGGTAATTCTATCAAAGTCGCTTGTTGCATTAATTGCTCCAAGTCATACAGCTCATCGCCTGGCTGATATCCCATAAAATGGAAATACACCAACATCATTTCATCTGTTGTGTTTTCACCTGGGCCTACCCATTGTGGCGGATTGTTTGGGTTATGCGGATTCGAAGTGGTGTTGTTATACGTCGCCTCAGCCTTCATTGATGAGCCAATTTCAAAATGTTGCGC
>DGBF01000142.1:2681-32190 GCA_002384725.1 Flavobacteriales bacterium UBA4011
TTGAACCAGTAAAAATCTTGCCAATGGAAATCCCAATGCGGAATATCAATCAATGGAATGGTATCGTTGGAAGGATCCAAACCATATGCTTTTATACTTTGACCAATCAAGTGCATGTGCGGGAAAACGCTCAAAATAGAAGCTTCAAGATTTATTGTACCTGAATTTGGATACGTTGCTGTTAAATCTGTCATCTGATTTGGCGGCAAAGCAAAAAACCAATTGGAAAGCAAAGGCGCGGCATAAACTGTCCTTATTCCCGTTGTTCCAGGTGGATAAAAATGGAATATGACTCGGGTACTATCATATTCTCCATACGATCCATCGGGATAATGCATGGCCAAAACTATTTTCGAATTGGCGGGTAAAGGGATCCCTAATTTCATGGGAGAAACGGTAGGCAAAGTCATCGGTGTTGCTCCAGGAGTATATCCCGTAACTAAGACAGAGTTTTGTGAACTTGGTGAAGCACAATCACCGCCGACTGTATCCGTGAAGCTACTTCCATCGGGGTCTATATAAACTAATGCATGATGGACTATACTTCGATTTCCCGGAATTATTTCAACAGATTTTATATCTCGACCTTGGGTTAAACCTGTCGGCAAAGAAAAACATACATAATCATCTTGTCCAGACTGAGCCTTGGACATATACGTTGGAATCTGTAATTCTAAATCACCAGCACCTAGCAATGCATCCGTTGGGAAAGCAGGAGGCGGCGGAGTGTTGCTTGCGTTTCCTTCAGGCGCACCGTTTGTCAACCAATCCAAAACTAAAATTTTGTCTGCAGCATCCAATTCACGGTTGTGTATATATTGCTGATAGTCATTGTTCGGCGGCCATGGCGGCATACGGTCTTGATTTACCGCATCATAAATGGCACCTGCCATTGGGCTAACTTCACTATATGTGACTAATGAAAATGGCGCAATTCCGTTTGGGTTGTGACATTTAGAACATTTTTGATAAAAGATTGTGGCAACATCATCTGCCCAAGTTGTTTGTCCAAAAGAAGATAAAGCGAGGGATAAAAAGAGTACTGAAACGAGATAACGCATATGTGCAGGCTTAATGTATTTTGCTGAAAGATACGAGATTAATTTTAAAAAGTTGTTTTTTGTTTTGGACCGCTTTTTAGGCTTCAGGACCCGCTTCGCTGATGTATTAAAGACCGTTCGCAAGCTCACTTAAAGACTAATGGACTATTTTCGGCAAGTCCTGAGTTTTTGAGCGAAGCAGGCTTTCGTCCAATAGCGAAGCGGTCCAAGAGACGAAGGCGGCCCAATTAAAGGAGAATTATTACATTTGGTCAAAGTAACAAAAAAAGCACATGGAAATTACGAAGGAAGTTGAGAAAAAATTAAAATTATTAAATGAGAAATATGCGGCCAACGGTCAGGATGTTCTTGCTTATCTCGACGGTTTGTTATACCAAGATTATGTCAAATATTGGGACTATATCGAACTTGATACTTTGTTGAGTTTACAAAAGCCTAGAACCAATTTTGCCGACGAAGAGATCTTCATTATTTACCATCAAATTACAGAGTTGTATTTTAAATTGTGTTTGAATGAATTAAAACTCATTTCCAACAAGGAGATTATTTCGGCAGAGTTTTTCTTGGAACGATTGTCTCGCGTAACCCGTTATTTCGGGGCATTAATTGACAGTTTTGAAATCATGTCGAAAGGCATGGATAACAAAGAATTCATGAAGTTCCGAATGGCACTTTTGCCGGCAAGTGGATTCCAATCGGCACAATATCGGTTGATTGAATTTCACTGTACCGACTTAAAAAACTTGGTGCACGTCGACCAACGGGAAGCTCTGGCTAAGGAAACCAACCTGGAAAGACTTTACGAAAACGTTTATTGGAAAGAAGGAGCCAAAGATTTAGCCACGAATAAAAAGACCTTAACGCTCATACAATTTGAAGAACAGTACGAAGAAACTTTTTTGAAATACACCAAACATAGAGCGTCGGACAACCTTTGGCAATCGTATTTGAAATTGAGTGATACGGACCAAAAGAATCCGGAAATCATAGAAGAATTAAAGAAATTGGACCAAGCGGTGAACGTAAATTGGCCACTTTCGCATTACAAAAGTGCAGTTCGATATTTGCAAACCAAAGAAGGTGACGTGAATGCCACAGGAGGGACGAATTGGCAGAAATATTTACCTCCTAGATTTCAAAAAAGAGTGTTTTTCCCAAGTATTTGGTCGCCTAAAGAAATGGAAGTTTGGGGAAAAGCTTGGGTGGAAGATGCTCTTTTATAACAATTGAACCTGTCGACAATAAAAACGAAAAGTTTTGCGTGAAAAGTGTAAATTGCTCTAATAAATAAACCTATGAAAAAATTAATTTTATCCCTAGCATTGAGCATTCTATCGATTGGAATGTCGTTTGCACAACCCAAAGAAGGATATATTGCCTAGACAATTGATGTCTCAAGTGAAGATCCCGACATGGCGATGGGTGTTGCTATGTTCAACGGAAGTAAAATGGAACTATACTTTGATGGAGATAAAGCGCGCACAGAGCTCGACTTTGGAGCACTTATATCGATGGCCACTGTTATAAATAGTAAAACCGACGAAGTTATTATTTTGACGGGTGGTATGATGGGAAATAATGCGGTTCTCACAACATCCAAAGAAATGGAAGTGGATGAAGGTGTTACATCAGAAAGCACTGTAACCTTGAAAAAAGATAAGAAAACCATTCTTGGATACAAATGCAAAAAAGCGATTATAACGGGTGCCGACGGAAATGAAATGGTTTATTGGTATACGGATAAAATTAGCGCAATCTCAACAGACAAAACATCATCAATTTCTCAACTACCTGGAATGCCATAGACTACGCAGTAGACAGAGACGGGATGGTAATGACTTTTATAGCGACAATAATAGAGTTGAAACTCGATGAAGCGACGAAGGCTAGCAAATTTAGTTTTGCAATACCAGAAGGTTATGAAAAAATGACCTATGAGGAGCTCTCTTCAGGTATGGGGGAAATTAATTTACTTTTTATAGGAGCACGCTAACTCAACATCTTCTTCGCATCAAAAACAACATCCAAATCCAAATATGGATAAATGATTTTAGACAGGTGCAAACCTTGTGGCGGAGCTAAAATGGGCAGTTCTTCGGTGACCGACTTTTCTAAAACTGATTTGAAATTTTCCAAAGTGATTTCACCTGAACCAACAAGTATAATTCTCGCCATCAAGTTCCGTATCATGCCACGTAAAAAACGATTGGCCGTGATTTCGAAACAGAATTGGGTGCCGTTTTTATTCTGCGAAAATTCCACTTTTTTGATTTCGCAAAGGGTCGAAGGATGTAAATCTGGCGTTTTACAAAAACCAATGAAATCGGAATAGTTGGAAATCAATTGAACAGCTTCGTGCATTTTTGCAAAGTCCAAAACGGAACTTTCGTGTAAGGTTGAAATAGTGGAAAGATGTGCTGTTTTTTGGGTGTGAATGAAGTATTGATAGCTCCTTTCGGTGGCGTCGTAACGAGCGTGGTCGGTTCCTTTGCAGGGAATAAGATCATGAATACTAATGTCGTCAGGCAACACTTTGTTGAGACGAAAAACCAAGTCAAAATCCCATTTTTCCTCGGTTTGAAATTGCGCAAAGTACTGACTCGCATGAACGCCTGCATCTGTTCGTCCACAACCGTAAATGGTCATTTCTGTTTTGAAAATTTTGGAAAGGGCCGCTTCTATTGTTTCCTGAACACTCGGCACTTCTGGTTGTCTTTGCCAGCCACGATAGCGCGTTCCCACATAACTCAGATGTAAGAAATAGCGTTTCATTTTATCGCGTTTAGAAACTGGGTCATGTCTTCAAATTCGTAATCGGCGAGTATGATTTTTGGATTGGGCTCGTGTATTTTTTCGGGAATGGCAACGACGGTCATTCGTGCTGCTTTTCCTGCGATAATTCCGGTTACCGAATCTTCGATGACCAAACAATCTAGCGGTCTTTCCCCTAATTTTTCAGCAACGGTCAAATACACTGCTGGATGAGGTTTCCCATACGCTTCGTTTTCGGCAGAGTGCACAAAACCGAAAGCTTCTGTTAGGTTCAAAGTCTTCAAAACGGCTTCTATCAAAATGGTAAACGATGAGGTGGCCAGTCCGATTTTTATTCCTTTTTCTTTGAGAAAACGAATCGTATCCACAACACCGGGAAGAGGAACACCATTTTCATGAATGAGCTTTACCATTTCACTCATGATTTGTGTTTCGACTTCTTTTACGGAATAGCCTTCCCACGGTGAAACTTCGTACCAATATTCGATTACTTCGTCGATTCTAAGCCCAACAGTTTTCTGAAAATCCTTCTTCGTTAAGTTACAACCGATCGAATCGAAAATGCGTTGCATACCAATTTTCCACAAAGGTTCAGAATCGATTAGTACACCGTCCATGTCAAAAATGACTACCTTGAACTGATTGATATTTATCATTTCTTTTCTTTTTTCTTCTTTTTTGCGGGAAAAACAACTTTGTATAAATAGCCGCCACCCAAACCAGGTTGAACTTCGTCGGCGACATAAATTTCACCTTTGGAATTCACGGCGAAACTTTCTTTCTGGGTAATTGGTTTCATATAAACCCATTGATCGAAAGTCAATTTTTGGTTGGCGATGTTGTATTTCATCAAACGGTTGTAGGTCAAAATGTAGCAAACGCCATCTTGAATATCGACTGCCGTTATCGCATCTTGCCACCAGCCATTTTTCCCCACATATAGTTTGCCAATTAAGTTTGCTTTTTGATTCTTATCCTTCGGATCGATGGAATAAACGTAACTCATACCATCCCACGGTTCCGCACGACTTTTCGTGAAGAGATACAATGAATCGTTGTAATACGCCATCGCTTCACAATCGAAGTGTAAATTCTTCTTTTTGGGCGGAAATTTATCTTGATCGGGATACTCAAATTTGAGTTTTTTGGCATCGACCTTGTCATCTTTGAGTGCATCTTTCAAGGACACTTCGTAAATACAGAGATCGGTTCTTTTGTTGTCGTTGTTCCCAAAATCGCCGATGTAAATTTTATCTTTACCGTTGAAAGCGATGTCTTCCCAATCCACGTTAACGGCATCTTTCAGTTTCGTTTCGTGTTGAATCTCACCTTTTAAATTTATGAAATAAAGCGTAGGAGAATTTCCACTATCGTTGATGCCTGCCATCATATCGTCTTTGACAAAAACCAAGCCTGAAACTTCTTTCAAATCTTTGCTCAAAGTGCCGACAACTGTTTGCGCGAAAAGAGGGTAGGGTAGAAATAAGAGGAAAAGTAGACGGATCATTTCTTGGCTATTCTAATAATTTCAATTCGTCTGTCACTGACCACTTCAATGATATATTCATGGTGTTCGAGTATAAGAACGGCACCCACTTCAGGAATGGATTCTAAATGGTGAATAATAAGTCCGCCCAAGGTTTCGTATTCATCCGAATCGGGAATTCCCACGTTGTAGTTATCGTTCAAATAATCGATATCGGCACGGGCAGAAAAACGCCATTCTTTGTCGTCAATTTGTTCTTCGATCCAGTCTTCTGTGTCGTGTTCGTCTTCAATTTCCCCAAAGATTTCTTCAATGACATCTTCTATCGTAAGCAAGCCTGATGTTCCGCCATATTCATCACAAACTACAGCAATATTCCCAGCCTGTTTGGCGAAAATTCCCAATATTTCCTTTCCTGGAATAGATTCAGGAATAAAGGACATGGGCATCAAGATCTGCTTGATATTCCCCGGCATTTTAAACATTTCAAAGGAATGAACATAGCCGATAACATTGTCTATGGAGTCGCGGTAAATAATGATTTTTGATAAGCCAGTTTGAACGAATAATTTGTGCAATACGTCTATGCTTTCTTCTACATTGAGCGCTATAATTTCTGTACGAGGAATCATGCAATCTCGTGCTTTCACATTTGAAAAGTCCAAGGCATTTTGCAGAATTTGCATTTCATTTCCAAAGTCTTCTTCGTGGTGTAAACGATCATTGATGTCACTTACGTAGTGTTCCAAATCGACTTTCGAGAACACTTTTTCTTCGGTGTCATCTTCTGAATTGAGCAAGCGTAAAAACACGTTACTGAGCATCATAACAATAATTGTGGGCAACAGCAACAACCAATAAATCAGTTGCATCGGCAAAGCAGTTATGCGCAAAAACCAATTTGGGTTCAGTTGTACCAAAGCTTTCGGGATGAACTCTGCCAGCAAAAGCACCAAAATAGTCGAAATGACAGTTTGAAGAAAGAGCAACAAACCACCGCTTGTTACTCCCCAAGAGGCAATAACTGGATTTAGAAGAATGGCCGCATAAATACCGAACAGCACCAAAACGAAGTTGTTGCCCAAGAGCAACATGGCGATAAAGCGCGATTCATTTTTGTAGAAATTCCCTAGAATTCTTCCAACGAAAGTGCCGTTCGAACGGTCCAATTCAACCTTGAGCCGATTGGACGAAATAAATGCAATTTCCATCGCCGAAAAGAAGGCTGAAAACAGCAGCGTGAAAATGATAATCAGAAACGAGGTGTCCATTTAGTTATGGATGAAGATAATCAATTTTTATCTGGTACAATATCGAAGCCGATGTCTTTGCGATAGAACGATTTCTCGAATTCAATTTGTTTGATCGATTCGTAAGACTTGTCGAGTGCTGCATCCAAATTTTTCCCGTAAGATGTAACCGCCAAAACACGCCCACCAGAAGAAGTGATTGCTGGTCCGTCTGCTTTTGTTCCAGCGTGAAAAACAATCGAATTGGCGATAGCATTCAAACCATAAATTTGTTTTCCTTTTTCATATTTTTCAGGATATCCGCCAGAAACCATCATAACAGTCGCAACACATCTGTCGTCAAATTGAACATCTCTTTCAGACAAAGTATTGGAGTGCACGCCTTCGAATAAATCGAGAATGTCCGATTTCAGTCGTGGCAAAACTACTTCTGTTTCTGGGTCACCCATACGACAATTGTATTCGATTACGTATGGTTCGTTTTTCACCATAATCAATCCGAAGAAAATGAATCCTTTGTAGGGAATTTCTTCAGAACGAAGACCTTTAACAGTCGGAATTATCACTTGGTTTTTCACTTTGTCCATGAAAGCTGCGTCGGCAAAAGGAACGGGTGAAATAGCGCCCATTCCACCTGTATTCAAGCCGTTATCACCTTCACCAATCCGTTTGTAGTCTTTTGCTTCGGGCAACAATTTATATGAATCACCATCCGTAATCACAAAAACAGAACACTCGATACCTTTCAAGAATTGCTCTATGACAACTGTTTTACTAGCATCACCAAATTTACCTTGGAGCATGTTGGTCAATTCCAATTTTGCTTCTTGCAAATCTTCGAGAATAAGCACGCCTTTTCCAGCGGCTAATCCATCTGCTTTCAGGACATAAGGAGCTTTCATTTTATCTAAAAAGGCAAGCCCTTCGCTTAATGTTTCTCTTTGAAAAGAACCATATTTTGCAGTTGGGATATTGTGACGCGCCATGAATTTTTTGGCAAAATCTTTACTTCCTTCGAGTTGTGCAGCTTCTTTTTGTGGACCAATAACGCCCACTTTTTTCAATTCATCATCGGCTAAAAAGTAATCGTGGATGCCGAGAACCAAAGGATCTTCAGGGCCTACAACCACCATTTCAATTTCATGTTCTAGTACGAATTCTCCGATAGCTTTGAAATCAGTCGGTTGAATAGGAACGTTTTGTCCGTGAATTCGTGTTCCAGCATTTCCCGGCGCAATGAAAAGAGCTTCGAGTATAGAACTTTGTGCGATTTTCCAAGCCAGTGCATGTTCTCTCCCGCCCGAACCAAGTAATAATACCCTCATAATTTTTGCTTAACAGTTTTTTAAAATCGATTCAAAGAAAGCCCGCCCGTCTTCGTTGGCTAAATCCTTGTCTGCCGCTCTTTCTGGATGGGGCATCATGCCGAAAACGTTTCTTCCTTCGTTACAAATTCCAGCAATATTATTCACGGATCCATTTGGATTAGCTTCGGCTGAAGCGATACCATTTTCGTCTACATATTGAAACAAAACTTGGTTGTTGTCTATCAATCTTTTAATCGTAGCGTCGTCTGCATAAAAACGTCCTTCACCATGTGCGATAGGAATTTTGTATGATTTACTTATGTCTAAATCTTTTGTAATACCACTTTCGTTCGACGCAGGTTTCAAATTCACATTTTTACAAATGAATTTTTGTTGGTCGTTGTGCAAAAGAGCTCCGTCTAACAATCCAGATTCCGTTAAAATTTGGAATCCGTTGCAAATGCCCAAGACATATTTCCCTGCTTTCGCATGTTCGATAACCGACCCCATTATAGGCGAAAGTTTTGCAATTGCACCCGAACGAAGGTAATCTCCATACGAAAAACCACCAGGAAGCACCACGAAATCTACCCCTTTCAGGTCGGTATCTTTGTGCCAAAGGCGTTCCACTTTTTGATTAAGAATATTTTCCAAAACGTAGACCATGTCTTCGTCACAGTTAGAGCCAGGAAAGGTTACAACACCAAATGTCATGTTTAAAAGCTTGTAAAGTTGCCGTAAAATTAGTCATTTTGACCGCTTTAAAGGCGGGAAAAAGCGGAAAGTTATCCAACAAAAAGAAACTAGAAGGGAAGAAAGAGTTTCCCAACGGTATAAATGAGAATGAGGTAGACCAAAGAACTGCTTAACCATTGATATGCTTTAATGGAAAGGCCGAATGTTAAAAAGAAACTTATCGGGATAAAGAGCAAGCTAAAACGCTCAATTTGACCGAAAAAAATGTAATCTAAACTACCCAACAACATGCAAAAAGCTGAAAAGATAAAAAGTGCTCGCATCAATCTTTTAGCGCGGATGGAGGTTTTTTGACTTTGTTTATTCAGCGCTAGAAAGCTGACCAAAATGGTGAAAATAATCAAGGTGGCAGTGACCAAGAAATCCAATTGAATTTTTAAATAGTCGGTAGATGTGCTAATTAATCGCATGGAAATTTCATTTTCCTGAAACATGGAAAAAACCACTGCATACAAAAGCGGCACACCAAATCCTACTGCAAGTAGACTAAATTCTCGAAAAAGTATGGGACGAAGCGCGATGACCATGAAATATAAGAAGGGAAAAAACACAAGCAGTGCGGGATGAAAAGTAGTCGCTAATCCGACGAGAAAACCAGCGTTGAAAACGGCTTTGTTTCCTTTTTCCTTTTGGGACAATTTAAAGACTTCAAAAAGAGCAAGAATCAACAGAAAGTGAGAAATTGACAATCCATCCAATTGATAAAATGCATGATAGAAACTGAAATAAGCAACATAAATAAGGGAAGTTATGTAGGTATTTCGATCAATAAAATCGTTCCGATTAAAAAGGACGTTAAGCAACAAAGCATTTCCAAGAACGAAAATTGGGCCGAGTGTGAGCGTCAAACCTTGCGGAAGTTGAAAGTCACTTCCCCAAAGTCCTAGATTGGTAGTTGGTGCGTATTCATAATAACCCGACCACAAATTCAATATGACCAAAAGCCCAACAATAAAGGGCAATAGGAGCAGAACTACGGGTCGATTTCCGGTAAACAACTGAATCATCGCTGCGAAGATAATTAAAATCAATCGCGTAGTATCGTGTTTTTCAAGAACTCCTTTTTTGCGTAGCTTTGCATATGATTTTGTACAACGTAACTGTTAGCATTGACATAACCGTTAGAGAACAATGGTTGAAATATATGCGTGAAAAACATATTCCAGAAGTGATGGAAACGGGCCATTTTTTAGAAGCTCGAATTTGTCGTGTTGATGGCGAAGAGGAAGGTGGAATGACCTACGCAACAACCTATTTGTGCGAAAGTCAGGATGTTTTCGATGAGTATGAGGCAAAACATGCAGCAGCGTTGCGTAAAGAATTCAACGAAATGTGGGCTGGAAAATTCGCTGCTTTTCGAACATTTTTAAATGTAGTAGAAGAATTCAAACGATGAGCGTTCAACCAAAAAAACACCTCGGGCAGCATTTCCTCACAGACAAAAACATGTGTCGGAAAATTGCCGATCAATTCATAGAAAGTCACGATTGCCACAATGTTTTGGAAATAGGTCCAGGAATGGGCGCTTTAACCGATTTTTTATTGAAAAGAGAAGGATTGAACGTAAAAGTGATGGAAATCGATAGGGATTCTGTTGCCTATTTAGAGGAGAACAAGCCAAAATTAAAAGATAAAATTTACTCAGCAGATTTTCTGAAAACGGATATCACTCAACTTTTCGACGGGGAGCCATTCGCAGTGGTTGGAAATTTCCCGTACAATATCTCTTCTCAAATCATCTTCAAATGTATAGAAAACAGAGATTTGGTGCCTGAAATTATGGGCATGTTTCAAAAAGAAATGGCAGAACGAATTGCTGAAAAACCTGGAACGAAAGTGTATGGAATTATCTCTGTTCTCACCCAAGCTTTTTATGACATCGAATATTGTTTTACAGTTGATGCACAGATGTTTAACCCGCCGCCAAAAGTGCAATCGGGCGTCATTCGCTGTGTCAGAAACAGCACCCAAAAATTGGCTTGCGATGAAAAATTATTCATTCAAATAGTAAAAGCAAGTTTTAATCAACGCAGAAAAACAATCCGAAATTCGGTAAAAGGATTTTTGAAAGGGAATGTTGTTGAAGACCAAATCTTCACGCTACGACCAGAAAGGTTAAGCGTAGAAGATTTTGTGTACTTGACGAATTTGATTGAGAAATTAATTCCTGGGGATTAACATTCAACATTAAGATTCGCATTGCGAAAACTTTAAGGAAATCAGCTCATTAAGTATAAGGAAAAAATGAATGACCTTGAACTCTTAATTTCTCAGACCATTAAAATCTTTGCGGGGACAAAAATCACCCCAACTTCTCCGAAGCAATAGAATCACTTCCTTCCGAATAATCCAACATCCTTTTCACCGTTTTCTCGATTCCCGTTTTGTCGAAACCGCATTCTGCCCACAATTCTTTTTGTTTTCCGTGGTGTACGTATCTATCTGGAATTCCAAGACGAACAACTTGCGCAGAATAATTGTGCTCTGCCATGAACTCAATAACAGCAGAACCAAACCCACCCATTACTGTTCCGTCTTCGACTGTAATTACTTTCTTGAATTTCGAAAACACTTCGTGAAGCATTACCTCGTCGATTGGTTTTACAAAACGCATATCGTAATGTGCCACAGACATTCCGGTTGCTTTCATGTCGGCAATCGCTTCTATAGCAAAATTTCCTGGATGACCAATGCTCAATATCGCTAAGTCAGAACCGTTGGTCAATTTGCGACCTGTTCCCACTTTAATTTCTTTCATGGCTGTTTTCCATTCCGTCATCACCCCTTTTCCTCTTGGGTAACGAATACTGAATGGCCCTTTGTTTTCCAATTGCGAGGTATACATCATGTTCCTCAATTCCGACTCATTCATCGGTGCAGAAACAGTCATGTTTGGAATACAACGCATGTACGCTAAATCGTATGCACCGTGATGCGTAGCGCCATCAGCTCCAACCAATCCGCCGCGATCTAAACAGAAAACAACATTCAAATTTTGAATAGCAACATCGTGCAAAACTTGGTCGTACGCACGTTGCATGAACGACGAATAAATATTACAGAACGGCACCATTCCTTGTGTTGCCAATCCAGCCGAAAAAGTAACAGCGTGTTGTTCTGCAATCCCGACGTCAAACGCACGATTTGGCATTGCCTTCATCATGATATTCAAGGAGCATCCGGAAGGCATAGCAGGTGTAACACCCATTATTTTATCATTTTTTTCGGCCAATTCTACAATAGTATGACCAAAAACTTCTTGATATTTAGGCGGCTCAGGTTGTTTAGGAATAATCTTTACGATTTCACCCGTATCTTTATTAAATACACCTGGTGCGTGCCATTGCGTCGGATTTCCTTCTTCAGAAAACTTATATCCAGCACCTTTTCGTGTAATGCAGTGTAAAATTTTAGGTCCAGGGATTTTTTTTAAATCTTCTAATATTTTCGCCATTCCGATAGCATCGTGTCCATCAATGGGGCCGAAATAACGGAATTTTAAGGACTCGAAAAGATTGCTATCCTTCATCAATCCTGTTTTCATTGCATTCGAAATTTTCGATGCAATGGTCTGCGCATCGGGGCCAAACTTGGATATTTTCCCAAGCAATTTCCAGATATCGTCTTTTACTTTATTGTACGTATGCGAAGTTGTAATGTCGGTCAAATATTGATTTAATGCTCCAACATTCGGGTCAATCGACATGCAATTGTCGTTCAAAATCACCAATAAATTGGCATCTTTTTCGAATCCAGCGTGGTTCATTCCTTCAAATGCCAAACCAGCCGTCATAGCACCATCGCCAATTACAGCAATATGTTGACGTTCTTTTTCGCCCTTGTAATTATTGGCAACAGCCATGCCAAGCGCAGCAGAAATGGAAGTAGAACTGTGTCCCACCCCGAAGGTATCAAACTCACTTTCAGAACGTTTCGGAAAACCAGAGATTCCACCTTTCAATCGGTTGGTATGAAAAATATCACGTCGACCCGTTAAAATTTTATGTCCGTATGCTTGGTGACCAACGTCCCAAACCAGCTGATCATATGGTGTATTAAAAACATAATGCAAAGCAACGGTCATTTCCACCACTCCAAGGCTTGCCCCGAAGTGGGAATTTCCAATTTCAGATATTACATCAACTATGTACTGACGTAATTCTTCTGAAACCTGTGGCAAATCATCCACAGAGAAATTTTTGCGAAGATCTTCGGGCAGATTTATTTTTTCTAGAAATGGTCCAGGTTTGTATGTATGCATTTTTTGAATTCTTCTACAAATTTATTGGTAATTCGTTAAGTAACCAACAAGTGAGACCTTTGTTTTCTCCACAGTGTTAATTTTTGTGAAATACAGGGGTTGGATTTATCGGGAATTAGGGGTTGGTTGCCTCTGCTTCTTTGCGTTTATATAAATCCACGCAAAGCACCAACAACCTTCTCAACATCCTGCTCCACCATACACCGAAAATGCTTCTTCGGACAATCCTGATACCCAATCTTCGAACACGGTCGACAAGACAAATCTTTCACTTCATGTATTGAAAATAATTCTGGATTACTCGGAAAATAAGGATACATACCAAATTCGGGAATAGTATTCCCCCAAACAGAAATAACGGGGACTTCAAAACAAGAAGCAATGTGCATCAATCCTGTATCATGAGTCAACAAAACAGAAGCTTGTTTAACAATGGAGGCACTTTGTTGAAGATTAAATTTACCACAAGAATTGATAATTTCTTTACCATTTAATAAGGTAGCAATTTCATTCCCTTTTGCTTCATCTTCAGGCCCACCGAGGAGCACAATTGTCGAATCAAGATCTTTCAAAATTTCAACCATTTTATCCGTCGGCAAACATTTGGTGGCAAATTGCGCACCTATCGCAACACCAATATATTTTTTAGTATTCAGCTCCAATTCCTGCTGAATATCGACTTCGTTTTCTGCTGAAATATAAAATTCACAGGGGGAATCATCTTTTTTTACGCCCAGAGATTCCACCGCTTGCATGTATCGATCTACAATGTGAACCTTCGGCATTTTTTTCATTTTCAGATTCACCAGCATCCATTTCTGAACATTTAATTTCTTGAACGATGCAGACGGTTTCCTCAGTTTTTTCTTCAAAGCAAGCGTTCGAATATTGTGGTGTAAGTCTATTACTTGATCAAAATTCTCCTTTTTTAAAGCATCAATGATTTCATCAATCGACTTTTCTATCGTCCACAGTTTGTCAATTCTAGGATTGTTTTCGAGCAGAGAAGAAAACTTGGATTTGGTGAGATAATGAATTTCAATATCCGTCAATTGTTCTTTCAATCCACGCAAGACGGGCGTCGTCAAAACGATATCGCCGATGGAACTGAAACGAACAATTAAGATTTTCATGGGACAAAAATAGATATTTATGCGGCGAATATGTTATTGCCCATACTTTTTTGTCCAGAAGTAAGAAACTTACACCGGATTAACTTTTAAACCCGCAACTTTCTAATTAAATTTGGGCTCTTAAAAAAGTTCACAAATGGGAAGAGCGTTCGAATACCGCAGAGCAGCAAAAGAAAAGCGTTGGGACAAAATGTCGAAATTGTTTCCTCGATTGGGGAAAGCGATCACTATGGCAGCCAAAGAAGGTGGTGAGGATCCATCCATGAATGGTTCCTTGCGCTCAGCGATTCAAAATGCGAAGGCACAAAACATGCCAAAAGACAATATAGAAGCGGCTATCAAAAGAGCGTCGGCGAAGGATGTTGAAGCTTTCCATGAAATTATTTATGAGGGAAAAGGGCCGCATGGAGTTTTGGTCTTTATGGAGTGCGCAACAGACAATCCAACGCGAACAGTTGCGAATGTAAAATCGTATTTCAATAAAGCCAACGGAGCAATTGTGGCTACAGGTTCTTTAGAATTTATGTTCAACCGAAAATGTATCTTCGAGATAGAAAAGGCGAAAGGAATGGACCCAGAAGAAATGGAACTGGAGCTCATAGATGCTGGATTGGAAGAAATCGAAGTATTGGAAGATAAGTTCGTGATTTATGGTGAATACACCGCTTTCGGAACACTTGCCTCTGCTTTGGAAGAAAAAGGAATAGAGCCCATAAAATCGAATTTGGAGCGTATTCCAACTTCACCAGTTAAGTTTTCAGACGAACAATTGGTAGATATTGAAAAAATGTTGGATAAAATCGAAGACGATGACGACATTCAGCAAGTTTTCACGAACATTGCCTAATTAATTTATCGAGAATTCATAAATTTATGCTTTAATACAATAAAATAGGGCTTTCCCGTTTTATTGTTAGTCAAGAAAACCAGTTTAATGATTAATTTTTTCAGATTCAGTATAGGAGCAGCTTTGCTCCTTTTTGTTCTTATTGCGTGTGATCCCGCTAAGAATAGCGCTGTCAATCGCTTTTATCATAGTACCACCTCGCACTATAACGGATATTTCAACGCTAATTTGTTGTTGGATCAAGCCTTGTCGGATTACCGAAGAAATGTAGTGGAGGATTATTACACCTTGCTTCCCCTTCAGAATTATCCGGATACAGGTGCAGTGAAAAATTTGTACCCTGCGATTGACACTGCCATTGCAAAATGCACAAAAGTGATTCAGAATCACAGCATGCCAGGCAGTGCGCGCCCCTCAAGAAAGAAAGAAGAAAACAACAATTACATTGATGAAAACTGGACCACAGTTGGTCGTGCGAGTTATATCCGAAGAGATTATGAACAAGCGATGAAGAACTTCATGTTCATCAAGAAGTTTTACACCAATGACGAGTCTAATTTTGTCGGCGAATTGTGGATGGCTAAAACGAATCTCGTTCTAGGCAAATATACTGAAGCTGGATTCAATCTTGACATCCTCGATCAAGCCTTGATATCAGAAAAGGAAGCAGCCAAACAAAAGATGTTTAAAAACTTCATCAAGAATTTAAAGAAATCTAAGAAAGAAAAAGAAAAAGAGGACGAGTTGGCCACTTTGCCGAAAGAAATTTATCCAGAAATGTACTTGACCAAAGCGGAATTGAATTTGATTCGTGGCGAAAAAGAAGAGGCGATTATAAATTTGAATTTGGCTGCAAGGCATATAAGACGCAAAGCCGACAAAGCAAGAGTTTATTTTATTTTGGGTCAGTTGAACGAAGATGGCGGGAATGCACCAGCAGCTATTGCCAATTACACCAAAGTATTACAGAGCAGCGCGCCGTATGAAATGGCTTTCAGCGCAAGACTGAAAAGAGCTTTTTTAGGCGGAAGCGATAAGTTGATCAAGGATTTGAATAAGATGTTGGATGATCCGAAAAACGCGGAATTCAAGGATCAAATTTATTATGCATTGGCCAATATTGAATTATCAAAAGGGAATGAGCCTCAAGCCGTTCACTATTTGACAGAGGCTGCATTTTATAGCACCACGAACAGCCGTCAAAAGGGTATGGCGTATGAGAAAATGGGCGATTTACGCTTTGCGAAGAAAGACTATATCCCTGCTCAAAAATATTACGATTCGTGCGGAAGAGTTATCAATGACAAATATCCAAATGCCGGAGCGATACGTAACAAAGCAGCCAAATTAAGCGAATTAGTGCAAGCAGTTGAATTGGCACAATTTGAAGATAGTGTTCAACGAATTGCAGCTATGAGTGAGTCCGATCAATTGACGTATTTAGAGGAAGTTGGAAAGACCTTAAAAGCGCGAGAAGACGAATACAAGAAACGGGAGGCGGAAAAGTTGATCGCACTTCAGAAAAACCAGAATGCATTCAACCAAAACCAAAGTGGAAGCAAGTTTATCTTTACCAATGCTAAAGCTCGTGCGGAGGGATTTGAAGATTTTAAAAGACTTTGGGGTGATAGAACAAACGAAGATGATTGGCGTAGAAGCGACAAAATTGTCATTGCTACTTTCACCGATGAAAATGGAAAAGAAGTCCCTGTCGACAGTGTTGAAGTGTTAGACGAATACACTGATCCTTATAGTATAGAAGCATTATCGAAAAACATTCCAAAGGGAGATTCATCCATTTTAGCCTCGCAAAACAGATTGGTCAAATCGCGATATGCGGCGGGAATAATTTACAAGGACCAATTGAACGAAGCCGAATTAGCGACCGATCAGTTTACTGCGGTGGTGGAAAAAGATTTTGAAACGGATTATAAGGCAATGTCGGCTTTTCAGATGTATCGTATGAACGAAACCTCGAATAGATCCAAAGCGGACGTTCATAAGAGTTATATATTGAATTATTATCCGAATTCTGATTACGCCTGCTATTTGCGCGATCCAGATTGTTTCGTGAAGAAAAAAGAATACGAGGTAAAAGCGCAAAGGGATTACGTTTATACCTTGAGTAGATATAGTCAAGGCTTATATTATCCAGCGTTGATAAGTGCCGAAGAAGTGCTATTGAATGAACCCGAAAATGAGTATCGATCGAAATATATGTTGTTGAAGGCTATGTGTCAGGGGAAATTGAATCCGGAAAAGACAACATTATTACCAAACTTGAATTTAATTGTAAAAGAATTTCCAAAAACGCCAGAAGCAATACGAGCTAAGGAAATGATAGATATTATTAAAAACGGGTTCTCTAAGTTTGAACCGGTTGATTTGACGGAAAACCCTTTGTTTACATACGATGATCAATTGGAGCACTATGTTTTAATTTTCATTCCTAAAGGTGACAACTCGAGTTTATCCAAGAATAAAATCGTCGATTTCAACAAAGAGTTTTACTCCAGAGCTAAATTAAGGGTAAGTTCGAAGATATTTGGAGACGTCCAAAGTATCGTTGTTATAGATAAATTTGAAAATGATTTGGAGGCAAAGGAATATATTCGGACCTTTGAAGCCACAAGAAAGCATTTGATGGATCTTCAAGGTGCTAAGACGACCTTAATTACTCAACCTAATTTGAAAACACTTTTTGAAACGCAAAAACTGCGTGAATACGAAATGTTTTGCGAAGAGTATTATTAGAATAATAAGAGGAAAAAATGATGGGAAAGAAGAAGAGTAGCAGCGGAAATTTTGAAGCGCCGGATCGATTGAACAGGTTGGTCGAAGGAGCAAAAATCATAGGTGAATTAATTACAGATTCTAGCATTCGAATTGATGGTGAAGTGCAAGGCAATATTACGTCTGCTGGCAAAGTATTGATTGGTGAAAATGCTGTTATTAAAGGAAATTTGAACTGTAACGAAGCCGATGTTGAAGGACGAATTACAGGAGATCTTAAAGTAGAAGCGCTTTTAACTTTGCGTGAAAAATCTAAGATTGAAGGGAATATTTCTACCGCTAAAATTGAGATTCATCAAGGAGCCATTTTCTTGGGCAATTGCTCAATGGGTGGCGCAGGATCTTCTAGACCGAAGCAAAAAGCGCAATCTGAGAATCAACCAGATATCGTTTATTAATGAGCAAGCCCTCTTCTCCCATGAAGAAATACGCCCGGTTTTCGGGGATCGTAATTCAGATGGGAGTGATTATTGGGTTGTTTTCGTGGCTCGGCACTTATATAGATGAAACGTATAAAACAGAAAACATTTGGACCATCATTTTAGCCCTCAGCGGCGTCTTTTTGGCGATGTATGTGGTTATAAAAGAAGTCATAAACAGCAGCAAGGAAGATGAATAAATTAGCACTTTACAATGTGTTGACCTTAACTGGCTGTGTTGCTCTAGCTTTCGTAGTGATCAAAATGTTTGTCCCCAGCATTGACTTAAAAATTTTATTTCTCGGTCTTTTTGCAAGCTGGCTCATCCTGATGGTGGGTGTTCAAATCGTTCATTTTAAATTCAAAGAAGGTCAGTTTATCAATCGATTTTTAATGACCACTGTTTTTCAAATTTTAGCTTTCTTGGGATTAGCAGTTTATATGATATTCAGCAAATTACAAGCCTCACCAGATATCCTTTTAAGTGTCGTATTCACGCACATAGCGGGCTTGTTTATACAAACCATCTTCTTTTTAAAGCAAAGCAAGAAGTCGGCTTAATCATTTATCATAAGTCTGTAGTTTTTTATATTCCACCTAAACTTTTTTCGTTTTAATTTGTTTTGATTAAAAAACAATCAGTATATTTGATTAATATTTCGTCAAAATGAAACATTTAAAAGTAGGAGATAAGGCGCCAAGTTGGTCTGGAAAGGATCAAAACGGCAAAGCTATAAACCAAAAAAGCTACGAAGGAAAGAAGGCTGTTGTCTATTTTTATCCGAAGGACAATACACCAGGATGCACAACGCAAGCTTGTAACATACGCGACAATTGGTCTGAACTTCAAAAAAAAGGTGTTGAAGTTATAGGCGTAAGTGCGGATTCCGAGAAAAGCCACCAGAAGTTTATAGATAAGTTTCAATTGCCATTTGTATTAGTTGCGGACGAGCAAAAAGAAATAATAGAAACGTTTGGAGTTTGGGGCGAGAAAAAATTTATGGGAAAAATTTATGATGGCATCCATCGAACCTCCTTTGTTTTAGATGAAACGGGTACAATAAAGGGAATTATCGATAAGCCAAAAACGAAAGCTCATACTGAAGAAATTTTAAAAATATTTGAGGAAGAATAGGACAACGTAAATAGTTTACGGCCTGATGAATAACCTTTGTTACGTTCAATATATAAATCAAACCATTCCGCCTTGGTGGAAAACTAAACATAACCGATATGTCAGTTAAAAAAGAAGTAAACACAGAAAAATTGAAAGCACTCCAATTAACAATGGACAAGCTTGACAAAACTTACGGTAAAGGAACCGTGATGAAATTAGGAGACAATCCAGTTACTAATTTAGAAGTAATTCCAACGGGCTCTTTGACCTTGGATTTAGCATTGGGCGTCAATGGGTTTCCGAAAGGAAGAGTAGTTGAAATTTATGGGCCTGAATCGTCTGGAAAAACGACTTTGGCCATACATGCAATAGCGGAATGTCAAAAACAAGGAGGAATAGCGGCCTTTATTGATGCAGAGCACGCTTTTGATCAGTTTTATGCGAAAAAATTAGGCGTTGATATAGACAACTTGATTATTTCTCAACCGGACAATGGTGAGCAAGCATTGGAAATTGCAGATAATTTGATTCGTTCAGGAGCAGTTGATATCGTGGTAATAGATTCAGTTGCTGCATTAACACCAAAAGCGGAGATTGAAGGTGAAATGGGGGATTCTCAAATGGGACTTCAAGCAAGATTGATGTCGAAAGCATTGCGTAAACTAACGGGTTCTATTAACAAAGCAGGAACTTGCTGTATTTTCATCAACCAACTTCGTGAGAAAATTGGCGTGATGTTCGGGAATCCAGAAACAACAACAGGTGGAAACGCTTTGAAGTTCTACTCTTCAGTTCGATTGGATATTCGTCGTTCAACACAGATTAAAGATGGAGACGAAGTTATTGGAAACCGTGTAAAGGTGAAAGTTGTTAAAAACAAAGTGGCTCCCCCTTTTAGAAGAGCAGAATTTGATATTATGTATGGGGGAGGAATCTCTAAAGTAGGTGAGATTATCGACCTTGGAGTTGAATTAAACATAGTCAACAAAAGTGGTTCATGGTTCTCTTACGGAGAAACAAAACTTGGACAAGGAAGAGACGCTGTTAAACAATTGGTACTCGACAATCCAGAATTAATGGATGAGTTAGAATCTAGAATTAAAGAAGCTCTTAGTCCTACAAGCCAACCCGAGCTTGTAGAATAAACTAACTGCATATCGGAAGATGGCATCCAGAAATGGGTGCCATTTTTTTGGCTAAAACCTTTTGGCAATGACACATTAAAGCACTAAATTTGAAAGAATTAAACCAAAAACATGAAGAAACTTAACTTTATCTGCGCGATATTTTGTGCGCTTATTTCTTTTTCAAGTGTCGCTCAGAATTTTTTTCAAGACTTCAGCCCGACTCAAAATCAAATTGATGATCAAGCCATTAAGATGACAAAGTCGACCTACTACACGGTGGATTTAGCCGCAATGAAAAGCGCTATTCAATCGGCTCCCTATAGAGAGAATGTGGATTTAGGGACTTCGATGTTTTTAATTCAACTTCCAAATTTGACAGGCGGTTTCAATACGTACAAAGTACTAAGGAACCAAACCATGCATCCACAATTGAATGCTTTGTATCCAACAATTTTGACTTTTGATGGAGTGAATGTTTCTAATGTCTTGGAGAAAGTAAAGTTGGATATCACCCCACAAGGTTTTCATGCCATGATCTTTTCACCCTACCATTCAACAATCTTTATTGACCCAATTCACAATACTCTCCCGAATAAGGTAATGGCCTATTTCAAAAAAGACTTTTATACGAATAAACAAATGACTTGTGAGTTTGAAACTCCCGAAGAGAAATTGAAAAAGCTGATTAGTACAGGCGCATCGCCTGAATATGGAACATGTCAATTAAGAACGTACCGATTAGCGTTGGCAGCTACAGCGGAATACACCGCTTATCATACCAATGCTGCCCTTGCAGCTGCGGCTCAAGTTACCACGATGAATCGAGTTAACGGTGTATTTGAAAGAGATATCGCCATTACGATGACCCTAGTACCAAACAATAATTTATTGATCTACACCAACGCCAGCACAGACCCATACACCAATGGAAACGCAGGGGCGATGATAAATCAGAACGTGACTGCTTGTAATGGGCAAATTGGTTCAACAAACTACGATATTGGTCATGTTTTCGGAACCAATTCAGGAGGGTTGGCTGGTTTAGGAGTTGTTTGTGGTGCAAATAAGGCAAGGGGTGTTACAGGAAGTAGCAACCCAGTTGGCGATCCGTTTGATATCGACTACGTGGCACATGAAATGGGACACCAATTCAATGCAAATCATACGCAAAACAACAATTGCAACCGAAATAATCCAACTGCCGTTGAACCGGGGAGTGCCAGCACTATAATGGGCTACGCAGGAATTTGTTCACCGAACGTTCAAAATAATAGTGATGACCATTTTCATGGAATTAGCTTAAGTGAAATGACCAATTTGATAACTGGGGCGTCTCATACTTGTCCAATCCTGACTACCCTAACTAATTCGGCACCGGTTATTGCAGCTGGTCCAACTACGGTTTTTGTTCCTGTGAGCACACCATTTGCTTTGAATTGCATCGCTACGGATATTAATGGCGATACATTGACCTATAATTGGGAACAAACCGATAATCAAGTAAGTACGCAACCTCCAGTTTCGACATCAACTGGGGGACCAAGTTTTAGAAGTTTACCTTCTAGTACAAACCCAACGAGATATTTTCCAAATTTAACCGATTTGGCTTCAGGGGGTCCTTTCACATGGGAAGTGGTGCCAAGTGTTGCACGTACCATGAATTTCAGATGTTCTGTTCGAGACAATTCCGGAGGACCTGGCGGATGCAGTGATCATGTCAATGTAGCGGTAACAAGTGTTGCGGCGGCTGGACCATTTGTAGTCACGTATCCAAACGCAACTGGAATTATTTGGGCAGGTTCTTCGACTCAGACTGTAACATGGTCAGTTGCAAACACGACAGCTGCTCCAATCAGTGCGTCAACCGTAGACATTTACCTGTCAACAGATGGAGGATTAACATTTCCTACCTTGCTATTAGCAGGCACTACAAATGACGGATCACAGGCAGTAACAGTTCCAAACACGGCAACAACAACAGCGCGAATAATGATCATTTCAGCGGCTGGAACCTTCTTCGATATTTCAGATAATAATTTCGAAATAACAGCGTCAACATTTGATTATATATTAAACGTCACAACATCTAACCTTTCTGTTTGTCAAGGAGCAAATGCTGTTTTCAATGTGACTTCCTCGTCAATTGGTGGTTATTCAGCAGCGATAAATTTAAGTGCATTGAACGTTCCAGGCGGAGCTACGGCCGTTTTTTCTCCAGCAACTATTACACCTGGACAACCATCAACATTAACCATTTCGAATGTCCCTATCGGATCTCATTCTATGACTATCCAAGGAAACTCAGGTGGGAATATTCACACCCTAGGTATAGTTTTGGATGTTTTAACAAATACTATTTCAGCACCTACGCCTCTATCTCCTGCAAATGGAGCGACGAATGCGTCTAGCCCAACAAATTTGATATGGTCTGCAGTTGCAGGAGCGACAAGTTATTCGGTTGACATTTCAACTTCAGCAACTTTCGCAACTATAGTTGATCAAGCAACTGGTTTGGTCAATCCAAATTACACGACTATATTTTTGAATCCGAGTACGACGTATTATTGGCGAGTGATTGCTACAAATGCATGTGCAACTTCTACTTTTGTTCAAGCGAGTTATACAACAGGGACTTGTTCTATAATAAGTTCACTTAACGTGCCATTGGCAATTTCTGCATCAGGAACACCAACCATTACTTCAATAATCAACATTCCTCAAACCGGATTTGTAAGTTCAATCCGTATTCCAAAAGTGCAAGGAACTCATTCATGGGTAAGTGATTTAACCTTCAATTTGATCAGTCCAACAGGAACCAGTATGCAATTGTTTACAGGAGTTTGCAGCAGTTTAGATGATTTCGATCTCGGTTTAGACGATGCATCAACGCCAGGAGCAATTCCTTGTCCGCCAACGACAGGTTTATATTATCAACCAACAGGTTCATTTGCGAGTTTTATTGGAGAACAAATACAAGGAAATTGGACGTTGGAAGTTACAGATGGTTTCAACCAGGATGGCGGATCGTTGGATTTTTGGTCTCTTGAATTATGCGTAACGGCTAATCCTTGCAATCAACCAGATGTGCCAGTTGTAACCGGGCCAACTTCAATTTGTGTAGGGGAGACTGCTACTATTAGCTTGACCGGCAACTTAAACGATGCCATACAATGGCAATGGTATTCTGGTTCATGTGGTGGAACGATGGTAGGGACCGGAACTTCATTGAATGTTAACCCTGCGGCCAACACGAATTATTTCGTAAGAGGAACAGGGGGGTGTGTTACAAATGCGACGTGTGCTAATCAAACAATTGCCGTAACAACCTTGAATTTGAACGTAACTCAAACAGGAAATCAATTGATGTCTTTGGCGCCTAGTGCGACTTATCAATGGCTCTTGTGTTCAGATAATTATTCGGTTATTTCGGCCGCCACGGCCGCCACTTTCACACCCACTTTGACAGTTGGTTCATACGCCGTTCAAGTACAACAAAATGGATGTATAGATACTTCGGTGTGTTTTGTGATTGATCAAGTAGGGATTGACGAATTGAGCTATATAGAATTGACTATTTCACCGAATCCAACGAATGACTTTGTGAACTTAACGTGGAGCGAAACTACATCCGTAGAGTCGATTGAAATTGTCGATGCTAAAGGAAAATTAGTCTACGCCATCGGCAAAACGGATGGGAACAAACACATGATAGATTTAACGAATTTAGAATCGGCAGTATATTTCGTGAGAGTTCAACATCAATTTGGTTTGGATAATTTGCGGATAGTAAAAGCAAAGTAATTATTAGCTAATCGAAGTTCAACTTCAATCAGATTGGTAATATAATCGCTATTTTTGTTTCCAGATAACAATGGAGCAGAAAGAAAGCATAGCCGTAATTGGTGGTGGAAGTTGGGCGACAGCGTTGGTTAAAATACTGACGAATAACTGCGATTCAATCCTTTGGTGGGTGCGAACGGAAGAAACCGTGAACCATTTATTAAAGTATCATAAGAACCCTAGATATCTCCAATCCGTCGACTTTGGCATGGATAAAATAGCGGTGAGCAATGATCTTAGAAACACCATAGAAAAGGCCGATACGATTATTATTGCGGCACCCTCGGCGTTCTTAACACAAATTTTTGAAGGAATAGGGCCCGAGTTGTTTCAAGGCAAAGTCGTTTTTTCAGCGGTAAAAGGAATCATACCAGAATACAATGCCATTCCCGCTCGATACATTCATAAGTCCTTCGATGTTCCATATGACGACATAGGAATCATTTGTGGCCCTTGTCATGCGGAGGAAGTAGCCTTAGAGCGACTTTCCTACTTGACTGTCGCTTGTTCCAATGAAGAATATGCGGAGAAAATGGCGGAGAAATTGAATTGTCGATACATCAAAACGACCATTTCGGATGACTTATTCGGAACGGAATTTTCTGCAGTATTGAAAAACATTTATTCTCTAGCATCTGGTATTTGTGCAGGTTTGGGTTATGGAGATAATTTTCAAGCGGTATTGATATCCAATGCGATAATTGAAATTGAAAACTTCATTGATGAAGTTAGTCCTATTCACCGCGATGTAAAATCTAGTGCGTATTTAGGCGATTTATTGGTAACGGCTTATTCCAAATTTTCAAGAAACCGATCATTCGGATTTATGATTGGTAAAGGCTATTCCGTGAAGTCTGCCCAATTGGAAATGGATATGATAGCCGAAGGATATTACGCAACGAAAAGTGTGATGGAAATCAACAAAAAATTTCAAGTAGATATGCCTATCGTGGAAGCGGTTTACAATATAATTTATGAAAAAATTTCGCCAGTAATGGAAATGAGAATTTTATCTGACAAATTAAGCTAAACAAAATGAAGGTTTTCAAATTTGGGGGAGCGTCTGTTAAAGATTCGGAGGCGGTTCGAAATGTAGCGCGAATTTTAGATCTTTTCCCAGAAGAAAAAATAGTCGTTGTTATATCCGCAATGGGCAAGACGACCAACGCAATGGAATTAATTGCAACAGCGATTTGGGAGAAGGATTTTGCCCTTTTTGAGGCACAAGTTGTCCTTTTAAAAACATATCATTCTCAAATTATTTCGGAACTGTTCCCAAAGGATTCAGCGAAAATTGAAAACGAAGTAAACTCAGTTTATACTGAACTTCACGAAAGATTTGAGAACAGTGAAAGAACGAAGAATGCCTTTGAATATGATCAAGTCGTTTCTTTGGGAGAGGTTCTTTCAACCAAGATTGTAGCTGCTTTTTTGGACCAAGAAGGTAAATCGAGCGAATGGGCTGATGCTCGCACTTTCATTCGAACCAATCACTACTATAAAGAAGGAGAAGTAGATTGGAAGTGCACTGAGCAACTCGTGAATGATCGATTGAAAAACAGGTTTAACCATTCAAATATAGTCGTAACACAAGGATTTGTGGGCCATACTTCAGACGGGTTTACAACTACTTTAGGTCGAGAAGGTTCTGATTTTTCAGCTGGAATTCTTGCGTATTGTCTAGACGCGGAGAGCGTTACAATTTGGAAAGACGTTGATGGAATGCTTAATGCCGATCCTCGAATTTTTGAAAACACCATCAAACTAGATAGAATTTCTTTTCGTGAAGCAATTGAATTGTCTTATTACGGAGCGTCGGTAATTCACCCGAAAACGATTAAACCATTACAAAATAAGAGTATTCCCCTGTATGTGAAATCGTTCTTTCATCCAGAAAATGAAGGAACAATAATACAATATGCATCAGATGAAGATCATCTAATTCCGTCTTTTATTTTTAAGAAAAAACAAATTCTTTTGTCCATAACTCCGCGTGATTTTTCATTCATCGTAGAGCAAAATTTGAGCGATATTTTCAATCGTTTGTCGCGCGCAAATGCGAAGATAAATTTGATGCAAAATTCAGCCTTGAGTTTCTCTGTTCTTCTGGATGAAGACAAAACCAATTTAAGCGAGGTCTTGGGTATTTTTGAAAATACGTATTCGGTAAAATTTAACGAGGATCTAGAATTGGTAACTATACGTCATTACGACCAAGCAACCATAGATTTTGTGTGCAAAAACAAAAAGGTGGTACTCGAACAAAAAACGAGTGACACTGCCCGTTTTGTCCTTAGCGAAGTCGACTAGAAAGTTCGGTTAATCCAAAAGGCAAAATGGCCGACGCCCAAACAAAAACCACATCATTTAGCGAGACGAAATAGTGAATTGTACAACCAAGAACCACAATACCAAGAACGATATAGCGATGCATTAAATACTCTTTCCAAAGCTCAGAAATTTGGATTTTGGTGTGTAGTTTTAGTTTGAGGAAAGTGAATTTGTACTGCATCCATACGTTCAACATAATTAGAGGAACAAATATCCAACCTTGCGCTAAACCGAGTTCCTCATAGGATAGAAAATCAATTATTTCTTTTCCAAAACTGAAATTTTCGTGGTTGAACGAGTACAGTAAATGCAGTAGAGCTAATATCGTAAGATCTACTCCTAAACTCAACGTACCCGATTTAATCCAAACGGATTTAGATTTTTCACCGCCTTGCGTCGCGTATATTTTCCGTGATTTTAAATGAAGGATAAAAACTTTTGCAATTGTATCAAGAATCAAAAAAAGCAGAATGAAATACCAACTCCATCCCCAGGAATAAAACCCCAGCAAAGGAATGATTGCTTCTGCAATATTCTGACTGTATTTTTGCATTAACGAAGCGCTTCGGCTGCCAATCTCGATTTTTCGAAATTAGGATTAAGTTTCAATGCACGTGAATAAGACTGCAGAGCCTGAGCCTTGTCCCTTTTGGACTCATAACATAGACCTAAGTTGTGCCACGCCTCAACAAAACGTGGTTCGATAACCAAGGCTTGTCTGTAAAAAATCATTGCACTATCGATTTCGTTTAAGTTGATGTGCTTCATGTATCCTTGTTGAAAAAGTGACATGGCAAACGTTTCGTCTTTTTGAAACATATCTCTGTATGTTTGAGCAGCTTCACCAAATCGTTCTAGTGCTTGATAGGCAAAAGCAAGTTTGTACAAAACGCCAACATCGTCTGGAACAATTTGAGTCGCAGTTGTATAATATTGAATAGCAATTGGATTGTTTTCAGAAAGATACATATCGCCTAAAGCGATATACGCTTCGTAAAATGTAGGGTCCTGTTGTGTGGCGGTTTCGTAGGAAGATTTGGCTAATGGCATATTGTTCATTTCGCGATAATTGGTTCCTTTTAGAATATAAGCATCGCGGTATTTTTTGTTAATTCTTAATGCTTCATTGATATACTGAAATGATTTATCAAATTCGCGCAACATAGAATAGGTCGAAGCAATTCCAATAAGTGCAGCTGTATTTCGCGGTTCTTTTTTAATGATGTAATCGTAATGTCTTTGCGATCGCAAAACATCCGCAATTGTTCTTGTTGGTGAATTATTCAAAACTAGGGCATACAACATGCGAACTTCAACATTGCTGGAGTCCAAACGAAATGCTTTAGTCGCTGATTCCGAAGCTTTTTCAAAATTACGTTTGTCGAAATAAAACTGCCCATGTCTTATCAGAATGGGCAAACTATCTGGATGTTTCATCAACAAGGTATCAATATTACTTGACTCAGGTTTTATCGTTTCTTTTTTGGATTCACAGCTCGAACTAAGGCCAATTGCACAAACCAATAGCGCGAAAAAATAGATGGACATCTTCATATGACAAATGTAGCAGAAAAAAGACCTAATCAGGAATCGAATTTAAGGGAATTTATAGCAATCAAACGTTAAAAATTATGGGCCTAAATAAAAACAACGTAAATTTGTATTATGAAATTAAGAGAGAAAATAATCTTAAGTATTTGCTTCATGTTTATCCTTGGATATGTTGAAGCCCAAGGATGTTCTCAATGTAAACTCTTGGCGGAACAATCTACGGAAGTTGGTGAAGCATCATTTGGGAGCAATATAAATATGGGAATTTTATACCTTATGGCTGTTCCTTATATTCTTCTTTTCCTACTTTTCAGAAAGAGAATATTCCGCTTTTTTAAAGCAATGAAAACACAATAAATTATTTTCTTACACGGCCTCCTTTGAATAATCCCTGGTCGAAAAACGTGTATACCAAAGAGAATTCTACTGATCCTGCCCCAGGCGATTTTCTCAAATAAGACACTATTGCATCATACGAAAATTCGAACCGGAACCCTTTATGTTGAATAATAACTGAAGGAATTAAGGATTCCAAAGATCGAAGGTGCAATCCAAACCCCATCATAGAGTTTGTTCCGGAAGAAGCACCATCTTCGTTGAGTTTATATCCAAACATTCCTCCAACAATTGTTTCGGTATGTTTTCCTTGAAAAAACTGTGATGCATCTAGTGAAAATTGAACTTTAGAACCTGGAACATCCTTGAGGTAACTGGTATGGAGGACTAATTTTCGGGGGAGTCTTTCTGTGCTCGCAATATTATATCTTAAGGCTGGTTTGTTGGCGTGAAACAGGGCAATACCCGCAGTAAACTTAGACTTACTTTTACCTGCAAATGTGTTGTTTGATCCGTCGACGGTATAATACAGTCCGGTGCTTACATCTGAGTAACTATATGACGGGACGATTGCTTCGCCAGACAAAATGTTTTCATCATATGTAGTTCCATTCCACTGACTTTCGAAGATTAAATTTTGTCCATTGATATTGGAGCTTGCGAATCCAGCTTGGAGTCCTAACGACAAGACGTGATTTCCGCCTCGTCCCATTGGAATGGCTCCACTCAAGGAGATAGCACCACTTTGTTTTCCATAATTTCCATCGCCAGCGGCGTCATTAAAGAAAAATGCACCTAGTCCAAGAAAACCCTTCGAAAAATCCTGATCTTTCAACATATTTAAGTCAAAGGCTACCATGGTATTGTTGAACTTTCCACCAGAACCAACCCATTGATTACGGTGTTGTAAACTTGCTCTCATAATACCATCCATCATTCCTGTTGCGCCAGGATTAAGCAAAAGTGGCATTTGCGAGATTTGAGAGAAGTGTAAATCTTGTCCAATCGCACTCAATGATAAGAGCCCGAAACTACATACGGCTATAAACTTTTTCATTATTGTACGATTGTTATGTTACCGTTTGTATGTTCTTGATCCCCATTTTTGTGTAAGGCGATTGT
>DGBF01000142.1:32266-70320 GCA_002384725.1 Flavobacteriales bacterium UBA4011
GAATTCGACTTCCAGTTGATAAACGTACACACCAGATTGTACGGCTTTACCTTTGTAGGCTCCATCCCAGATGAAGTTGGCATCTTGTGTAGAAACCATTTGGTTACCCCAACGATCGTAAATTCGGAATGTAAATGAACGCACATCACCACCAACGTGGAGAGCAAATGTGTTGTTTTGTTTATCTGAATTTGGCGAGAAAGCCGTTGGAAACTGAATTCCTTTTAAGTTGCTAACAGGCGGAGGCGGAGGAACAGGTGTTGAAAACGCTTTGAAAACAGCAGTAATTGTTCCTGGGGCAGAAACGGTCACTGAGTTTTGATTGTTGTCAGGCAAACTGTCAAGGGGATCTGTATCAGATTCCCAATGATCAAAGACGAAACCTGGGTTGGCGTTTTGATCTAATAAAGTTACAATTCCACCGAAGTAACTCACCGACCAAGGGTCGGTTGGCGCCCATGCAGAATTCACTTTGATATTTCCAGCTCCATTTGGTGTAACGTCAAATGTGGTGAGGAAAGGCCCAGTAAGATCGTAACAATCGATTAAACCTTGAGTCAATGCAGTACAACGTAAATCAATAAAATCTTTTAAGTCTTGTACTTTTAATTGCCAACCGGCGTAAGTGCCGCCCCATTTGTCAATTTGACCCTGCATTTCCGGTTGAATTTCATTAATCATACTGTCTAATAATTGTTGCATAGACGGACATGAAAAAGAGGTGTTGACCAAATCGATATATCGTGTAATATAGTATTGTTCCACCAAAGGATTTTCATTGATCAATTTTTGAAGAACGGGGGTATGTCCCTGTCCGCCTGGATTTGGTAAATTTTCTACATTACAAGGATCGGCATTGGCAGATGCATCTGGAATATTCGTATAATTTGTGTAATGGCCAAAACTAGCATCCATGTCCCAAAGGGTATAACGCCACTTCTTTTTATCTGCATTAGGATTCATTCCTCGCCACCAGGCTGTATTCCAATTTAACCAATCTTTGGAAACTATGTAGGAGTTGAAAACGAAATAGTCAACTAAGGAGTGCCAGTTCAAAAGGCTATCCACATAATTAAAATTTGCAGCAACACCCATATTGTTTGCAGCAACGTATGCTGTCAATGCATTCCAGTCTGGCGCTGCGTTTGGCGCACCAAATTCTTCCCAAGTACCTCCCCAAGTTTTAAGATATTGTAAGTTGAATTTGTTTTGTTGGTAATAATATTCGGTGTAGTCGCCATCGTCCACTTTCTCACGAATGTCATAAACGCCCCAGTATTCTCCGTTAAGGTATAAAATAGCCGGACGCCAGGTTCTTTCGTCCAATTTTAAATCAGCTCGAATAGAAAGGGTGTGCACAAATGCATCGCGAATATGCGCCCCTCCATTAGGTCCAGGTGTTGGCACAAAAGGGTAGTTATCATTTGCCGCCGCCTTAATAATTAAACGTTGAAAATCTTCACGGGATTTTTCGGGGAAAATTTTGTGATGAACTTCGTTATTGTAGCCCATTTCATCCCGCATGATAAAGTCGAATCCGCGTTGAGCGTAAGCCCAAGAATCGTTCCCGTGTTTATTGAAATGACCTTGGCCTTCATCGATAAAAGACTTGTCTTGTTCGAATAGCTCAAAATGTCCTACCCTATTCTGCGAAGCACCACTTCCGTTTGCGATTAACGTGTATACAAGCGAACCACAAATTGATATGACAGGCAATGTATGGTTTACATTTATAAAATAAGTATTTGTTTCCATGAAGCTCGGTTCATTGGTTGTGCTAAAAGCCCCTACTCTTACAACGGTGGTAGCTGTAATATTCAATGGAGCAGAATAAAGAGGGGAAGTTGCCGTAACTGCAGAACCATCTAGTGTATATCGAATAGTTGCACCAGCCATTGGGCAAGTGATGTTTACCGTTTGAGCAGTTGTATAAAATCCGGGAGCAACGCTTAAAATTGGACGAGGGGTGTAATAATCGATACCACCTACATTCGCGGCATTTGGAGTTGGATTTAAAAATAGTTTCCAGTTTGCAGATCCGTTGGTTTCTCTACCCATTGAATGATCTTCCTTCGTTGTTCTAGAAATATGAACGGAATCCGATACATTTCCAACTGCATTTGTGAGGATTATCCATTCCGCTTTTGACTGTGTCAATGTAAAATCAGGGTGTATTTCGCCTCCTTGAACTACTCCTCTTTTAGAAAAGTAAACCATAGTATATCCATTCGCAGGGACACTAATCGCTGGGATTTGCCATTTCGTTAAATTACCAGCTTTATCCGATAGATAGAAACCAGTTAAATCCACAGGGGCACCTGTAGGATTGTATAATTCCGCCCAGTCTTCATCCTGACCAAATGTATCAGTTGGCCCATTAAAGTTGGAGCATGAATATTCATTTATCACCACTTGTGCGTTTACGAGGCTGCAAACACCAAAGAACAGGGTAAAGAGGATATGTTTTTGCATAGTTGAGAAAATCTAAAAATTTAATATTTAAGCAGTGTGAAAAGTACAAAATAAAAACGAGTGAAAAGAAACTGTTTCAATCAATACTTGTCTTTCTATCAGAAAGACGAAGGATTATTATAAAGGTTGGCTGTCATAGTTTTACCGCATTTTTTAAAAGGGAGACTTAATTCTGAAATATTTGTACATTTGAGAACATTAATTACCGACTGTTATGTATAGATTATTATTTGTTTTTGCCTTTTTTTTATTCAGCACTTTCTTGATTTCTTCATGTAAAAAAGTAGAAGGTGAAGGTGGTTCATCGTCCATTTCTGGAAAAATAATTGCGAATAAAAAGAATAGCGCAGGAGTTACAATTGCCACTTATCCAGCAACAGATCATGATGTATTTATTATATATGGTGCTGGTGCAGTCCACGATGACAAAACGGAGACAAGCTATGACGGCAGCTTTACTTTTCGTTATTTAGAAAAAGGCGATTATACGATTTACACCTATGAAGATTGCAATACATGCGCTTCTGGTGATAATGTAAAAATCATTGCAACTTCTATTTCAAAAGCGAAAGAGGAAGTAAATATTGGTACAATCGAAGTGAACGACTAATGATTAACTCCAAAATATTATTTGCTTGTTTGTGTTGCTTTTCATTTTTTGGAATGAGCCAAGTCGACCATGAAGCTTGGTTTTCTGGCGGAGCAAAATACAGTGTCAACAAAAAAATTGATTTATCTGGAGAGCTAAATTTAAGAATGGAGCCGATTGTCGTGAACACTTTTTTCACGGAATTGACGGCCAAGGGCGAAGTTAAGAAATGGTTCAAACCATCAGTTGATTATCGTTTTGTTTTGGATAGAAATAAGTTCGGGAATTATAAACTGTCGCACCGAGTAAATTTCAATGCGAACTTTGGTACGACCTGGGAACGATTTGATTTTGGTTTGAGAGCAAGGTACCAAACGACTCTTTCCACAGTGCGGACACCAGAGTCTAGTTTCTCAGATTTGGCTCCTGGTTTCAGAATTAAGCCCTCTATACTTTACGATATTAATAACAGTATTATTTCGCCTGAAATTTCAACGGAATTCTTTTTTGATCGTGATGCTGTTGACGGTGTATTTTTGAACAAGCTTCGTTTTTCAGCTGGAGCGGAATTTGAAACACTCGGACCGTACAATGTTTCTTTGAAATACATGTATGGAATGGCGTTGTATTCTGAGAAATATGAACACTTGGTTTCCTTCTCCTTCACCCGGAAATACAAGAGCGCTAAAGCAAAAAAGAAGAAAAATAAAAAAAAGAATTAACCTTATTTACTTTCTGTAAGTCGTAACCCGATATCTAAAACTTCATCTATAGTTTCTTCCGTAATGCCTTGTTCAACAGTAAAAGTAAATTTCCCTTTTTCAGGAAATTTTCGTGAGCGAAAAACCAATGGATTTTCAACTACAGTTCCTGATTTCGTGCCAAACCAACTCCCGTCTTCATTCGCAATTCGAATTTGAAAAGGCTCACGAGCGATAAGGCCAGATGGCGTTTTAGAATTTAAAAATACCCACAAATTATTGTAACTATAACTAGTAGTTGTCCTTAGGGTTAAAATAAAATCATACACTTTCGAAGTGTCTTTAATATCCACCGTAAAGGATGGCATGACACGCTGGTTCCACTCTTTTTCTTCAAAAGAATAGGTCTTGTCATAATAAGGTGTATCTCCACATCCTGAAAGGGCAAACCCTAAGGCCAATATGAATAAAACCTTAGTCATCTTTTTTCTTTTCTTGCGGGTTTTTGTTTCGATTGTCTGGGCGTCTTGGTTTATTGCTTTTTGGTTTTGCTCCGCCTTCATTATTCTGATTTGGATTTACCTTGGTTTGGGGTGCATTATTATCACCTTCCTTATTCCCCTGCGGGCGATTTGGTTTTTTCGGACCTCGATTTTTATTGTTTTTGGACGAAGCAGATTGCTCGCTATTTTCGGGCCTAGGACCTGTATTATTACCCGAAGGTTTTTTCTTTCGATGTTTCTTTTTCTTGTTCAGGTTGTCAAAACGGTTCAAATCATCTTGACCAACAACATTCGAATAATCAGGTTCTTTTTTCTCTACAACAACGGTCATGAATTCCTTCAAGTCTACCGGTTTTTTATCGGCCTTGTTCAGGGCAATAATTTCCCGAACACGATCCGGATGCAAAGCAACAAGGCCACCTATATCAACGCTACGCTCGTAAGCAAACCACATTTGCTTTTTGAATACGTCTGTTTTAATGTGATACGCCATGCCCTTGGAGGTGTACAATTTCGTATCCGCTTTTGGGTAAGATTTTACGGCTTCCACGTACATATCTAGCTCGTAGTTCAGGCAGCATTTCAACTTACCACATTGTCCGGCCAATTTCTGCGGATTCAATGATAGTTGCTGATAACGCGCTGCTGAAGTAGAGACTGAACGGAAATCCGTCAACCAAGTCGAACAGCATAATTCTCTTCCACAAGACCCAATCCCTCCCAAACGAGCGGCTTCCTGACGTGAGCCAATCTGGCGCATTTCAATCCGAATCTTGAATTTGTCCGCCATGTCTTTGATCAGTTGACGAAAATCAACACGTCCTTCAGCGGTATAATAAAATGTTGCTTTTGATAAATCTCCTTGATATTCAACATCAGAAATTTTCATTTCCAAGTTCAATTTCAAAGCAAGCGTTCTGGCCTGAAACATCACGTCCTTTTCAAGACCACGCGCGTCAACCCACTTGTCCATATCCTCCTGTGTCGCAATTCGATAGATTTTTTTAATTTCCATCGGTTTGAGATTCGGTGATTTTTTCGCTACTTGTATTCTGGCTAATTCGCCGAGTGCTGAAACAACGCCTATGTCGTGACCTGGACTTGCCTCCACTGCCACTACGTCGCCTGCACTTAGGCCTAAATTACTCGCATTTCTGTAGAACGTTTTTCGACTGTTTTTGAATCGAATTTCTACTATATCGTAAGGTGCTTGTCCAGCTGGCAAACTCATGTTTGCCAGCCAATCGTACACTTCTAATTTATTGCATCCGCCAGAACTACAGGTACCGTTGTTTTTACATCCGCGGGGAGTTCCTCCACCGCTGCTACAACTAGCACAACCCATATTTCTGTTTTATTGAAAGGTAAAAATACGAATTAAAGATGAAAGAGGATTCACCAAAGGGGTGAATACTTATAGAGATTATTTTGTTGAAAATTGTTGGGTTAAATAATCTATCAACTCTTCCTTTTGAGAGGTTTCTAGTATGTATTCAACAGAAATAGTGTGATCAAAAAGGAAGTGCGCCGTTACATTTCCCCAAGCGATAACTTTTGCTTTACCGGGAATTTTATTCTCAAGAAGATAGCTTTTTACATTACTCGGACTTGAAAAAATGTACCAATCACAGGCATCAATTTTTTTGGAAACAGAATTCGTTTCATAAATGGAAGCAACCGTTTTTTGATTTTCGGGAAGTTGATTGGCAACGGTGTGCAAAGTTTGGTTGCTTGTCGGGAAAAACACATTTTTTTCTCCCACAAAAGCTAAAAATTCTTTTCCAACTGATACTGGATCACCACTATTCTCACCAATAAAATCGGGAATTATTCCGTTTTTTTTCATGATTTTGGCTGTTTCCCTTCCTATGCATGCTGTTTGAATACCAGCAGGTAATTTACTTTCTTCTAGAAAATAGCGAACGCCGTTTTTTGAACTAAAGAAAATAACTTCAGCTTGTTTTGGGACTTTAAAATCAATTGCGGAAAATTCAATTAAGGATTCAGAAACCAAGGACCACTTTTTTTCTTTGCAAAAGGAATGCAGCCATTGACAATCATCATTCGCTTTGCTTATGAAAACCTTCATCTTATATATTTTTCAATTGCGCAACGATTTGCTCGGCGATATCGAAGGCAGTATTTTCAAATTCCAACACTTGTGCAGGATGCTCGGCTGATTTAGAATAAGAAACGAAGATGCCGTTGCTTTCATCGCAATATACGCCCAGAGGCAATTGACACCCACCTTCAAGAAGATTCAATATTTTTCTTTCAATGCGAATTCTATTGAATACCTCTTTGTTGTGCATCGGCGCCATAATTCCCGCCATTCTTTCATCGTCTTCGCGAATTTGAAGACCAAGCACCCCTTGTGCTGGAGCGGGTACAAATTGACTTGTATCCATCACGTGAACCTCAAAAGCGGACAAGTCCAATTTCAATCTGTCAACGCCTGCTTTTGCCAAAATGATAGCATCGTACTGACCTTGGGCTAATTTATCAATTCGCGTTGGCACATTTCCCCTTAAATCCTTGATGTCACAATCTTTTCGAAACGCTTTAACCAATGATTTTCTTCTGGCTGATGAGGTGCCAATCGTTCCATTTTCTTTTAAATTCCATAGCTCAGATGCATCGAAAGATTCTTTGCGAATAAGCAAAATATCTGCTGGATTTCCTCTTTCCGAAACAGCAGCAATTTTCAGTCCAGCAGGAGGATTCGTTTCTAAATCTTTGTGTGAATGAACGGCTAAATCGATCGTTCCAGCGAGCAATTCATTTTCAATTTCTTTGGTGAAAAATCCTTTTCCTTCCAACTTGTCGAAGCTCAAATCTTGGAGCGCATCACCTTGGGTAATGATGACCTTTATTTCCACTTCATTTCCTAAATCTTCGAGTTGTTTTTTGACGTGATTTGCCTGCCAAAGTGCTAGGTCGCTGCCTCTAGATCCAATAATTACTTTCTGCATGTTTATTTTGATTTGAGTAGAATTTCCTTAGCCAATTTCATCGGAACACTCATGTATTTTTTCTCCATGTAGCCCAGAATTTTTTCGAGAACCTCTTTCGATTCTTTGTCTAAACTGTCAAGGTCGTTTTTGAACACTTCGTTCATCGCCATGGATTTAATTTCTTTTACTTTTTGTGGAACGCCGCGCATCGCCAACTCAACATTTCGCTCTTTTTGCAAGAGGTTGAACTTCGTCAATGACCAAGATATAATTTCTTCTACATGACTAATTCCTGCAGAGCGTTCTTTTAAATTACTATCCGATATTTTCTGTAAAAGAGATACGGAAATATGGTGAAGATTGTGACAATCTAAAATGGCTGGATCCAAATCTTGCGGAATAGCGATATCGATCACCACTTTTTTGTCTGTTTCTCCTTGGAGAATGTTTTTGTAAATTTCAGGGGTAACCAAATGCGTATCTGTTCCTGTGCATGAAATTAGCACATCGAACCCGTTTTTATAATCATTCAATTCGGTCAATGGTAAAGCTGCACCATTTAAATCATTTGCAAGTGTTTCGCCTTTGCTGAGTGTTCGGTTGAAAACAACAAAATTGGTATATCCGTGTTTTCTTAGAAATCGGCTCAAAGTTGTATTTGTGACCCCAGCACCAAGGATCAGAATTCTTGCATCAAGCGGAATATTCAGCTCTCGCATACGATGATATGCAAGTGAAACCACTGAAACAGGTTTTTTCGAAATAGACGTTTCCGTATATACTTTTTTCGCTGTTTCGATTGTTTGTTTGACCGCTAAGCGGATAAAGTCGCCTGCTAAACCAAGTTTGTGACTTTGCTCATACGCCTTTCTCACTTGGGTGATGATCTCTCTTTCACCGACAACCATTGAATCAATCGAAGAAGCAACGCGAAGTAAATGTTCCATAGAGCGTTCACCTTGAATGTGAAGTGCGTTAGAAACAAATAAATCGATTTTTTCTTGAGGTAATTTCGAGTAAAGCGTTCGAAAAAAGTGAAATAATTTCTCTTCCGTTCCGGATGATTCACCGCAAAAAAAGAATTCAACTCGGTTGCAAGTAGAGAGAAAAAGGAGTTCCGACCAATTCATTTCAGCTTTAACAGCTGCCAAACGCACTTTCCTTTCGCCTTCTTCAATTTGAAGCAAGCCAATTTCAGAAACATCTAAATTGCTGTGCGTGAAGGCGATAACTTGAAACTGTGAGTACATGTTTTTTCGAGTGATGCAAAGATAGCCTCGCTTTGTCATAGAATTGTCACAGCTCGGTCATTTCAAGGGGAGGGGACTAATTTGGAATCATTCTACATAAAGGGATTAAATTCGAAGCCTGTTGTATTTGGTCAACTTTGCTTCGCTCCTTGAATTCGAAGCTTTTCGGTATTTTATAATGTGCGAACGCACTTTGAATAAAAGAATGCCGAAGGCTTCGAGTTAAACCTCTAAGTGCTTATATTTGCCCCATGGCACATCTCGTTTTAGTACCAACCCCCATAGGGAATTTAGAGGACATCACCCTTCGTGCAATTCGTATTTTGAAAGAATCGGATTACATTTTGGCCGAGGATACGCGAACAAGCGGCAAATTAATGAAGCACCTCGAAATCTCGAAACCCCTCATTGCTTTTCATGCGCACAACGAGCACAAGGCCTTGGAAAACACCGTTCAGAAAATTCAGGCGAGTAAAATGGTTTCTCTAATTTCAGATGCCGGGACTCCAGGAATATCTGACCCTGGATTTCTTCTTGTGCGCGCCTGTATAGGCGCCGGGATCAAAGTAGAATGCTTACCTGGACCTACGGCAATTATTCCAGCATTGGTAGGAAGCGGAATGTCTTGCGATCGATTTATTTTCGAAGGGTTTTTGCCACATAAAAAAGGTCGACAAACCAAGTTTATGGAATTGGCCGAAGAAGAAAGAACCGTTGTACTTTTTGAATCTCCACATCGTCTGGCAAAATGCATGGCGCAGATTGAAGAATTCATGGGTGCCGATCGAAACGTTTGTGTAGTGCGTGAGATTTCAAAAATGTTTGAGACTTTTCACCGAGGAACAGCCGCTGAATTGAAAGTTTATTTTGACCAAAATCCACCTCGTGGAGAAATAGTTGTCGTTATCGAAGGAATTTCGAAAGAGGAAGCGAAACAGAAGAAATTAGAGAAAAAACGGTGATGCTTGACTCTGACCATTGACAATCCTGCTCATCGGTCAACAGTTTAAGTCAACAGTCAAAAGTCCAAAAGTAAATGAAAACCGAAGCAATAATTTTAACGAAAAAAGGAAAATCATCTGGCACATTTGAAAGAAAAGAATGGGAGATTCCATCAATAAATTCGAAACAAGTATTAGTGGAGAGCGAAGCTTTTGGGTTGAACTATGCCGATGTTATGGCTAGTCAAGGTTTGTATCGCGAAGCCCCACCAATGCCATGTGTCGTGGGTTACGAAGTAGTTGGAAAAGTGGTGAAAGTGGGAGCGGAAGTAGACGTTTCTTTACTTGGTAAACGGGTGCTTTCTTTTTGCCGATTTGGCGGATATGCGAAACACGTTGTTTCTGAAGAATTTGCAATTGTCATTATCGACGATATTCCGGCAATCGATGCTTTGTCTTTGTGCACGCAAGGAGTTACGGCGTATTATATGGCGCATTATTTATCGCCTGTTCGCAAAGGAGAACGAGTATTAGTTCACGCAGCAGCTGGTGGCGTCGGCACTTTGTTGATTCAAATGTGTAAGAATAAAGGCGCTGAAGTTTTTGCTAAAATAGGTTCAGCTAAGAAGGAAGATATAGTGAAAAGCCTTGGAGCAGATTATGTAATTGACTACAATAAAAGTGATTATGAACAGCAGATCGCAGGCATTCTTGGTCAAAATCGATTGGATGTTTCTTTCAATCCAATTGCTGGTGACACCTTCAAAAAAGACTTCAATTTATTGGGCTCGGCGGGCAGGTTATTTCTTTTTGGCGGGGCACAAATGAGCAGTGGGAAATGGGGTGTTTTCTCCATGCTGAATTTCATTCTAAAAATGGGTCGCCCCTTGCCAATTGGCTACATGATGCGATCAAAAAGTGTTTTAGGCGTTAATATGTTGAAGATAGCGGACAACAAGCCTCAAGTTTTGGCCAATTGTTTAAAGGAAGTTTTTGATTTATACAGAGCTGGAAAGATTAAACCGCAATCAGGAGGCGTTTATTCTGTTGCTAAATTTGACGACGCATTTTCGACCTTGGCTTCCGGAAAGAGTACGGGTAAAATTGGCGTGAAATGGGAAGACTAGCTCTGTAACAGAATTACTTTCATTGAGTTATTCTTTTGAAGAGACCCATTTATTCTCTATTCATACTAATCTAAAACACACATCATAAAATCACACGGCCACTTATTATTGCCACCGTCTTTTTGAGCATGACTTACTTTGTATAAACAGTTGCACCTATGCGTGGAGCTCTAGATGACATTTTATTCTATGGTTTCAACAATGTTTTCACAGTTAACGATGAAACGGGAAAAAATCGGATTTTCAATGTGACTGTGAATCGCGGTTAGGTAAAAATACTTCAGGTAAACGATGGAAGCACATCACATGGAAGGTATATAATTTTCCCGGATGGTTCGATAAAAATCAAGAGCTAATCATTACAGATAATGAGGGAGTTGAGATGACTAAAAAGGCCTTTAAACTAAGTCGTATTCCAGATACTGACGCACAGTTTGCGACTCCAGATGGTAAATTTTCCATATCCGAAAGAAAACTGGGGCCGCATAATGAGGCCTTCGCTTACTTTGAGAAAACTCATGAGGTGCAAGGGGGGACAACTAGAAATTGAAGGAATTATGGTTGCGGAAGGAAGAGAAAACTCATTGGATGATGAAGCTATGAATAGTATTTCGGATTTGGCAACAGGGACAGATTTTATCGTTGTGCTATGTTGGCGAAAGACTCTTCGATCGTATGACTATTGCCATTGTTGGAAATTAGTGGTACGATCAGGACTAGTCAAAACTTAAATTTTGAATTGCACTTTAATTATTAAATAAGTTTAATATTGCATTGTGTCGGGCATTTACATTCATATTCCATTTTGCAAACAGCGATGTACCTATTGTGATTTTCATTTTAGTACCTCGTATGAGAAATATTACGAAGAAATGGTCTCGGCCATTTGTATTGAAATAGAACAAAGGAAACAAGAGGTGGTAGACGAGGTAGTCAACACTATTTATTTTGGTGGTGGAACACCGAGTCTATTGAAACAGGAAGATTTAAACTTGATTTTTGATACGCTTCGAAAGAATTATAAAATCAATCCCGAAGCGGAGATTACTTTAGAAGCAAACCCAGATGATATTTCAATTGAAATTTTAAAAATTTGGGAAGCAGAAGGGATCAATAGGTTGAGCATTGGCCTGCAATCTTTTCGTCCGCAAGATTTAAAATGGATGAATAGGGCTCACAATGCGACAGAATCAAAGCGCTGTATAGAAATGGTAAAAGAGGTTGGTGTCCATTCGCTTTCGGTTGATTTGATTTATGGATTGCCCGATCTGCCTATAAAAGACTGGGACGAGCAAATAAAGAACGTAATTAATTACGGAGTTGAACATATAAGTGCCTATTGTCTTACAGTTGAAGAAAAAACCGCTTTGGCCAAACAAGTCCAGGAGGGTTCAATTATTCCTTCAGATGAAGATGAACAATCGGCTCAATATCTCTATTTAGTAGATAAACTAAAGAGTGCAGGCTACGAACAATATGAAATTTCGAATTTTTGTTTACCTGGAAAAGAGTCCAAACACAATTCATCCTATTGGAAAGGAATTACGTACCAAGGTTTTGGGCCCTCCGCCCACAGTTTTGATGGGAAAAAACGAAGATTTAATGTTCGTAATAACGCATTATACATGAAGAATGTGAATTCTGGAATAAATTATTACGACGATGAAACCTTAACACCCGTTAACCGCTTCAATGAAATAATCTTAACAACTTTACGTACCAAATGGGGCGTTAGTGTGCGATCACTTATTTCTGTGCAAACGCCATCAACAGGGTTCTACAGCAAGGTCGATGAGTTTTCAAAGAAAAACTGGTTAAAAGTCGAAAATGAAACCATCTTTTTAATTGGGGAAGGTTGGTTGATGGCAGATTATATTTCGGCGGAATTGTTTGCGGTAGATTAGATTCAATGTTGTTTTCGAAAGCTTTGAAGATCTTACAAAATCTACGTCATCTGCGTTACGTTATCAAGGCGCATTCACTATTCTTAACAATCCACAATTTGTGGCGCATCGAAGTCTAATCGATAAAATCTCTTACCTTGTAATTCCAATTAAATTTTACCTTTTATGAAATTGTCCTTAACCTTAATTTTTTTCTCCCTTTTCTTTCAATCTTTTGCTCAAAAGAAACAACTAGATCATACTGTTTACGACGATTGGAAAAGTTTGAGTTCTTCAACTCTTTCGAAAGATGGGAATTTTGTGAGTTACGAAATCAATCCACATCGCGGGGATGGTTACTTGTATTTGTACAAATACGAAGCAGCTGTTTTGGATTCTTTCTTTCGAGGTGATGGAGGGCGCTTTTCAGAGAACAATGACTTTTTCTATTTTAAAAAGAAAGCCGAATTCGATACGCTACGCAAATTAGAATTGGACAAGGTCGACAAAAAGAAATGGCCGAAAGATTCACTATTTGTTGTACGACTTGCGGATATGGATGTAAAGTCTTTTCCAATTCTGAAAGAAAGCAAAGCACAACCGAACGGGAATTGGCTGGCCTATTCTATAGATAGCACCTATACGGAAGCTAAAAAAGAGGAAAAGAAAGACCGTTTTTTCAAACGCTTTTTCAGCAAGCTTGAGAAGAAGAAAGAAAAAAAGGAGCCTAAAATTTCGTCCGATGGACAAGTATTGTTTCTATTTCAACCATCCACTGAACAACGTCAACAATTTAATGATGTCACAAGTTTTCAGTTTTCAGACAATGGAGATTATCTTCTTTATGTGGAACACAAAAAAATCGACAAAGAGAACAAATATAGTCTGTGCGGGTATACCATGAGCAATGGAAATCGTTTCGTAATCGATACGGCCAAAACGAGTTTGAGCAATATTTCTGTAAGTAAAAACGATAAGTTTTTGGCGTATTTGGCTTCAACGGATACGGCAAAAGTGAAGAACAGCACCTTTAAATTGTTTGATTTAAAAGGTCAGAAAAAATTCATTTCCCTAGATAGCACGAGTTCGTTTATTGCCGATGGTAAAACGGTAAGCGAAAATCAATCCTTTGTTTTTACAGAAAATGAGAAGTACATGTTTTTGGGGATAGCCGATGCTGTCAAAGAGGAACCAAAAGACACTTTGCTTGGATCCGAAAAAGCAAAATTGGATGTTTGGCACTATGCCGATAAAAGGAATCAGCCCATGCAATTGGTAGAACTTGGCCGTGATAGAAAAGCAAGTGAATTACACGTTCTTCACCTAGACAATTTTGAACTTATCCGCATTGAAGATGAGAATGTGAAAGCAAGAGCAAGTAAAAACATTTCGGGCGAATATATTTTTGCAACTGATGACACACCCTATGAACTCGAATACAATTGGAATTTTCCTTTTGCCTCTAATCATTATCGAATTTCTTTGGTTGATGGTAGCCGAAAACTATTGAAAGAAAGCGTGGTTATGAGTGGCGAAATTTCTCCATCGGGAAAGTATTATACCTATTTCAATGATAAACAAGAGCAGCATTATGTAGTCGATATAGATGCGAATACTGGAACTTGTCTTACGTGCGGAGTGAAAGATGTGAATTGGCAAGCGGATGGCAATGGGGCGCCACATGTAGATTATCCTTTGGGAATAATTGGTTGGGACAGAGACGAAGAAAAGATGTTCGTTCAATCGGAATTTGATGTTTGGCAATTTGATTTAAAGACTAAAGCGCTGTCATCTATTACAAATAAAGAAGGTAAGGAGAACAAGATTGAATTCAGAACCCGAAAATGGGATTTTGACAGTGTATACATCAATCCAGAAACAATCTATTTGCAGGGAACAGATATGATTTCCAAAGATGAAATGATTTATGAATGGATAGAGCACGATGATCACAATAACATAGTGAAATTGTATCAAACTCCGCATGCAATTAATCAGGTGCAAAAAAGCGAAGAAGGCAAACAAATACTCATTCGTAAATCGAACGTAACGGATTATGCTGACGCTTTTATAGTGGACGAAAATTTCGAAAACGAACGCAGAATTAGCAACACCAATCCGCAACAATCGGAGTACAACTGGGCGACTGTAGAGTTGATGGATTATAAAAGCTACGATGGACAGAATTTGCGTGCTTTATTGTACAAATCAGAAAATTTTGATTCCACGAAAGAATATCCAATGTTGGTTTATTTCTATGAATTATATACGGATAGAATGCATAGTCATTACGTACCAAAACCAACAGCATCTATCATTTTTCCTACGGAATACGCATCAGCTGGGTATGTTGTTTTGATTCCGGACATTCGATACAAACCAGGGCACCCAGCACTATCAGCTTATGATTGTATTATGGCTTCTACGGATGCTGCCTTGAAAAAATACCCAAATATTGATGAGAAAAGAATGGGTCTGCAAGGTCAAAGTTGGGGGGGATATCAAACCGCACAATTGGTGACCATGACGACCAGATACAGAGCAGCAATGGCAGGAGCACCTGTTTCAAATATGTTTAGTGCCTACGGAGGAATACGCTGGGGTAGTGGAATGAATCGACAGTTTCAATACGAAAGAACACAAAGTAGAATTGGCAAAACGATTTGGGAAGCACCAGCTTTGTACGTCGAAAATTCGCCTTTATTTGGACTTCCGAATGTTCAAACTCCTCTTTTAATTATGCACAACGATGGCGATGGCGCCGTTCCGTGGTACCAAGGAATTGAGTTGTTTATGGGCATGAAACGTTTGGGAAAACCCGTTTGGATGTTGAATTACAACGACGACGACCACAATTTGATGAAGGATGCGAACCGTATCGATTTGAGCATCCGTATGCGACAGTTCTTCGATTATTATCTGTTGGATGCCAAAGCGCCGAAATGGTTAATCGAAGGTGTTCCAGCGATTGATAAAGGGAAAGATTACGGGTTGGATTTGATGGAGGAGTAACAAGCACACTTTTTTCACGCAAAGGCCGCTAAGTTAAGGCGCAAAGAATCTCAAAGAACAATGTAAACTCTGTGCATTTAGTCTATAGATTAGTAAGGGCTGTTTTGTGCGAACTAAAAACTGAAAAAATTGGTTTCATGGAGGGTGAGAAAAGGTGTTTTTTTCTTTTAAATTTCATCCGACTGATGAAAAATTCATCTAATGATTATTTAACCCAAACATGTAAAAAATAAATCGATGATGCAGCGTTAGAAGTAATCAATTTACTCCAAACCTTTCAAAATTTTACTCACATCTTCTTCCGTCGAACTCAATTTCGTTTTACAAACTTTGATCAACTCCGAAGCGCGTTTCACTTTAACCGAAAGTTCGTCGACACCAATTTCCCCTTCCTCCATATCGCGGACGATTTGTTGTAATTCTTCAAATGCTTTATCGTATGATAATTCTTCTTTACTCATGTTTAACTATATTAAGAATTAAGAATTTAACGAATTCATAACTCATCACTCTACCACTCCTCACTTTCCACTCAAAAACCTCTTCACTCAAAACCTCATCCCTAAATAACAGTCGATTCTATTTCTGAATCATGGATGAAAGTACTGATTTTGTCTCCCTTTTTCACCTTGTTGTTCTTTGAAATCACCTTCCCGTTTGATCGCGTGATCGAATAACCACGTTTCAACACCATTTGGGGACTAAGTAATTCAACGCTGTGCGCCAATAAAGCAATTTTTTCTTCGAAACGCATCAAAGTTCTTTCCGTCGTTGGTTTGAGCTTTTCCATCGAATGCGTTAAAATTTGATGATTATTCTGAATTAGAAAATGAGCGTCGCGCACCAATCTTTCACTTGCCAGTTTGATTTCCAGCGACCGTTCAACTTTATAATGACGATAAGCTTTCATCAAATCTTCTTCCGTTTCTTTCAATACTTTTTCATGTCCCGTAAAGGCACTTTTCACTATTGTTAAAAACAGTTTTTGCGCATGCTCTAACTTCTCGTTGGTTTCCTCCAGGAGTTTTTTGGATAAGCGAACAATTGTTTTCTGCGCATCTTCCACAGGAACGGCAAATTCATGAAAACTGCGAATAAACATTTCGGCCAATTCTGTCGGTGTTATCCCATTCGTATAAGCAATCATTTCGGCAACCATGAGATTCGTGCTGTGACCAATTCCTGTTAATACTGGCAATGGGAAGTTGGCGATGGCTGCACACAATTCGTAATCATTGTAACACGTCAAACCCACTTCGCTTCCGCCACCACGGACAATTACTACCGCATCAAAATACGCTTTTACTTTTTCAATTCTTTTCAATTCTTTGCGTATCGAAGCCGAAGCGATATCTCCTTGCAAAGCGGCAGGAAATAGATGCGTATAAAAGCTATAACCGTATTCGTTCATTTGCAAAACCTGCATAAAATCCGATAGCCCTTTGCTCGTATCGGCAGATATAACCGCAATTCGTTTGGGCAGGAGTGGAAATTTTAATTGTTGATTTCGGTTGAGCAGATTTTCTTTCACCAAACGTTTCAACGTTTCCTCCTTTTCTCGTTGCAATTCACCGAGTGAATAATTCGGGTCAATGTCCAGAATATGTAAACTCAATCCGTAAATTTCGCTAAAAGTAATTTTCATTAAAAACAACATTGTCGAACCTTCTTTAACCGGTTCTTTGGCAATTTTCAGAAACGATGTGTTTACCCTATCCATTACCGTTTTCCATATCGTTCCCGATATTTGTGCCACGATTTTTCCGTTGTTCTTTTCCACCAATTCGGGGAAACAGTGTCCGCTTGGAAATCGATTGAGCTTGTGCATCTCCGCCTTTACCCAATAAGTTTGCGAATAGCGGTCGTCTATCGTTTTTTTAATGGAAGCGACTACTTTTTGAAGTGTGAAAACCTGTTTATCGGACATCTAGTTTAAAGATAATCAAAATGCTCTTACAATTAGAACAAACCTTTTGTAACAGGGTCAATATTGTTCATGCCAACTAAAATTATTTTGAACAATATTCTTGTTTTCATTTTTCAAATAAGTCAAATATGCGTTTTCTACAGGCGAAAACTTTTCCACTTTCAACCAAATTAGGCTCTATGAGGTTTTAATGGGAAAGTCTTTTAGGGGCATGAGACTCAATTCATTGTTTGACAATTCATTTCGAATGCCTATTAATGGTAAAATGGAATATCCTAGATCAGCTAGTATTGCTTGTTTAACAGCTTCGTTTGAGGTTAACCCCATTTTTTATCGACATTGATATTGTTCTTTTTAATGAATTCTTCTATGGTTTGCCTCGTCCTGGAACCTTTTTCTCTATAGATTAAGGGCAATCGTTCACTTTTTTCCTTCGAGCTTTGGTGACTTTTGGTCTTTGGATCAACTTTACCGATGAGATACAACTTGTTTTGCAGAAAATCCAATTGTTCGACGTAGATAAAGTTATGTATCCATGCACTGGAAAAGCATTGCCGGATATGAGAGTTACGTATAGTTCACCGCCGTTAACAGGAGTTTATGCTACAACAACCAACTCTAGCGTTCAAAATGATCAAGTAAAAATTGAATTTAGTAATGGAGCAACAACCATCATCAATAGTGGTTCAACTGAATATGTAAATCGATTGAGTACGACTCAATTCAAGGCTGAAGTTTGTGATGCCACGGCAAATTTTAATGGTTCGAGCTCCGCATTCAAAACACATTTCGTTAGAAATTATTAATAAATCACAGAACGTGTAATTTCTGTTATACTGGATATTGAAGTAATTGCTAAATTTACCAAAAGCAAAAAAAATGGTTCAAATAAGCGACTATAATTTTGAAGGAAAACGCACTCTAATGCGCGTAGATTTTAATGTTCCATTGGACAAACAAACCATGGAAGTGACGGACGACACGCGCATTCGTGCGGCAAAAAAAACGATTGATCACATTCTTTCAAAAGGTGGAAGCGTAGTTTTAATGTCGCATTTGGGCCGACCTAAATCGGCTGGCGACACAGAATTTTCTTTGAAACACATCGTTGCACATACCGAAAAAGTGTTGGGCGTTCCTGTTAAGTTTGGAGGCGATTGCATTGGTGAAGCTGCTTACGAAATGATTGCAAGTTTGGCCAAAGGGGAAGTGATGATGTTGGAAAATTTGCGCTTCTATCCGGAAGAAACGGCGGGGGACAGAGCTTTTGCTGAAAAATTAGCGAAGTATGGCGATTGTTATGTAAACGACGCTTTTGGAACGGCACACAGAGCACATGCAAGTACAGCGATTGTTGCCGATTTCTTTCCGAGTGATAAAATGTTTGGCTTCTTGATTGAAGGAGAAATCAAAAGTGTCGATAAAGTATTGAACAGTGCCGAAAAACCATTGACAGCAATTGTGGGCGGGGCGAAAGTTTCGTCCAAAATCACCATCATTGAAATGCTGATGGACAAGGTAGACAATTTGATCGTTGGCGGCGGTATGGCCTTCACTTTTGTAAAAGCAAAAGGCGGTAAAGTAGGATCTTCTTTGGTGGAAGATGACTTTCTTGAAACAGCAAAAAGAATAATGGAATTGGCCGAGAAAAACGGCGTGAATTTATACATTCCAGTTGATGCAATTATAGCCGACGCTTTTTCAAACGATGCCAACACGAAAGAAGTAAACATCAATGAAATTCCAGACGGTTGGATGGGGCTTGATGCGGGAATTCAATCACGAAAGGATTGTGAAGCCATTCTGCTCGATTCCAAATTGATTTTATGGAATGGACCGATGGGCGTTTTTGAAATGGAGAAATTCTCAGGTGGAACAATTGCCGTTGCGAATGCTATTGTTGCAGCTACACAAAAAGGCGCATTTTCTTTGATTGGCGGCGGCGATTCTGTTGCGGCGATTAATCAATTCAATTTAGCAGACAAAGTTTCCTACGTTTCTACAGGTGGAGGAGCGATGCTGGAATACCTAGAAGGAATTGAGTTGCCAGGAATTGCAGCCATAAAAAATTAACAACCCGTTTGTTTTTTCGTAGCTTTGATTTACTAAAACAAACACTATGAAAAATCTTTACCTCCTGCTGTGCCCATTGCTGTGCCTCCCTTTTATTTCAAATTATTCCTTTTCGCAAGGTTCAGGGAAAGCCTATGATTTTACGTCAAATTATATAGACATCCCCAATTCAACATCTTTAAATCCAACAACATTAACCTTGGAAGCTTGGATTAAAGCAGATGGTTGGGCAGCAAATATTTGGGGAAATGTGATTATTTCAAAAGATGGCTGGGCAACCGGCGATGAAGGATATACCATTCGATGTGGAGCGAGCGGAAGTTTATCATTTCTAATTGGCGATGGCGTTCCAGGATGGCACGAAGTATCTACGGGACCATTGATGACAGTTGGAAAGTGGTATCACGTAGCCGGAACATACGACGGTACGACTATGCGTCTATATTTGAACGGAACGGAAGTGGCAACAACAGCGTATACAGGAACAATAAGCACGACATCTTATAATGTAACAATAGGAAAAATGTCATATGTGCCAGGTGGCGGACGTTACTTCGATGGGAATATCGATGAGGTAGGAATTTGGAATACAGCAATCCCACAATCTTCTATTCGTGAGTACATGTGTAAGAAAATGTCAACTTCACATCCACAGTATGCAAGTTTGGTAGGACATTGGAACATGGATGCAGCTGGAATAGTTGTGGATCAATCACCGATTGGAAATGACGGGACTGTTGTTGGTCCGACACACGTCAATTCGGGCGCTCCTATTGGTGATGTAAGTGTTTTCACTTACGCAGCCTCACCAAATATTACCTTGGCAAACGGCCTCATCGACAGTGTAAATGTAACCAGTACTTCGCCACTTTCTACAGTTCATATTTATCGGGTAAATAGTGCTCCTTTGAACAACAATTCAGGCAGCATAGATTCTACAGACCAAGATCATTATTGGGGTGTGTATACATCGGCGCCATCTTCCTATAATTATTCCATGAAGTATTATTATCCAGGGAATACTTTTTATAACGGAACCCAAAATTACGGCATTCTCGCAGGAAGAGTAAATGGTGGTGCAACATCTTGGGGAGCAACAACGGCAACGCACGATATGCCCAACAACAAATATACCGCTACTTTAAACAATACAAGGGAGTTTCGATTGGGATATGACTGTCCCGGATATTTCGTAAATCCTCAGTCTAGTTTATCTTTTTGTGAAGGTGATTACGTAACCATTTCTGATGTTGGACCAAGCACTGTACACCAATGGTACAACGCCGCTGGACCGCTTACTGGTGAAACGGGAAGTACATTTACAACCGGTATGTCTGGGAGTTATTATGTGGTTGTAAATTCAGGAGCTTGCGCCTTGACAAGTCAAACCTTTAACGTATCAGCAAACATTAATCCCATTGCTATTTTTGGTTCGCTTTCACCTATTTTATGTGAGAACGACATGGGCGAAGCGATAGTGAATGGCATGCCAGCATTTGGAACCTACACGGGAGCCGGAGTTGCTGGAACAACATTTTCGGCAAGCATAGCTGGTGTTGGAACGCATAGTTTGATTTATACGGTTATCGACACAAATCAATGTACGGATGCGGATACGATGTCTGTGGTAGTTAATGCTGCACCAGCAGTTCCTTTGATTACCCAAACAGGAACAAATCTATGTGCCGCGCCTGTTATAGGGTTGACGTATCAATGGTATCTAAACAATGTTTTGATTTCTGGTGCTACATCTGATTGTCATACTGCTACAACAAACGGCAGTTATTCGGCAGTTGTGACAAATGCCTCCAATTGTGATGAGGTTTCAGCGACCTATATTTTAGATGATTTAGCACTCAATGAATCCACATTTGAAAATGGAATCAGTGTTTTGCCGAATCCTACCGACGGAATAGTAAACATTAATTCGATTGCTCAGAATGTCAATTTTAGCGTGACGGTTTATGATGGTCAAGGAAGAATGGTGAAGGAAATCAAAACGCTACAAACGCAACATCAAATTGATTTATCGGATTGCGAAAATGGAATTTATTTCGTTCATATTTTCAGTGGCGACAAAAGGAAAGTAAAAACTTCCTATCTAATTTCTTTTCTTAAATCGTTCTAGCGCTTCATTAGTTATTCTTAAAGAGCTCATTTAATTTATTGTTTTTGATTAGTAGTTCTTGGTCTAATTCCTATTTGTTTTGGGCAATTCGAAATATGAAAATCAAATTTGCTATGTCTTTTTAACAGTAATAAAATTAATTCAATACAACTTAATTTTGACTATCAACGGTAAACATTAGTTTGAATACTAACAATGTCAAGGATCCTATATATGTTGATCAATTAAAATCATATTCCCATCAGGATCTTTTACAACAATACTCCCCGGACCTGAATCACCAGTTGACACTTCAGCGTCAAGTTCAAGACCTTTTGCTTTGAGGTGTTTTTGGATTTCTCGAACATCTTTAAACTCGGCGATGTTCTTCCCGTTTTCATCCCAACCTGGATTCCAGGTCATGATATTTCCTTCAAACATACCTTGGAATAATCCAATCAAAGCCTTTTCATTTTTCATAATGACGTAATTCATTTTTACGTCACCGCCCATTTGTTCAAAACCCAATTTTTCGTAGAAAGCCTTGGAAGCTGCCAAATCTTTTACGGCTAGACTATTCGAAAATGCGCCTATTTTCATGGTCCCGTTTACTGTATCTCCCATAGTTATTTCTGTTTTTTGAGAGTTATTATTGATCATTCCACAACTTATTATTGCCAAGATCCAAATTGAAATGGTGATGTAATTTTTCATCTTGTTTTATTTGAATGAACCCCTAATTTACATTTTTTAAACTTTCCTGTAACTTTATGGAGAGGTGCGAGTATTACCGAAACAAGAAAAAGAAGCAATAGATTCGACCAAGACGATAAATATTTTGTTTTGACAGAAAAAAAAATTGTAGTAGCTTCGTAGAAATAATTATTCTATATGAAATCCTTAAAAATCCTCCTATCCGCTTGTCTAATTGCTTTTGCTTTTTCAATGACTTCTTGTAAAAAGAAAGGATGTACCGACGAATTGGCTGTTAATTATTTTTCGAAATACAAAAAAGACGATGGAAGTTGTTCGTATTCCACAACCAAAATGCAGGGCCGTTTCGCCTATACTTGGAACGATACGATAAGAGATACGTGTGATGTTTACTCTTTTGAGCGTTCATATTTCGGAATATACAATCCAGGGGGATTTGACATGGCACAAAATGAATTCCGATTTTTAGTAGAATGGGAAGGACGAACAATGGCAATGCCTGATTCATTGGTTCAAGACATTTTCCCTGATTCAGCGAAAGCAGTGACAGGAGAAATTATCGACAGAAATAGCTTCAATGTGAAATATATTCACCGCATTCCGGATTATCAGAATATTTCGGTATACAAAGACACCGTATTCAACTACGAATTCGAGCGTATTTAATTCACCGCCTCTTTTCCTTTAATTCCCTTAAAAAAACCGATATTTGCCAAAATTTATCGGATGTCGAAATTGATTACCCTTAATGAGTTTATTTTAGACCGCAAAGCAGATTTTCCATTTGCAACAGGCGAATTGTCACGTATTTTAAACGACATCGCTGTTGCGTCAAAAAGCGTAACACGTGATGTTCGCCGCGCAGGATTAATCGACAACATTCTTGGAGCGCAAGGTGAAGTGAACATTCAAGGTGAAGAACAACAAAAACTAGACGTCATTGCAGATGAGCAATTCATTAAAATGTTTGAACAAGGCGGAGAAGTTTGTGGTATCGCATCCGAAGAAAATGATGACTTTCTTGCCTTTGAATCCGAAGACTCGAAAAATGGGAAATACGTTGTTCTTTTTGATCCTTTAGACGGTTCATCGAACATAGATGTGAACGTTTCGATAGGCACTATCTTTTCTATTTACAGAAGAATTTCTCCTCAAGGAACACCTGCAACAATGGAAGACATGTTGCAAAAAGGGCGTTATCAAGTTGCGGCAGGATATGTTCTTTATGGTTCGTCTACAATGTTGGTATACACTACAGGAAAAGGCGTTAATGGATTTACATTAGACCCCAGTATTGGGGAGTTTTGTTTATCACACGAAAACATGAAAATGCCTGTTGATGGACGAATGTACGCCATGAACGAAGGGAATATCAAAATATGTGAGGAAGGACTTTGCGATTATATTTCGTATTGCCAAGAAGCAGATGCAACGCCTTCGCACCCATATTCAGGGCGATACATAGGTTCTTTAGTAGCCGATTTTCACCGGAACTTAATCAAGGGAGGAATTTACGTTTATCCCGATACAACAATCAATCCGGATGGAAAATTACGTTTATTGTACGAGTGCAATCCTCTGGCATTTGTAGCTGAACAAGCTGGCGGATTAGCAACAACTGGTAGAATTCCAGTTATGGATATCCAACCTACAAAATTACACCAACGTGTGCCGTATTACACTGGATCCAAAAACATGATGGAGAAATGTATGGGCTTGTTGAAAGAGCCTTTGAAGGTTTAAATTCCCATTTGATTTCATCTAAATATTTTAAGGTAAGGGTGTATAGAACAGGGATAGCACAGATGACGCGGATTTCCACAGATTTTTTTCCCTGAGAAGGAGGGTTAATTAGTTGAGATTTCCAACTGAGCACCAAAAATGCATAACATTAAAAATCTGCGGAAATCAGTGACATCTCTCAAATCTGTGTTCCATCCCACAACATTTATTCCCATCTTTGCATAAATATTTAATGTCCCAAAAAGACTTGGGGCATTTTCGGCGTTTGTACAAGTAAGAAATGGATCAGAATCAGTTATTAAAAAGGTTTAAAGAATTAGCTCAAATAGATGAAACGGCAAACGCCTTTCAATACGCTGGAGCGCGAATACATTGGAAAGGATTGGTCGGTTCATCGAAGGCACTTTCCGCAGCTGCATTGGCCGAACAAGTTCCCGGACATCACCTTTTTTTATTGCAAGACAAGGAAGAGGCAGCCTATTTCTTAAACGACCTGCAAAGCCTCTATCCGAAGTCTAAAAACATACTTTTTTATCCAGCATCGTATCGCGTACCTTACGAAGTAGAACAAACGGATAACGCCAATGTTGTAGCCCGGGCTGAAGTTTTGGAGGCGATAAACCATCAAAAAAATGTGTGGTTGGTCGCTTATCCCCAATCACTTTTCGAGAAAGTTCCAACACAGAAAAAACTGATTAAAAACACCATGCGTGTTGAGGTTGGGAAAACGTATAGCATAGAATTCATGAACGAATTGCTCATGGAGTATCATTTTGATCGAGTGGACTATGTTTACGAACCAGGTCAATATGCGATACGCGGTGGAATTGTCGATATTTTCTCTTTTTCGAATGATTTTCCGTTCAGAATTGAGTTTTTTGGCGATGAGGCGGAATCGATTCGCGCTTTTGACCCGGTCGATCAATTGTCGAAAGCGACGCACCAACATTTCAATATCGTGCCGAATATTCAGGACGAACATTTGACCATGGAAGGAACAGGCAGTGTTTTAAGTTTCTTGGGAAAGAACACAAATCTTTGGGTTTCAAGTGCCGAATTGACAACCGATGTGTTGAACAAAGCACATGAGAAATCTGAAAAAATTTACGAAGGGCTAGGCGAAACCAGAAGATCAAAACCAGAAACACTTTTTTATTCGGGAACAGAATTTCAAGAAGAAATAAAGAACCTTTCCATCATAGAATGGGGAGGAGATTATCATTTCAAAGCGGACGAAACGATAGAATTCAAATTTGGTTTGCAACCGAGTTTCAATAAACGATTCGAATTGTTGCGGGAAGATTTGATGGCGAAAACAGCCGAAAGGTTTGACAATCTGATTTTTTCCAATCAACCCAAACAGATCGAACGATTGATTCAAATCATGGAAGATATAGGCGGCGAAGTTGAATTTTCACCCATTCCAATTGCTCTTCACGAAGGGTTTATTTCACCCGATTTGAAATTGACATGCTACACCGATCATCAAATCTTCGAACGGTACCATCGTTTCCAACTCAAAGAAGGATTCCGTCAAGCCAAGCAAGCTTTGATGCTAAAAGACATTTACAACCTTCAAAAAGGCGATTACATTACGCATATCGATCACGGAGTGGGACAATTTTCAGGACTGCAAACGATTGATGTGAACGGCAAAGAACAAGAAGCCATTCGTTTGATTTATAAAGATGGCGACGTACTTTATGTTGGAATTCACTCTTTGCACCGGATTTCTAAGTTTTCTGGGAAAGATGGAATTTCGCCTAAAATGAGCAAACTAGGGACCCAAACTTGGAATACCCTAAAGAACAAAACGAAGAAAAAAATCAAGGAATTGGCCTTCGATTTGATTCAATTGTACGCCAAAAGAAAAGCGCAACCCGGTTTTGCATTTTCGCCAGATTCCTATTTACAAAATGAATTGGAAGCGTCGTTTATGTACGAAGATACACCCGATCAATTCACAACCACTCAAGCTATTAAAGAAGACATGGAGTCGAAAACACCGATGGATAGGTTGGTGTGTGGCGATGTTGGTTTTGGGAAGACGGAAGTGGCGATTCGTGCTGCATTTAAGGCCGTTGCCGATAGTAAACAGGTAGCGATTTTGGTTCCTACGACGATTCTGGCCATGCAACATTACCGCAGTTTTAAGGAACGATTGGATGATTTTCCATGTACAGTTGATTACATTAATCGTTTTAAATCGGCGAAGAAAGTAACTGAAACCTTGAAAAATTTGGCCGAGGGGAAAATCGATATTTTGATTGGAACACATGCTTTGGTTGGGAGCCGAGTGAAATTCAAGGATTTGGGATTGATGATAATCGACGAAGAACAGAAGTTTGGTGTTTCGGTAAAAGACAAATTGAAAACTTTACGAGCGACTGTTGATACGCTGACTTTAACTGCGACTCCTATTCCAAGAACCTTACAATTCTCCTTAATGGGTGCGCGAGATTTGAGTATTATCAACACGCCACCGCCAAATCGTCAACCGGTTTTAACAGAGATTATTTCCTTCAATGAAGAAACGATTCGCGACGCAATAGCTTACGAAGTAAGTCGAGGCGGACAAGTTTTCTTCGTACACAATCGTTTGGCAAATATCAATGAAGTGGCGGGTATGATTTCTCGATTATGTCCTGGAATTCGAATTGGTATTGGTCATGGACAAATGGACGGCGAAAAGTTGGAGAAAATCATGATGGATTTCATCAACCACGAATACGATGTTTTGATTGCCACAACGATCATCGAAAGTGGCATTGATATTTCCAATGCGAATACCATCATAATTAACGACGCACAAAACTTTGGCTTGAGCGATTTACATCAATTGAGAGGACGAGTTGGTCGATCGAATAAAAAGGCATTTTGCTATTTGGTTGCGCCTAAATTTTCAGTGATGACTTCTGAAGCACGCAAACGTTTGGAAGCTTTGGTTCAATTCTCAGACTTAGGTGCAGGTTTCAATATTGCTATGAAAGATTTGGACATTCGTGGTGCCGGAAATATGTTGGGAGGCGAACAAAGCGGATTCATTTCAGAAATTGGATTTGAAATGTATCAGAAAATTTTGAACGAAGCAGTTGACGAATTGAAGGAACAAGAGTTCAAAGATTTGTTTGCCAAAAAAGAAGGAGCGCACACCTCATTTGTTCGAGATTGCGTGTTCGAAACAGACTTGGAAATCCGTATTCCGGATACGTATGTGAACGAGGTTAATGAGCGTTTATCATTATATCAAGCCATGGACGATTTGAAATCGGAAGAAGAATTGACGCAATTTTCGAAAGAACTGATCGACCGATTTGGACCTTTGCCCGAACAAGTAAAAGAATTGATGCAATCGTTTCAGTTGAGATGGTTGGCTCAAGATTTGGGAATAGAAAAATTGGTAATAAAAGGAGGAAAGATGGTTGGATTTATGATCTCCGACCCGCAATCCAAGTTTTATGAATCGCCGATATTCCAAGTCTTGTTAAAACGAATTAAAACGGGAGAATTGCCGTGTACTTTGTCCGAGAAAAGCGATAAGTTGCGCATCGTTTTCATTAATGTGCATGACATTCAAAAAGCGTTTAAATTGTTCGCTTCCATTCGCGAAGTGCAAACAGAAGCGACTTAGAACTATTTCGTTTCTAGGCGAACGTATTGGTAAGGACCATAGCGTTCTTTGTTTCTCCAGTCGCCTTGTCAAAAACTTCTTCTTGAACAGATTCTGTAACTCTACTTTGGCCAGCAAACGTATTTTGCTGGGCGGATGAAGCAAATGTTGTTGCCAAGAACGCTAATGTAATAAATGCTATTTTTTTCATGATTGTATGGTTATTTGTTTCTGTACAAGGAGAGGTTGGTTTGTTTCAAAAGATGGGTTTATTATATTTTCAAGGGGACGATTCAAATAAAAGCCATTTTTTTCCGTCTCCAATATCCATCAATCCTTAACTTTGTATAGAATCCGATGAAAAAAGCATACGTTCTTGTTTCCAATGACTTGTACACCGACCAACGCGTGCACAAGGTCTGTGAGTTTCTCTGCGAAAATGGAATGGACGTTACTTTATTGGGGCGAAAACTTTCCAATAGCACGGAACTAGAACGAAGGAATTATACCACCAAAAGATTTGGATTGTGGTTTAAAAAAGGGCCCTTTTTTTATGCTAATCTGAACTTAAAATTCTATACTTTTTTGTTTTTCAAGAAATGTGACTTGATAGTTGCGAATGACCTAGACACATTGATGGCGGGACATTTATCGGCCAAAAGGAAGCAGAATTGTGAATTGGTGTATGATTCACATGAGTTTTATACAGGCGTTCCAGAGTTGGTAAACAGACCAAGTGTGCAACGAATTTGGGAGAGAATCGAAGGGTGGATTTTCCCGAAGTTGAATAAGATTTATACCGTCAATCAATCAATTGCGGATATCTACGAAAAGAAATATGGAAAAAAGCTTTTCGTCGTTCGAAATGTTTCTCCTAGAATTAAAGATTTGGAAAGTGTTTCGAAAGAAACGTATCAGATACCTTCGGATAAAAAAATGCTGATTCTTCAGGGAGCGGGCATCAATGTAGATCGTGGAGCGGAAGAATTGGTTGAAGCGATGATGGAAATTGACGATGCTGTTTTGGTCATACTAGGGGATGGCGATGTCGTTCCACAATTGAAAGCTTTTGTAAAAAAGAATGAATTGGAAGAGAAAGTATTCTTCTTAGGAAAGAAGCCTTATCGTGAAATGTTGGCTATTTCTGCTTTAGCCGATATTGGGTTCAGTTTAGATAAATCGACCAACATTAATTATGAAAATTCTTTGCCCAATAAGATCTTTGATTATATTCAGGTGGGAACACCCATAATTGCAAGCAATATCAAGGAGGTGAAAAATGTGGTGGAAACGCACGAAATCGGACTGATTATCGAAGAGGTGTCTACCTCAATTTTGATAGAAAACATCAAAAAACTACTTGAAAATGAAGAAAAAAGGTTGTATTTTGTTGAAAACTGTAAAAAAACGACTCAAACCTTAAATTGGGAGAATGAGAAAATAGTTCTGAAAAAAATCTATTTTGAATCGTGAGTAAACGCATCCATATCGTGTCATTTGATGTTCCTTCTCCAGCGGATTATGGAGGTGTAATCGATGTGTTTTCGCGGGTAAAATGGTTCTCAGAAAACGGCTGGGACATTATTTTACATTGTTTTGAATACAAACGTCCTCGGGCAAAAGAACTTGAAAAGTATACCGAAGTACATTATTACAAGCGACCTGGAGGGGTAAAATATTGGTTTTCAAAAACACCTTTTATTGTCAATACGAGGATAAATAAGGAACTGGAAAAGATTCTTAAAAACACTAAAGATGAGGTTCTTTTGGAAGGATTGCATTGTTCACATTATCTGCATCTTCAGCCAGGAAAATTCTATTTGAGAACACACAATATTGAGCATGAATATTATGCGCGTTTGGCACAAAACGCATCGACTTTCAAGAAAATATTTTTTATGTCCGAAGCCAAAAAGCTACGGTCTTACGAGTCAATTTTAGCGAAGGCGAAAGGTTTACTTGTTATTTCGAAGGCGGAATTAGCTCATTTCACACAGATTAATGCAAATTCTTTTTTTGTTCCTCCCTATTTTAAAACGGAAGAAATGTATCAGCTGACGGAACCGTTTGTGCTTTTTCAAGGCAATTTATCGGTAGAAGAAAACGACGAAGCTGCTCATTGGATACTAGATAATGTCCAACCAAATTCTGAAGCAAGTTTTATCATTGCAGGCAAGAATCCGTCAGAGTTGCTTAGAGACAAATGTAGAACTCAAAATGTGGAATTGATACAGAATCCTTCAACAGATGAAATGCAATTACTGATTGATTCGGCGCGAATTCATCTGTTATGGACCAACAATAGTTCAGGATTAAAATTAAAATTCCTTAATGCAATGGCAAGTTCTGGCCATGTTATTTGTAATTCTGCTATTGTTGCGGGAAGTGGATTGTCCAATGGATTTCATATCACCGATGATTCAAAAGAAGTTTTAAGATTAGTGGACCAATTAATGGTTTTGGAGTTAGAGTTGAAAGCATGGGAATTACGCCAGAAAGACATTCGAAATGAGTTTGGCGGACTTAGTTTGGCAAAAGTTTTTCCATAACTCTATACTCAAGCAACAACAATCAATCTAATTCCAAAGAAATAAATCTAAGAGTTGAAGAAATAAATCTTATTTTCGTTACAAATAATTAAGATATGGTACAATCGACAAAAACTACAACACCAACAAATTATGGCGGTGTAATTTCTTTAACTTCAGTATTCTTCTTCTGGGGATTTATTGCCGCTGGGAATAGTGTTTTTATCCCGTTTTGCAAGAATTATTTTAGTTTGGATCAGTTTCAAAGTCAGCTAATCGATTTTGCATTTTATTCGGCTTATTATTTGGGAGCACTGGCTTTGTTTGTTTTTGGCAGTATCACAGGAAAAGAACTAGTGGGCTCTTGGGGATACAAGAAAAGCATAGTTTACGGCCTGCTTTTCTCGGCATTGGGAGCAGGAGCCATGATTTTAAGCGTGAATGGAAACTCTTTTTCAGGCATGTTATTAGGTCTATTTATTGTTGCTTTGGGTTTCTCCTTACAACAGACTTCGGCCAATCCGTTTATGATAGCCCTCGGTAATGAATCGACAGGGAGCAGTAGAATCAATCTTGGTGGAGGAATTAATAGTTTGGGAACAACAATTGGTCCATTGATCGTAGCGCTAGCCCTATTTGGTACAGCTGGCGCCTTGAGCGATGAAGATATTGCAGGATTAAGCTTGAGTAAAGTAATTATTCTTTACAGTTGCGTTGGACTATTATTCTTAGGAATTGCTGTAATGTTTGGTTTTTCGAAACGAGTGCCCTCAGGAATTCGAGAGGAAAAAACAGAGAAAGCAGGCAAAGCCATGGGGATATTGTTAGTGATAACGGGATTGTTGTTTATATGTTTTGCCCCTGTTTTTGGTTCGTACAGAAGTGAGGAAGCCAAACAATTGGTAGAATTAAATCACGATATGGAATTGGCAATACTGGATGCGCAAGGAGAACCCTTAAAGGATTTTACACCACTCCAGATTGAGCTTCAAATGGATATTCAAAACACAATTGAAGAAATAAAGGTACCTCTAGAGGAGAAAAGAATGCTTTGGTTATTGGGTGGTTTGGCCGTGATTTTGGCCGGAATTGCCTATGCTTCGATCAAAGGGAGTTCGGAAAAGAAAGGCTGGGGCGCCATGCAATATCCACAATTGACTTTGGGAATGCTGGCTATTTTCATATATGTTGGAGTTGAAGTTGCCGTGGGAAGTAATTTAGGGGAACTCATGAAAAAACCATCCTTCGGTGGATTATCTGCATCTGAAATCGCACCTTATGTGGCCATGTTTTGGGGAAGTTTAATGATAGGACGTTGGACGGGTGCCATCAATGCATTTGATCTAGAACAAAAGACAAAAAATATCCTTCGATTTGTTGTGCCACTCGTTGCTTTTGGAATAGTATTGGCTTTGAGTTCCGCGTCTGGTTATGATGTGAGCGCATTGTATTGGTATGTACTGTGTGTTTTTGTGCAGATAGCAGCATTCTTTTACACCAATGATAAACCGGCAAAAACCTTGTTGACCTTTGGTGGTTTAGGCGTGATTGCAACCTGTTTTGGTGTATTTGGAAGCGGAGTTGTGGCAATTTACGGAGTGCTTTCCGCGGGATTATTCCTCTCGATTATGTGGCCTTGTATATTCTCATTATCCTTAGCTGGATTGGGGAAATACCAAGCACAAGGTTCCGCTTTCTTGGTGATGATGATTTTAGGAGGAGGAATTATTCCACCAATTCAAGGGAAATTAGCGGATATTATTGACATACAATGGTCATATCTGGTTTCTGTAGCTTGCTTTGTATTCTTGGCTTGGTTCGCATATCGTGTTAGAGGTATTTTGAAAAGTCAGAATGTTTCTTTTGATGAGTAGTAATTGGAGGGGCGATTGAATTTTTTTGTGAATTGAGGATGAAAGCGAACTCATAACTATCTGAACATCAAGAGAATTTTGAAATTTTTGTAATCTTAAAATTCGCGAATTTTAAAGAGAAAATGTTGTTTGGAATTCCAATAACCCAAAACCGCAGACTATCTACCGCGACTGATAATTTTTTAGACAACTTCACATTTGAAAAACTAACTCAATTATCCTATTTTTGAAGATGCGCATCCTGATTATTCTCGTAGTTCTCCTTTCTCTATCAAGTTTGACCATCATTAAGCTTAAAAACTCAAATGGAGTATTTAAACGCCTCCCTACTTATTTCCCGAAAATGGATATTCCAGAAGGCAACAAAATCACAAAATCAAGAGTCGCTTTAGGCAAAAAACTCTTTTTTGATAAAAGATTATCCATTGATGGAACTATTGCGTGCAATACTTGTCATCATCCAGCGATGGCTTTTGCAGATAACCAAGCAATTACTCCTGGGGTCCAAGGGCGATTGGGAACTCGGAATGCTCCGACCTTGACAAATGTGGGCTTCAACTCAACTTATTTATTCGACGGGTTTTTGGAAACTTTGGAAAAACAAGCCATTGTTCCCATCGAAGAGCATGCTGAAATGGCCTTCAATATTGTTGAAATTACCAAGCGATTGAAATCTGTTCCCGAATACCAAAAGTTAGCGCAAAAAGCATACAAAAGAGACCTGGATCCGTATGTAATTACTCGAGCATTAGGAACATTTCAGAGAACATTGGTTAGCTACCAATCTAAATACGATTTGTCCTTGAAAAACAAAGAAAAGTTGAGTGAATCAGAAAGAAAAGGGAAAGATTTATTTTTCAATACGCTGCATTGTACGCAATGTCACAACGGGTTCAATTTCACCGATTTTTCGACAAAAAACAATGGTCTTTATCCAGTTTATCCAGATTCTGGACGAATGCGTGTTACTAAATTAGAAACAGATAGAGATTTGTTTAAAGTCCCGACTTTGCGCAATATAGGATTGACAGCACCTTATATGCACGATGGAAGCGTTAAAACGCTCGATGAAGTAATCAGACATTATGAATCAGGGGGCTTTCCAAATAAAAACAAAAGTCCTCACCTGAAACCTTTTGTGCTTTCAGATGAGGACAGAAAAAATTTAATTTCCTTTTTAAACGCCTTGACAGATCAAAAATTTATTTATCGACATACCCATTAAAATGGGCTAGAAAAACGCTGATCGGTTAGAAATGAATGATCGGTCAAAGTCTTTAAGAAATTCACCAAATCTATTTTATCCTGAGCGTTGAGCATTAATCCAGAGAATTGTGTGTTTAAAATTGCGGGATCAACTGTAGAAGAACTTTGAATTCCAGTATTATAATGATCCACGACCTCTTCTAAAGTAGTCAATCGACCATCGTGCATATATGGGAAAGTAACTTCAATGTTTCTGAGCGTTGGAACTTTAAATTTGGCCTTATCTGAAGCATTCAAGGTAACATTCATGTAGCCATCATCCAACATATTCGCATCGATGTCCAATCCATTGTTCATGTACTGATCATTTTCGAAATTGCTTCCAGAATGACAATGTGCGCAATCTGCACCTGACAAATTAGGAAAACCAGGGTTGTATTCTGCAAAAAACAGTTGTCGTCCATGTTCTTCACTTGGTGTAAGAGAAGCTAAACCGGCCAGAAATCTATCGTATTTCGAATTTCCTGAAACGAGCGTGAACATAAAGGCTTCCATGGCCAAACTCATTTTTTCTGAAGTGATTTCTTCTGTACCAAAGGCTCTTTTAAACTGGTCCTTATAAATTGTCTTTGCCGACAATTTGACCACGACATTCGGTAACGTTTCATGCATTTCAAGTACATCTTGAATTGGTTTTAAGCTTTGCTCGCGCAATGTTGCAGCCCGCCCATCCCAAAAGAATCCATTTGAATTCCACGCCATATTGACAATTGCCATGGCTTGTCTTCCGCCTGGTAGTCCGTCTATTCCTATTGAGAATTGATTGATATCTGAAAAAGCATTCGCTTGATTGTGACAACTTGCACAAGACATGGAGTTATCACCAGACAATGATTTTTCATAGAAAAGCATTCTGCCCAATTGCACTTTCGCTTTCGTTAAAGGATTGTCAGCAGGAAGATTGGGGGCAGCAAGAGTGTTGCCATAATCGAGGATATATGGTTCGGACTCTAAAAACACACCGTCAATTCCACTGACTGATTTTTTACACGAAAAGGCGATTACAATTAAAACAAATGCAGAAAATAATATTCTGTAAATCATGTTTTAAGTTTTAGTTGTTCAAGACCTTCTTCGAGAATAGTTTATCATTATTTTGATAAAAATCTAAAATGTAAAATCCTTTGTTTTTCAATGAGATACCCAATTTATTTTGACCATCAACCAAGAGATGTTCTTGAATCAATTTTCCTGTTAGGTCAAATATCTTGATGCTATTTCCAATAAAATTGACAGGTGTAGAAATCGTAAGTGATCCATTCGAAGGAATTGGATAAACACTTGTGTTCTCCGCAATGCTTTCTGTCAAACCAGCCAAACTGGCGCTAGGTGAATAGACATAGTTTTTGAAATTTGCTATCATCACAGCTGCTTCTTGATTTTCGCCATGCACAACAACCCCTTGTGAAATATTGACATTCTCTAATGCACGATTGTAATCCGCATCAACATTGACGAAATATTCGCCATTGAATAAATTTCCAACAGCCATTACTGTAGTTTCGTAGTAATTTGCATCACCTAAACCGTGCAACTCTGTAGTTTGATTCATTGCAGTTCCCGTTTTCCCTTCCAAAGCGATAAAACGGTAACCAGATGTCCAGCCCCAATGCATAGATGGTGATTGAAATGAAAGAGGTGTACCAGACGGTTGAACAGAAGGATCTTGATGGTTTACAGGAGTGTGTACGCCAATGTGAAATTTGATTCCTTCAATGTTTGTAACGTTATAAGAACCCAATGCGATGGAAGTTTGTTCATTCGCTTTCACGATTGCTACAACTGAACTTGGCACCGTTGTGATCATTCCACCGTCATGGATAATTGTGAACTTCGTCATATAGTATTCCATACGCGTCAGTTTAAAATTACCGTTCGACATATTGTTTTGCGAAGGTTGATTGTAAGCAAAATCTGCTGTACCAAGTTTGTGGTAAATATTCAAGTTTACTGGGGTTTGACTGAATCCGCTGAATGCGAAAGTCATTAATAGCGATGTATAAAGGGTTTTCATGATAATTTTTTTTTACAAGTTAATAATTTAAGCACAATAACCCATTATCCTGAACAAAGAATCAGATGTAGCAAATCCGAATCAAATGATGTAGTTGGAGTAATTATTCCAGTTTTAGCGGATAAAATTATTCAATTAGGATTGTTTATGATTCTTCACTCGCCGCAATCCTCACACCCCTTCTTCGGCTTTCGAAACCGAAAAAACAAGGAAGCAAGTGCTCCAACCAATAATAGAATGGCGATTATTTCCTGCATCTTAAGATAAGATTTGATACGTTATCCATGCTGCAAGATAAGCAATTACGCCCATACTGACCAATTGCAAAATCGGCCATTTCCACGAATTGGTTTCTTTCTTCACTACAGCAACGGTTGCCATACATTGAAGGGCGTAAACATAAAACACCATCAAAGAAACACCTGTCGCTAAAGTATAAACAGGTTGACCACTCTTAAAGGTTTGGCTTCGCATTTTATCCAACAAAGTCTTTGAGTTTTCGTCGGAATCATGCACAGAATAGATAGTCGCCATTGTTCCGACAAAAACTTCACGCGCGGCAAAAGAGGCAATTAATCCTATCCCAATTTTCCAATCGTAACCTAATGGACGAAGAACGGGTTCAATCGTTTGCCCCATTATTCCGATGTATGAATTCTCCAATCTCAATGCGGCCAATTCTCCTTCGTTTTCGACTGTTGTACCAAAAGCTTCAGCTTCCAAAGCAGAAACGTGGCCTTTTGGACCATACGAGGCGGTAAACCAAATTAAAATGGAAATTGTAAGGATAATTTTACCTGCATCGAAAACGAAACTTCGAGTTTTCGCCCACATCGTAACGATAACATTTCCCCATCGAGGACCTTTATAGGGGGGTAGTTCAAGAAGTAAGAAACTTTTGTCTTTGCTTTTGATAAACATTTTCATAACCACTGCCATCAACAAAGCGGAAACCAATCCCAAAAGGTAAAGACCCAATAAAACCAATCCCTGAAGATTGATGAATCCTAAAACTTCTTTGTCTGGGATAACAATTGCAATCAGTACAGTATAAACAGGTATTCGAGCGCTACAACTCATCAGCGGAGCAACGAAAATGGTAATTAAACGCTCTTTCCAGTTCGCAATTGTTCGCGCCGCCATAATCCCAGGAATGGCACACGCCAAGGAAGAAATTAAGGGTACAACGCTTCGGCCATTTAATCCCAAAGGCCTCATTAATCTATCCATTAGAAAAATAACGCGCGATAAATACCCCGTTTCTTCTAATACCCCGAGGAAGAAAAATAGCAGGGCGATTTGAGGAATGAATATGAGGACTCCGCCAATTCCAGGTAAAATTCCGTCGGAGAGCAATTCGGTTAAGACACCTGGCGGTAGATTGTTGTGCAATGCTTCAGTTATCCAACTGAACCCCATATCTATCCAATCCATTGGGTAACTGGCCAAGGCAAAAACACTTTGAAAAATGATAAAAAGCACCAAAATGAAAATACCATATCCCAAAACAGGGTGGGCAAACCCTTTGTCTAAAATAAAACGATCTCGGTTGTCTTTTTCACGCGTTTGACAAGCTTCAACTAAACTTTCAATTTTATTTCTTCTGTTTAAAGTATCGGTATTTTGTTCTTCAGCGTCCGCTCTAAAAGGGAAAACGGTTTTAGTTTTAGACTCAAAAGAAATTGATTTTATTGCCTCCAACAAACGCTTTTTTCCTAGTCCAACTCGAGCATTCATTTCAATGATTTGCATATCAGGATAAGCAGCTGAAAGTTTGTCTAAGTCCGTTTTTAATCCAGCTCGAGAAGAAACATCGGCCATGTTTAGTACCAGAATATTCGGTATATTCAGTTCATATATTTGATCAAAAAGCAAGAGATTACGCTCTAAATTCGATGAATCAACAACCGTGATGATCGCATTTGGATGAGCATCATGTTCTGAATTAGAAAGCACATCCATCACAATTTGTTCTTCACCACTGTTCGGAAAAAGGCTATATACACCAGGGAAATCAATCATTTGATAATCCGGAGCGCCATTAATTTTTCCAGATTTTAATTCAACTGTGACTCCCGTAAAATTCCCCACCTTTTGGTTGAGACCAGTCATCAAATTGAAAACGGAACTTTTGCCTGTATTTGGATTGCCGAGTATGGCGATTTTCTTCATCTTATAGTTTGTCTACGAGAACTTGAAGTGCCTCTTCGGGACGAAGTGATACTAAGGTTTGTCCCATTCTTACGGCCATTGGGCCATTGAAAGGAGCGCGAAGAGAAACTTCGATCGACTTGCCTCGCATAAACCCTAGCGCCAACAAAGCAGTATGGTTATCTCCAGTGCTTAAACCAGAAATTGTGGCCTTGTCGCCTACCTTTAAATCGGAAAGATTGAATCCTATCATCGAGTAACAAAAGTACGAAGAACTCAAAAACAAACCCTACCCTAAAAAAGGGATTTTACACCTTAAATTGGTTTAGTGACTTTTTTAACTTTAAACGACTCTAAAACTTGATTTTCCACCCACGTTGATGCAAAACTCGATAGAAAGTCAATAGTTCATTGGCATCTTTCAGTTTTTCCATCAAGTTTTTGAATTCTACTTCCTTTGGTTCTGTTTCTTTTGAAATTGATTTCACTTTCAATTTATGCGGGAAATAGAACAGAGTTTCGTCTTTCGGCGTTTCAATTTGCAGTAAAAACAGACGAAGTAAATTCAAGGAATCATTATCACTTAAAGATAAATCTGAGGACTGAATAGAGGAG
>DGBF01000142.1:70407-86082 GCA_002384725.1 Flavobacteriales bacterium UBA4011
GAGAAAAAGTCAATTTTTTGTTTGGCTCTTGACAACAGCACATTCAATCTCCGTCGACCACTTTTACGGTTCAATGGACCAAAATTTAAATTCAATTTTCCTTCTTCATTTTTGGCGTAACCTAAACTAATCAAAAGATGATCACATTCTTCACCTTGCACATTTTCGAGGGCACGAAAGAATAATTTGTTGCTATCGATTTTCTCTTCTAACAACAGTTTATCCTTATTGGACAAGTGCTTGTTGATGCATTTCAATTGTGTTTCTGAAAAAGCAACAACCCCAATCGAGTCGTTTGATTGCAATTTCTCACTCAATAATTGGGCGAGAGCTTTTGCTTCTTCTTGATTTCCTTGCTCCAGATAAACTCCATTTTTCACGTAGTGAAGTTCTACCGGATTTACCTGTCGATTTGCATTCGGATAGGCGATTAATTCATTATCGTAAAAATAACGATTGGAAAAATCAATCAATTCTGGATGTTGACTGCGGTAATGATGCTTGAGCATTACTTTTGGCCAATTGTAGCGCGCTTGATGAAGTAAATCTATTGGTTCTGAATCGCCAGCTTTGAAAAAATTAGACGGCGACATTTGATGCTCATCACCCAAGATCATTGCTCGATTACTTCGGTGTAAACTGCCCAAAGCATTGCTTAAAGGAATTTGTGTGGCTTCGTCGAAAAAGGCCATGTCGAAAAGGTTTTCTTCCAAGGGAAAAAAGTCGCCCACTTGAGCGGGATTAACCATCCAAATAGGCATCAAGGTTAAAATCCATTCTCTTGCTTCTGACTGCAGTAACTCTCGAATAGTAGGGTGACTTCGTGTTTTTCCAAACTCCTTTATCAACAAGGAACGGCCTTTTCGCAAAACTCCTTTTCGACTTTTTTGCTCATCAGTAAGCTTTCTTGCGGGCATTCGCAAAAGTTCGTTCAATATGTCAAATTGACCTTTCCTTTTCAGGATAATATCTTGCGTAAAACTTACTGATTCTTTGTCTTCATGAATTAAAATATCTTGCAGTAACTCGTCCAAATCGTCCAATACAAAATCTTTAAACGCAGGAAAACTTTCTACAAAACGGATCCAATTACTTTTGAAGGTTTCGGCTTCTAATTGTTCGAAATTTTCGCAATTACTGAAGTGTTTGTAAAGACTGGAAGGGAGTTTGACGAGTTTTTTTCGGTTGCTCAAGAAATCTGGGAAATGATCGGTGAACACTTGAAAAACATCCCCAATCGAATCGCTATTTTCCAATTGAAAATAGGTTTTAATGTTTTGGTAAAAGTCATTTAAGCGAATATTGGCATCGGCTAATTTTGCATTCGTTATAGCGTCTGTTTCGTTCCAAAGGGTCCAATTTTCAATCGTCATTTTGGCATGAAGATCTTTCACCCAGAATATTTCAGTCTCTTCTTTTATTCCTATGCTCGTTAGTTTCTTTTCAAGTTCTCTAAAATCTGCTTTTTTATTGTGATGTTCCAAGTTAGCGGTCAGTGCATTTTCTAATTCAACGAACGGACTTTTCAGGATAGATTTAAGATACTTTTTTACCTTCCTTTTTTGAAAAAAGCCAGCAGCCTTTATTTCTTTTAATAAAGATTGCGTTTCAGAAAGAGAGGGTGATTTTTGCCAATGGTTGTTTTTTTCTTTCGCATTTTCCACTTCCTTTTTAAGAACAAAGTATTTTTTACTCCAACGGAGAAATTTATTCGTATCGGGAGAATCGGGTTTTAATATGGGGAAATAATCCTTGTGGTTTTCGTTCCTTAGAATTTGGGCAAAGGAGGCTTGCTTGAGCAGTTTTTCAAGTTCATCCTTGGTGTTGAATTGAAATTGTTCGCGAAGTTCAGTGTACTTTCTTTGAAGCTCGCCTACCTTTTCATCAAATTGAAAAACCTCTTCTTTTTCCAGTCTTTTTTTCGAAATGTGCCGTGTGATTTCATTCAAGTTTTGAGAAAAAAGTTCGGCTAAAACAACTTTCCTCTTTAAAAACTCACGGATGCTGGCGGCCGCCCCGACGTATTTTGCTTTTTTAAGCTTTTTGCCTTTTTTTAATTCACGGAATTCCAAAAAAGATACGCCCCCGATCAATTCTTTGTTGGACAATACATTCAATTTGAACTGCAATCCATCCAATTTTAATTTGGAAACAGGAAGATGTGGAGAAACAATGCGGGCATAGCTTTCCAAGAATTGCCACGTTTCTTTGAGTTGGTCCAAGAGAGATTGAGCATTCGCTTTTACTCCTTGTAAATAGGCAAATCGATTTAATCCAACACTATCAAGTTTTTGTTGCAGGACTTCTAGGGCTACTCTTTTTTCGGAAACCACCAAAGTGCTATTTTGTTGGCTCAAATTTTTTCCCAGCATGTTGGCCAATACTTGCGACTTGCCAGTTCCTGGAGGGCCGTGCACAACAATATTCTTTTTTATCAATTCCTCGAAGACGAATTGTTGATCGTTATCTGCCGGGAATAAAGCCCGGGGTTCCCTTTTGTATAGCAAAGGGGTTGCAGCCTCTTCAGAGAACAAACTTTGCAAATTGGCGGAAAGGACGTTCAATTGAGCCAAACCTTCCAATTCACGAAGAATAGTAAAACGATGGTGATGAAAGTTGCCAAAATGATTTTTAGCAAGAACACCGAATTCGAATCCTCGATCGGTCAATTGATCATTTAGTTGGGTCCAATCGGGCTTCGAAAAATCAATTTCTGGCCAATCAAAATCGAATTGCTTTTTAAAATAAAACAAGATGAACGGATTGAGAAATGCGTCCTCGTCGTCCCAAGTTATCTTGAATTTATTTTTGACTTTATCCAGAATAATCTCTGCTGGAAACAAAAGGATTGGTGATTCACAGACGGCGCCATTCCATTCCCATTTCAAAATTCCCTTTGAAAGACAAAAAACCGTCGTTCCACTTTCGCGAAAAACAAGCTTTGCTTTCTTGTAGGTACGGAGAATTTCAGAATCCGAAGAAATGACAAGTTCGTTTGTTTCATCGGCTATCTCGTACGTTTCCTTCTCAGAAAAATTGACAAGAATATCATTCCGATTGAAAGATTTCAAATCATCCGCAAGTTCCTGAATAATATATGCTAAAGATGTTGACAAGCTATGAATTCAACTTTAAAAGTTCCGTACGAATTTAAACAAAAAAGACTGCTTTGTTATACTGTACAAAAGTAGTTTTGGTGAGAAATCTTGCTAAATTTGTTCAGATGAAAGAAGATAAAATGAAATTCGCTACAAAAGTGATTCATGCCGGTGTACATCCAGATCCAACGACTGGAGCAATTATGACACCTATTTATCAAACTTCTACTTACGTTTTGGATGCAATAGGAGAGGATAAAGGATACAAATATTCACGAACCCAAAACCCTACTAGACATGCGTTAGAGAAGAATTTGGCTTCATTAGAAAACGGAAAATTTGGGGCATGTTTTGGTTCTGGGTTAGCGGCAATTGATTGTGTAATCAAGATGTTGAACCCGGGAGATGAAGTCATTTCAACCAATGATTTATACGGCGGATCATATCGTCTCTTCACGACAATTTTTGCGAAATACGGGATTAAATTTCATTTCGTTGAAATGGGAGATGTAGCCGCTGTGGAACAATTAGTCAATACAAATACGAAATTGATTTGGGTAGAAACACCAACAAATCCAACGTTGAATATCATTGATATTTCCGCCATGGCGAGAATAGCCAAAACGGCGAATGCAATGCTTTGTGTCGACAATACTTTTGCAACACCTTACCTGCAAAACCCATTGGATTTAGGCGTTGATATTGTGATGCATTCTGCCACAAAATATCTCGGAGGACACTCTGATGTTGTGATGGGAGCATTAATCACTTCCAACGAAAAAATTGCCGAGGAAATTTATAGAATTCAGAATTCATCTGGAGCCATTACGGCGCCTATGGATTCGTTTTTAGTTTTGAGGGGTATTAAAACATTGCATTTACGCGTACAGAGACATTGCGAAAATGGGGAGAAAATCGCTCATTTTCTTGCAGCTCACCCCAAGGTAGACAAAGTGTATTGGCCAGGATTAACATCTCACCCGAATCACGATGTTGCTAAAAAACAAATGCGTGGGTTTGGTGGAATGCTGTCTTTTACCTTAAAAGGAAATAAACTGGAGGATGCCCATGAGATTGTGGCAAACGTTAAAATTTTCGCACTAGCGGAATCTTTAGGCGGAGTTGAATCTTTAATTGGACATCCAGCAACAATGACGCATGGACCTATTCCAAAAGAAGAAAGAGAGAAAATAGGAATTGTTGATTCTTTAATTCGATTGAGTGTGGGAGTGGAAGATATTGACGATTTGATAGAAGATTTAGAACAAGCATTGAATTAATTTTAAGAAAATGAAACACAATAAATTTGCAGTAATTGGTGTTGGACGATACGGCTCCACGATCGCGAAAAGACTGGCAGAAAAAGGGTCACAGGTTTTTGCTTTTGATGACAATGAAGATAAAATAGAGTCCATAAAAGACGATGTTGCCTTTGCCGTAACTTTAGATGCAACAGACAAAAAAGCATTGATTTCGCAATCTGTCAGCGATATGGATGCGATTGTAGTTGCTATCGGCGAAAATTTTGAGGCGACTATTTTAACCTGTGTTCACCTGTTGGATTTGAATGTAAAAAGAATCATTGCAAGAGCTAGTGGCCTCCAACAAAAATTGATTTTGGAAAAAGTAGGTGTTCATGAAATCATTATTCCAGAGGATGAGGTGGCCTATGTTGTGCGCGAGAAATTGATAAATCCGAGTATTTTATCCTTCCTTCAGCTACCTGACGATTACGAGATTGCTGAAATAATTGCGCCAAAAGGAGTCATAGGAAGAACCATCGATAATATTGAATTCAGGAATCACTATGAGTTGACTTTGGTGACTATAAAGCGGGAATTTGAAGAAGAAAAAAACGGGGAAAAAATTAAAGAACAACATGTTATAGGTGTTCCGTCCAGTGATTCTAAAATTTTGGAATGTGATACTTTGGTTGTTTTTGGAACGGCAAAAAATGTTCAAAGATTCATGGATATAAATGAACTCTAGCAAAAACAGTCTTTTAGGGTTCCTTTTTTCAATTAATTTCAACAACAATGTCTCCGTTTTTTTACTTTTGTTTTCCAACTAATTTATAACTTGCGACGATAATTTTAAACAGAATACAGATTCTGTTGTTATACTTTACAACTTCATAAATACCATTATATATGTTTAGGAAATTATTTTTTCTCATCTCCCTCCTTGTGGGCATGAACAGCTTTGCCCAAATAAGCCGAGAGATTAATCCACAAAACTGCAGGGAAGGGGAAAGTATTGAGTATTGTCGTCAACACGTTTTACAAAATGAATTGATGAAAGCCCCTGCGTTTAAGAAACAATTTGAAAAAGACCAAGAGCAGCTGCGGAATGAAGAAGCAAGTTTCATTTCAAAAGGGAAAGGGGATATTCCGAATAAAGGAGTTATTTACCGCATTCCAGTTGTTTTTCACGTGGTGCACAACGGAGGAGATGAAAACATATCTACAGCACAAATTAAAGATGCCTTATTCATTTTAAACAGAGATTTTGCTCGAGAAAACGCTGATGCAGATGTAGTTTACGCGCCCTTTCTGGGTATGCCAGCAGATGTTGAAATAGAATTTGTATTTGCAACTATTGCTCCAGATGGCACTTGTTTTAGTGGTATCACGCGAACGAAAAACCCAATCACTTTTGATGGGGCGAGTGGACAAGACATTCGATCCGCTATAATTTCTGGAAATGATGTTTACAATGGCACATGGCCGGGCAACAGATATTTGAACATAATGGTATGCGATGATATTGGTGGAGCGGCAGGATATACATATTTACCTGGATCACAAGGGTCTTCAATGGGAAATGGAATCTATGTGCTTCAAAACTATGTAGGATCTTTTGGCACTGGTAGTGTAAGCCGAAGTAGAACTTTAACGCATGAAGTTGGTCACTGGTTGAATTTGCCTCATACATGGGGGTCTGGAAATAGCCCAGGCCCTGGACAAAACAATTGTAATCAAGATGATGGTGTTAGCGACACTCCTCTGACGGCTGGAAATACGAATTGCAACGTATTTTCAAACACTTGTAATGGCGATAATTCCTTCTGGGGTTTTGATCAAGTAGACAATGTAGAAAATTACATGGACTATTCTTATTGTTCAAAAATGTTCACGACGGGTCAAGCTTTGCGAATGAGAACAGCTATCACTTCTGGAGTAGGAGGAAGAAACAATGTCATCTCAACATCAAATCTAGCGCTTGTTGGTGCGGATAGTAATTTGGTCGTGTGTAAAGCCGATTTCTTCTCTTCGAAAACAGACATATGTATAGGTGCACAAATTGACTTTTTTGACGCTTCGTTTCATGATATTCAAGGTTGGAACTGGAGTTTCCCTGGTGGAACACCAAGCACGTCAACGGCTGAGAATCCAGTTATCGTTTATAACACACCTGGAATTTATTCGGTTACTCTTGTAGCAACAGACGGTTCTTCAAATACCCAAACGGAATTAAAAACAGCTTATGTTAACGTTCGTCCTTTTGGCTCAATTTTACCTTATATAGAAGGCTTTGAAAATTATACAACCTTGAGCGATCCGAATTCATTTTGGAGAGCAAAGAGTGGATCGGGGAACGCTTTTGAAGTGTACACAGGGACAGGTTCAGAAGGAAATAAAAGTATTCGTCTACAGAATTTTAATGAACCAGAAGGAGAAACAGATGACTTAGTTTCCAATGGATTTGACTTAAGCAGTTTTGCGCCGACAGATACAGTTACCTTTAGTTTTAGATATGCGTATAGAAAACGAGGATCTCAAAACTATGAGGTGTTGAGATTTCAAGTATCAAAAGATTGCGGCGATATTTGGTCGACAAGAAAAACCATTGCTGGTTCCATCTTATCAAGTGAGGTGGTGTCATCTAACTGGACCGCTCAACCATCAGATTTTGTTCAAGTGCATGTGACGGGAATTAATCAAACGTTTTTCGTTTCGAATCTCTTAACACGATTTACTTTTGATTCAGACGACGGGAACAATTTGTTTTTAGATCAAATCAATTTTTACTCCGGAGGATCTTCTGCATTGACTTTAAATGAAGAAGAAATTCTGAGAGAAGTGAGTTTATACCCGAACCCATCGGAAGGAGAAATTAATTTGAAATTTTATACTTTCCAAGAATCTGATGTGAACATTAGCATACAAGATGTAACAGGGAAAGAACTACAACGAAACAGAATTAAAGCTTCGAATGGTGAAAACCTAGTTCTCATGGGGACAGAGAATCTTTCAGCAGGTATGTATTTCGTGCGGATCATTGCTGGGTCATCTCAAAAGACTTTGCAGTTCGTAATTAAATAATATTTTTCAACCCAATATGAAAAGAGCGCTCATTCCGAGGGCTCTTTTTTTTAAACTTTCAACAAAATTGTGTAGACAACCTTTTGTCTTTTTTGTGTTTTTATCCCTAAATAAACTCTACCTTTTGTGAAAATACGTCCCCCTTTATGGCTAAGAAAAAAGAGAAAATCTACGTGTTAGATACATCTGTACTCATTCACGATCATCAAGCAATCACTAATTTCGAAAACAACCATGTAGCAATTCCGATCACCGTATTGGAAGAATTGGATAAGTTCAAGGTCGGCAACGATTCAAAAAACTTTTCGGCTCGCGAAGTGATTCGCTTTATCGACAAATTGTCGGCTACTAGCAGTCTACAAAATTGGATATCCTTAGGGAAGAACAAAGGGGACTTCAAAGTTATTCTTGAAACAACACCCGCCGGACTCAACGCGGAAGACATATACGCACATGGAAAGAACGATCATAAAATCATCAATTCCGCTTTGTTTTTGAAAGAAACGGAAAGGCAGAAGGATGTTATAATGATTACCAAAGACATTAATTTACGTATTAAGGCGAAGGCCTTGGGAATAGCTGCGGAAGATTATGAGACGGGGAAAGTGTCCATGAATGAATTGGAAGACGCCTCTACACTAACGATCGAAAATTTGGAATCGGATGTAATCCGTGAAATCTTTACCCGAGGAAAAATCGATGAAGATGGGATATTGGGCGACAGAAAAATTGCCAATGGATACTACATTTTAAAGAACGGGAAAAGCTCTTCTTTGGCCGTGTACAATCCGTTGTTGGATCAAATTGAACGAATCGAGAAAGAATTCGTGTATGGAATCAAACCGAAGAATGCCGAACAAGCTTTTGCCTTCAGTGCCTTATTGAACCCGGACATAAAATTGGTTGCCCTACAAGGCGTTGCTGGAACAGGTAAAACGCTTTTGGCTTTAGCTTCAGCATTGGAACAGTCAAAACAGTTTCATCAAGTTATTTTGGCTCGTCCAATTGTGCCATTGTCCAATAAAGAAATCGGATTTTTACCCGGCGATGCCAGCGACAAAATTGGTCCGTATATGGAACCACTTTGGGACAATTTAAAGTTCATCAAAGCGCAATTTGGCGAGAACGAAAAGAAGCACAAAGCCATAATGGAAATGGAGGAGCAAGGTAAAATTGTGATTACTCCATTAGCTTTCATCCGTGGACGTAGTTTGTCCAATATCATGTTCATTGTCGATGAAGCCCAAAATCTAACGCCACACGAGGTGAAAACGATCATCACGCGAGCAGGAGAGGGTACGAAGATCGTCTTTACGGGGGATTGCCATCAAATAGATACACCTTATTTGGATGAAAACAGTAATGGACTTTCCTACTTGATAGATAAGTTAAAAGGGCAAAACTTATTTGCCCATGTTAAACTTGAAAAAGGGGAACGTTCTGAATTGGCTAATTTGGCCAATGATTTACTATAGAAACCACAGATTGTAATACATATAGGAGCCTTTCGGGGCTTTTTTTGGTATGAATTACGACGAATGAAGCGAGGAAGTGCTGGGTTGAAGGTGAGTCACGAATTGCACGATCGCGAAGCAGCAACGAAGTTAATTTGCACGAATGTAAAGTGTGCACTGCTTTGTATAAGGCGCCACGATGGATTTAGAGCATACTTATAAAAACATGATTAATCACCAATACCCCTGCACCCAACATTAGTGAACACCGTAACTGTCCGGCAGGCAGGTTAGTGAAATTTGTGGCAGCAAAAAAACCAACACAAAATAACACAAAAAAAGCGCCTTGGAGAACCAAGACGCTTTTCCTGAAATTTTTATTGAGGCTTACTCAATGATTAACTTTTTCACTAGGTTGTTGTCACCTACTTGAATGTTTACAAAGTAAACTCCAGTTGGAACATTTCCTAAAGAAATCGTTTCAGAATGTGCACCGTCAATTGTAATAGATTGTGTTTCGTAAACTAAAGCTCCAACCAAGTTTTCAACTCGGAAAGAAACGTTGCTGTTTGAAATCAATTCCATATCAATTGTGAATTCACCGTTAGATGGATTCGGGAATACATTTACATCACCATTAACTAATAACTCATCAATTCCAGCAACAGTCAAAAGAATGCTGTCTGTGAATGTAGTAGAACCACAATCGTTTGTTATTGTCAAAGTAACAGTGTAAGGTCCTGAAGCACTATAAATGTTCCTTGGATTGGCAATTGTTGAAGTATTACCATCACCAAAGTTCCATAAATATGTTGGGTTTGGACCAGTAGCTGATGTATTTGTAAACGGAGCTGTCAAATATGAAAGCGTCGACGTGAATGAAGGTAAGGGGCATCATTCATAGTAAGAGTGATTGTTTCTGTACCTGATCCACAAGCATCTGTTATCGCTAAAGTATAAGCTCCACCAGTTGTTGCGTAAGTAGAATCATTCGTTGATGATGAACCCCCTGACCATTGGTATGTATCAGCCATTTGTGTTCCTTGGTTACCGATTGTATCATATCTTACGATAATCCCATCTTGGCAGTATAAACGTAAACCTTGTCAATTATTGGAAACCCGCCGCTTAGCTAACGAAAGAAGACATTTAATGGTTGGTAAGAACTGAAAAAAGTTTTGTTTTTAATTCAGAATGGTAGGGTTCAGATAGAATTCCGTTGGTAAAATTTTCATGAAATTGAGGCAAAGAAAACACGGCAACAACAGCCGCACCATTTCTAGGAAAACGATCTTGAGCAGCTTCAAGAACCCCTTGACCTCCGCGCACGCCAGGCGAGGTTGCCATTAAGAACAAAGGCTTATCAACAAATACTGTACGATTCGGTATCCGCGACATCCAATCAAACACATTTTTAAAGGCTGCTGAATAACTGCTATTGTGCTCGGCTAGTGAAATAATAAGGATGTCGGCTTCAGCTATTTTTTCAGCTAGAGCCATGATTTTATCTGGAATTCCATCCTTGGATTCTCGTTCAGGACTATAAATCGCTACTTCATAATCGTTTAAGTCCAAAAGTTCTGTTGTGTGCGCCTCTGCTTGTTGTAGAACGTAGGACACTAATTTTTTATTGATGGAGGCAGCACTGTTGCTACCTGCGAATCCTAATACTTTCATTTAACGGGTTTTTAACTACTGCAAGATAACATAGAACATCCTACTTTGTTCATGGCCCAATCGGGACGCAAAGCAAACCACTTTTGCATGTTGGGTTGCTCGTCGTGCGGCTTTCTTAATAATTGATACAATTCATCAACCAATTCGAAATTGCCTTTGTCTGCTTCATCGATGGCCAATTGTGCCATATAGTTCCGCAATACATATTTTGGGTTCACTTTCTTCATGGCAAGCAATCGGCTTTCTACCGTCATTCCTTCTTGCTCAAGCAATTTTTGATAGTCACCGAACCATTTTTCCCAATCCTCTTTTTTTGCGAGGAGCGACTTCTCGTCCAAATAACTTGTTGTGCCAAGGGTATTGAAAAAGGATTTAAAATCGAGGTATTCACGATTCGACAATTCCCGATAAAACATCGTCATATCGATTTGTGACGCTTCCAAATTCACGTTTAAGGCATCTATAAATCGGGCTGAAACAGATTCAAAAGTGGACAAGCCCAACTTCGAGCACATCATCTGGTGATAGTCGAGTGAATAGGATGCTTTATACTTTTCCAAAATTTCTTCTAGTGGTTTCGCCTCTTCTATTAATGGATAAATCGCATTGGCCAACTGCACCAAATTCCAAAAGGCGATGTTGGGCTGATTGCCAAAACGATATCTACGGTTTTCACTATCCGTCGTATTCGGAGTCCAGGAAGGATCGTAATTTTCCAACCAACCATACGGACCGTAGTCAATCGTCAACCCAAGAATAGACAAATTATCCGTATTCATTACGCCATGCACAAAACCGACGCGTTGCCAGTTAACGATCATGTCCTTGGTGCGCTTCACCACTTCGCTAAAAAACTGGAGATATGTTTCTTTGGACGGTTTTCCCAAATGCGGAAAGTGTTCGGTAATTGTAAAGTCGAGGAGTTGTTTTAATTCTTTAAGTTCATTTTGCGCACTGAGAATCTCGAAATTGCCAAAGCGAACAAAGGAAGGTGAAGTCCGACAAACGACCGCTCCATGTTCGTCAGCTCGATTGCCATTGTAGAGCATATCGCGCGGGACCCAATCTCCCGTTTTCATCAAAGACAGCGCTCGAGTTGAGGGAACGCCCAGATTATGCATCGCTTCGCTGCACAAATATTCTCGAATGCTCGAACGGAGGACAGCAAAACCATCAGCCGAACGTGAATAGGGTGTTGGTCCTGCACCTTTTAATTGAAAGGTCCAAGGCGCATCATTTATTTTTGTTTCGAGAATATTGATCGCTCGACCGTCGCCCAGTTGTCCCGCCCAATGTCCAAATTGATGTCCACCATAACGCATGGCATAGGGTTTGAAATTTGGAAAAGGAATCGTTCCACTCAGAATGTCTAGATCAACTGCATCCAATTTTTTCAATTGAAGTTCGTGCAATAGGTCAGTCGATGCATGAATCAACTCTGGCTTTGAAGGTTTTTTCGTTGCAGCAAAAGAAAAATGGGCGTGAGGAACTTGCCGTGTAAAATTTTCAGCAATTGTATCTGCTTCCAAATTTTTTGAAAAAGAAGGTTGTGGGACTAATTTTACGAAAGTTTTGTTCATTGACATAAAGGTAAGCAAGTTTATAGCATCTGTATTATTGACCCATTTCGTTTACCTCTGTTGGACGTAGCCTTTCTCTTTTCCTTGCAATTTGAGAATCCAATCATAATACCCGATGAAATGCGAATCGAAGAATCCTTTTCGTTCGTACAAATTTTTCGGCAGGAAAACCCGTCGATTAAAAGGTAAACCAGATACACTGCTTTGAGGAGCAACACCATCTTGTAAACACGGCGCATCCGAATAGCTGAGCTTAAATCGACTTCCGTATTGCCATATTTCTTGCCATTCCCTATGTTTTACTGTGCCACTTTTCGCATTTTCAGGTGCTACAATATAATAACCGCCAAAATTAATTTTTCCGCGCAGCACTTCTATCATTCCTTGGGCATAGGCAAATCCCATACTGTGGGCAACTATATATAAGGTGTCGTTTTCTGAAAATCCAGGATATTGATTCAATTCCTGCAAGACATTTCGTCCAGCAATTTTCCCTTTTTGTTTTCTATAGTTGAAACCGGATACATTGGCTTTTCTAGAGATAATGTTGATTGTACGTTTTTTAGGCGAAATAAACCGAAGTGGATTGTCGTTTTGGGCCATCCAACAAACATGCTTTTTCGGATTTTTGCACCTTTTAGGAAATGCCTGAGAAGCGCGTGTGAAACTAATTAACGATCGATAATCGGACGTGGAAACTGAAAAATGGCCATCGGCATAAAATGTAACGGACGGATTTATTTTGTTCTGAAACTGCAGATTTATTTCACCCCATTGTTCCCAATAATCGTAACGGTCGAAATTGTAAACAAAGTTGGAAGAATTTGGATATTCCAACCCTTCCGCCATAATTCCGTTAAATCCATCGGTGAAATTTTGTCCGCTGGAAGTAGGGCGATACCCATTTACAAAAACCAATACACGTCGCGGAATATTTTCCTTATTAGCTATATTTTCAATTTTCTTGTTGGAATAATCGAACACATCTTGTTTTTCAATTTTTCCGTCTTTGTCTTTTATTGTATGAACCACATAATGATTCTCAACAGCCGATTTATACTGTTCCGCTCGAAGAATGAGCGAGTCGCTGTTTGTTTTATAGGTGGTGCTCGTCTTTCCGTTTTTGTCTGTTTTCGATTCGAAATACAGCACTTTTTTTAATCGGCTGAACTGCCAATTTTTTCCTGTGTGAGTCAAAACTTCAGAGCTCAAGCCGTATTCACTTTGTTTGCGGAAATCGACGTTGGAGAACAGTTGACTTTTCGCTTGTCCATAACTCAAGCCACTGAGTTCAGGTAAAGGTCCAGAAAGCTGCGTGAATTGGTCTAGGATTTTATTGCCCCAACCCAGACTGTAATAAATCAAAAATCCACCTCCGACGAGTTTCAACCAAAACAGAAATCTTCTCGGAAAATTTCTCCAATTCTTACGTTGCCAAATCCTCTTTGCTCTCTTTCTGAGGAAAAAAACAAGTAGCAATACGCCAATTCCGAAAATGAAATTTAAGGCTGAAATGTAATACGGACCTATTCGCATAAATGGCCGAAGTAGGATGTTCCGAAAGTTAAATCGATAGGCTAAAAAATTCTTTTTGAAAGGTCGCCGAATAGAATTTGAAAAAGAGTTGTCTTTTAAAAGGATATTCCCTTTCTCGTCTTCTTCCCAGAAATAATAAGCAACAGTTCCATTCCCAACGGGCACATGTTCGTAGGCATCGCACGTTGAGAAATAAAAATAGGGATTTTGAAGTTTGTCCAATTGATAATACAACAGATTGTGTCCATCCGTATCGTCCATTAAGTTTTGCGTCGTTCCTCTCGGTGGACCGCTTTCCCAACTCGGGATCAGTCCGCCGAGTCCTATCGCCAAAGTCCGCCCAATTTGCTTTGAAAATTTCTTAGTATCCTGCTGAAAAGGAACGAAGCCCATCGCTTTGTACGGCAAAATATGGCCCAACTGGGTAGAATCGATAAACGAGGGAATAATAAAAATGTAAAATGCTTTTTTGTCGGGTTTGTGGGTGTTGAAATATTGATTTCTCAGCAATCGCATTTGTCCGGTGTACTTCGCAACGTTTTCATCAGCTGTACCGAAAATGGTTTTGTCGTTGTACACCTTCGATTGAAATTTTTCATCGATAACGACTTCCCAATTTATGTTTGCTTGACTAAAAACAACGTCCAGTTGTTGTCGTATTTCATTGTTATTGAACGGCAGTGCCATTAGTGGAACGAGAATCACTTTTTTCTTTTGTGGCTCGATGACCAAGGTGCGCAATTGCGCAATGGGTTTGTCATTAAAATAAGCACCTATTTCGAAGGGAGTAGTCGGGTAATCGATGCGAAGATACGCTTCAAAAGGAGATATTTTAATCGGGATGATTAACCTTTTCCCAAAGTAAAAATCAATGTCATTCCAATTGGCTCCCAATGAATCAGTCGAATTGATTTTCACCCAATCCGTTTCGCCTTTCACTAAAACTTTAACGGGTACTTTTTGTTTTTCGTCCTGCTCATTTTCCACCCAAGGAAAACGATCTTTTCGTTGGTCATTTGGCACGGAACTAAAACCACCAACCTGTTTTTCATGGGGCGTGAAAACAATGGAAGGAATCTCCTTTTGAGAAAGGCTGAACAAAGGATTGCCCCACAAAATCAACAAGAAAAGCCAGAGTCGTTTCAATAAATGTTTTAAAAGAAAGGCAAAGATAAATTGATTTTATTAGCAAGTCGATTCATTTTTAGTATTTACTAAACCAAAAGATAGCGAGAACTCTGCAAGAAAATCCGTATCTTTCTTTCCATGAGTGAAGAAACAAATTGGATACGTGTGTACACGGGAAGCGATTTTTCAGCGTCTTTGCTGCAAGCCGAAATAGAAAACTTAGGCGTAAAAGCACAATTGAAATCGGACAGAACGGCGGGACTAAACGCGGGGTTTGGTTCATCTGGTTTTGCCCAAGTTCTGGTGCATGAAAACGATGCAGCGAAAGTGAAAGAAACTTTAGAAGCGTTTACCGAAAAAATGAAGTAAAATTTTTACGTATGTACTTTTTTATTAATCGACCATGCTCGGGTCGGAGACTATTTTTTATATTTAGCCAAAAAAAGTATCTACGTAAAGAAGCGATGAGAGCCTCTAAAGCAGAAAAGTATTTTCTTGTCATGAGGCTTTAACGTTAGTTACATTCTGGAAAAAATGTTTATTTTTATACAAATGCCCTCCTGCATAAAGCAACTATTTGAAATTTTCATCGACTTAGTTGTAAGAATAACGTTTGTTATTCTTAATCAAGATCTATGTATAGAGACATATGGTATTCAGCCAAACGAAAAAAAAAAAAAATGAAAATAACAATTATAACTTTCCTGTTAATTGTGTTTAACTGTTTTGGGCTATTTGCTCAACAAACATCCGAGCCTATATGCAGAATGACACTTGATGAAATTGCTTTGGCTCAACCTTTTCACAGAGACCATCCAAAACAAGAAGAAACAGAAAGAATAGCACATACTTTGATTTCGGAAATATCTGCGATTTA
>DGBF01000142.1:86172-90854 GCA_002384725.1 Flavobacteriales bacterium UBA4011
CGGAAATATCTGCGATTTACAAGCTATTCAATAACAATGAGTTAGCCAAAATAGAAGGGCTTAGAAATACAATTAAATTCGCCGTGGATCAAGCCATTGCAATTGGCATGAATTACTCCATGTTTAAAGAAGACATAGATTTTATTGACTCAATAAAGGATTAAAAAAAATGAAAAATTATTTGAAATTAATATTGTGGTCCCTTTTCGCATTTGCAAGTACAAATTATATACATGCGCAATGCGCTGCCACATCCGTTGATGCTGCTCCCCAACCCTCTTTGATTTGCGAAGGCGATTCAGAAATTGTAACATTTACAGCAAGTGGCGTGTGTACGGGCGGAAGTTGGCAATATCAAGTAAATTTTGGTGCCACAACCCTACAAATCTGGAGTACAACAGCAACTTTTACCGCTTCACCAGATACAACAACGACGTATACCGTTTTTGCTCGGTGTAGTGGCTGTCCAACGACTGTAGTTCAAACAGATTTTATTGTGGAAGTGCTTCAAGAGCCAACCGTTGTAGCAGACACAGTTGTATGTGCTAATACTTCGGCAACGCTTTCAGCTAGTGGTTCAATTGGCACGTATGAGTGGTATGACGATGCTACGGCAGGTAATTTATTATCCTCCAGCCCTACTTTTATAACCCCCCCATTAACCCAGGATACAACCTACTGGGTTAGTGTCACGGATACCTCGTCTACTGCTAATACAGGCTCTGTTTTAATCACAGAATGTGGTCTAGGGGGTTTTCCAGGGGCAAGTTCAGCAGATTATTTAGAGATTTCGAATCTGTATACTACACCCGTAGTCACAACAGGCTGGGTGGCCGCAGTAAGCAATTCTTACACTTTAATAAATTCATACAACAGTACACTTTGGAGTTTACCAACTAGTTTTACGGCTTGTTCCGTGCTGAATAAAACAGATGTCTCAGGACAAACGAATTATTGGGGAAGCAATATATTTTGGAATCCTGGTAATAATGGTTGGGCTATAATAATTGATAATCTGGGTAATGTAGTCGACTTTGTAAGTTGGGGATGGACAACAGCTCAGCTTGCGACGTTTAATCCAATAATCAACGGATTCTTTATAACATTAGGCACAGAGTGGTTAGGAGCTAGTGTAAACGCAGCATGCGGGGCAAATTCTACAGCTATTCCGGCATCAAGTATTACACGGATAGGTAATACTGATAATAATAATGCAGGCGATTTTGTTTGTCAATTGACTTCATTAAATATTGTAAACCCTAGTTTATTCTGCGGATGGACGGTCAATAAAACGTGTCGTTATCCAATAACAATATTAGTAGACGTTCCCCCAACTGCCTCTAATCCATTAACCGTAAATGTGCAATGTATTGGAGATGTTCCTGCACCGGATATTACTGTGGTTTTTGATGAGGCTGATGATTATACTGCCGTACCTATTGTCGCTTATGTTGGTGATGTGAGCAGTGGCTTAACTTGTCCAGACACCATTATTAGAACCTACAGTGTAACCGATAGTTGTGGAAATTCGCTTAATGTACAACAACTCATAATTGTAGATGACACCATTGCACCTGTTGTAGATCCTGCACCACCTGGGTTTGCCGTTCAATGTGTCGGGGATATACCGCCTGCCACCTCTTTGCCGTATACGGATAATTGTTCACCAGCAGGCACTATTTTGTCGACGGATGGACCGCTCATTGGCGGTGGTTGTGGTGGCACAGTAACCCGTTCATGGATAGCGACAGATGCTTGTGGAAATAATTCCATACCGGTTACCCAAGTATTCACAGTTAACGATACCATTTTACCAACGACAGGAACATTATTACCGATGACTGTTCAGTGTATAGGAGATATCCCTGTTCCAGATACTACGATAATTCCTAGTATATCCGATAACTGCACCGCTGCACCATCAGTAGCTTTTGTTGCTGATATTTCAGATGGCTTAACTTGTCCTGAAACAATCACAAGAACTTACTCCGTAACCGATAATTGTGGAAATCAAATAACAGTTGATCAAACGTTTACTATAAATGATACGATATTACCTACAGCAAGCAACCCATCACCGATTAATGTTGCAGTAATTGCAAATGTTCCCTCCCCGGATATAACAGCAGTTACCGACGAAGCGGACAATTGTACTGTAAATCCAATTGTAACTTGGGTAAGCGATGTGTCTGATAGCGCTATTTGCACTGGAGAAACTATTGTAAGAACCTATTCAGTAATGGATGACTGTAGTAATGAAATTTTTGTCACCCAACAAATTACTGTTGATCCTTTTCAAATATCAATTGATGCTGGTCCTGATCAAACTATTTGCGTTGATGATTTAATAACAATAACGCCAATTAACCCAACGGGAGGAAACCTAACCTGGAATCCAGCAATAGCCTCTGGTCCGTTTGTGCCGGCAGCAACAGCCACCTATACAGTGACTACAGAGCTCTATGGATGCCAGGCAAGTGATCAAATCACAATTATTGTTGAAGCCCCTCCAGTAGTTAGTTTCACTGCAGACACTTTACAGGGGTGTGAGCCACTTGAAGTTACCTTCAATAGTACGTCAACTGCAGCCAGTGGAGTTGTAGATTGCTCGTGGCTAATGAACGGACAAGTTTTAAATGGATGTAGTAATGTGGCCTATACTTTTCCAACGGGGGGTACTTATAATGTTGCTTTGATAACAACTTCCGCAACAGGATGTGTCGACTCAGCGACTTACGCCAACTTTATATATGTAGAAGCAACTCCCGTTGCAGAATTTGATGTTTCGTTAACGGAATTAGCTTCCCTTGAACCAACAGCTGAATTTTATAATCTTTCCACAGGTGCGACAAGTTATCAATGGAATTTTAATGACAATTCCACTACGAGCACAAGTGTAGAAACGAATCCAATACACGATTTTCCTACCTCTAATCAAGGATCCTACAACGTAGAACTCGTTGCTATTTCACCCTTGGGTTGCGCAGATACAGCCTATAGGATAATTAAAGTAATTGAAGAATTGATTTACTATGTCCCTAATTCTTTTACACCAGATGGCGATCAATACAATCAGATCTTTCAACCTGTATTTACGACGGGCTTTGATCCTCAAAATTTTGAGATTAAAATCTATGACCGCTGGGGTGAAGTCGTTTGGGAATCATTTGATCCTTCGGCTGGCTGGGATGGAACCTATGAAGGTAAAATATCACCAAGTGGTGCATACACCTGGGTAGTCACATTTAAAATGATCTATAACGAAGAACGAAAAGTATTAACAGGTCACGTCACCATTTTATAATAGTGAACATGTAAATTTGATTCAATATAGACATCCATTGCATACACACACTTTTTGGTTAAAAAAAGACCTCGAAAAGCTTGCGTAAAAGCAATGTGCGTGCGCGTTTTGATTAAGTGAAAAATAACCGATAAGTAAATCTCAATCGTGCCAAAGAACCGTTTTAATAAAGTTCGCTAAAAGTAACTTACAGCCTAAGTTTCGTTAAAATAAAAACAATTTACCCTGGTAACAGTTAACTATTAGCACAAACGAATGGCCATTTGGGCGAATTTTCTTCTTTATAACGAAACAATGCATTGGTAAATTGGCACTTAGTATGAAGGGAACCCCAATTGGACGGTATTATTTTTCCCTATCCCAAGTTGAATTCTAGTAATTTTACGTTAACTTTACGTTTCAACTTAACTTGTGCTAACAAAGATAATGCACTGTCACTTTGCCCTGAATCCATGGATTAATGAATAACTATTATCACATCATAAGAGCAAGAAAAAGCAGCTTTTTTAAGATCTTATTTTTAGTTCTATTCGTTTATAGCTGCAATAGTAGTTTTGCACAAACTGTATCATTTAGTGCTTCCCCAGCCATACTAAATGACACGATAATAGTATGTGCTGGACAGTCAATCACCTATACCAATACGTCTACAGGAACATCCGGTTCAAATTATAATTGGGTTTTCAATGGAGGAGACAGTACCACTCAAAATACTGCGGGGCCTCATTCTATAAATTATTCAACACCGGGATTTTATACTACATCGCTCACTGTTGGAAGTCAAACCGACTCTTCCGTGGTTTGGGTGCAACCAGGCGTAACCGGGAATGTTTTAGGTTTAGGAAGTAGTTCCCCAGCAACTTTCAGCAGTTCAACAAGTCAAGGGTTAACCTCTTTTAAATATTGTGGCTCGACCTATAGCGGAAATGTTTTTTTCACATTTCAAATTCAAAGTGCAAATTATCCCGCCAACTCATCCATCTTTGTGGATTGGGGTGATGGAAATTCTACTTCAGTTTCGCAAACAGCAACAACCATTAATCACCTATATAATGGCAGTACGTCGAATTCACATACGCTTACCTTAACCATTACAACTGCATCTGGATGTATATTTCAACAAACTTATCAAGTATTTCAAGGTATAGCTCCAACAGTTGGTATCTTGGGTAATGGGCAAGATGCATGTATCCCTTACACCTATAATTTCGATATAATAAGTAACTCTGCTCCAAATACGACTTATATCATTAGTTTTAATGACTCGTCCTCAAATGACACATTAATAGGTCCATTTTCGGATTCCACCTGGTCCCATAATTTTAATATGTCTAGTTGTGGTACAATATCTTCGGCATCTACAGGTACGTCTTATACT
>DGBF01000196.1 GCA_002384725.1 Flavobacteriales bacterium UBA4011
CCGCCTTCCGCCTTCCGCCTTCGAACTTCTTGTTTCTTGTTTTTACTTCTGATTTCAAAAGAATATACCATGGTAAATAAAATTACTATCTTTGACAAAAATCAAATATCATGGAATATATTCTTGTAACCGTATTGTTAATTCTTGCCATATTATTGTGGCGCACCAATGGAAGGGAGCAGTATCATCTTTTAGCAGTTCTTCAGTCGGCACTTGCAATCGTAGTTTTTTGGATGATAGGGGCTGATCTTTCTTCGGAGAATGGACTTCTCCTTACAGCCATATTAAGCGGTATGTTGATACTTCATTTTATCATTTCGCGCTTTTGGAAAAGCAAAGCTTTTTATTGGCCACCGGTTTTTGTGCTTATTTCCTCTGCATTTTTCTTTCTTTTTAAAGAGGATATTTTCAATTATGAATCGTATGATATTAACTTAACCAAACCCGAAATTTTATTACTTCCCTTGTTTGGCTCACTCATGGAGCCAATTGCCAATGCTAAAGAAAAAGTACTCGGTGATTTCTTTAAGATCGATTATAAAAACCGTCGAGGAATTTCAAGAGGTACTTTCGTTTTCGTCATCGGTATGTTCTTCTTTGTTGGCCACTTTTTAGGCTCGTATCTTGGAGTGTCACTCGTTTTACTCGGTTTTGGCGCTAGTCTGCTCTATAACAAGAGATCTGGTGCTATCTGGAATATGTACCTTGGCATGATAGCATTTGCCTCATTTGGACATTTTGCTTTGGTCAGCCAAATCGATAGCAGCGATATGTTATTGGGACGAGTAATCGAAGGATTGTTGTTCGGAGCAGCCATAAGTCTTTTCGTTAATACCTTAGGACGAGCGAAAAAGAATAAATTAGTTGGGACAGCCATTTCTTGGTTTTTATTTGTCGTTGTTCCTATCGGGTTGATTTTGTTGGCTAAAGTAAATTCTAATTTCGGCGGTGCTGATGCTTTTCTTGGATTATTGGTTGGGTTCGGATTTACAGCTCTTTTGGGCATCAACACGCGGAAAAACAGCAGTTTATTGGCCGTTTATTTTGCTGTTGGGATTTTCTGTATTCCAATGCTCATCAATACAGAAGAAGAGCAGCTTTCTAAAATCGCAATAAATAATTCTTCAGATTCGGCAAAAGATGAAGATGAGAAAGAGGTTGATATTTTTGAAACAAGTGGTTCCGATATAGACATAACAGGTGAGTTCAAAATTGATGCAAAAAACTCACAGCTTACTTTCGAATTAGGCCCTACTGGTGGCAGAACGAAAGGTGTATTTCGTAGTTTCTCAGGTCAATTTATTTTTGGGAATAAAAACACAATTCGTGTTGATTTTCCTGTTGATCAATTGACTACCTTCAATAGTATGCGCGATGAGTCTTTAATGGAAGATATATATTTCAACCAACCGAAATATCCCAATATGACTTTCAAGTCATCTGAATTAGTCCAAGAAGGCGAATATTATATGGCCGAAGGTGAATTTACCATGCTAGGTAAAACTTTAGCGGAAAGTGTCGAAATGAAATATCTTGGTAAGATTGGAAACAATAGCGCTCCAGTTTTTATTGGTCGGTCATCGATTGACAGAAGAAAATACGGAATGAAATCGGATCCAAAAGAAGGAAACATTGTTGACTTCACTTTCAAAGTCGAGCTTGTAAATTAAATAGGGTCAATTTATAGACTCTTTGCTTAAAAATACAAAAGCTGTCCATTGATTTTCGAATTCTCGAAAATCAAAGTTGGGAAAGGAATCTTGATATAATGAAAAGGTCGCAAAACGGCTTTGAGCCATTTATTCTTGATGGGCAATTCACGTGCGTCACTATCGAGTGAAAGTAAAAATTGTCTTTTCGCTTGAAACGTCCTTTCGTTGGTCACAAAGTAGTCCGAAGAACCCACTAGTTTTTCATTTACCCTGTATCCAAAGGACAGGCAAGCCCAAGATGGTTTGGCCATTTATCCGTGAACTTTTTTGGAGAAATAGAAAGCTAATACGTTTGTCCGTTGTAATCTTTAAGCAATCTTTCTGGGTAGGAAGAACCCAATACTTCGGGCCGATACTTGGCAAATTCAGTCGGGTGAGACGAGAACTTAAGCACTATTCTTTGTTCTTCCCAAAGTAAATGTTGGCCAAGAAAAAGGCCGGAACCTAAAGCGTTTGCGCCCATATCTGACCATGAAAACTCCTAATCTACGTTTCGTCCGTCCAATAACTCGAGCGTAGTTTGAAACCCAAAACCAAGCAGCGTCCCAACGAATGCACTTTTTTTGTTGGGAAGTCCGGTCCAGCTGAATAAACGATAACTCGCTTCGCTCAAATGAGCTCTGGAATATACATGACCAGCTTTGTCCATCTGCAACCAATCTCTAGAATCATCGAAAGTGTGAAAAGTCGTTTTTTAAAAATCAGAATACCAGACGAATGAAAGGGCCACGGTGCCACCAATCCAGACGTCTCCAACCAATAAACTGGTCGCAATAAGTCTTGACTTGCTAAGAGAATCACTTTTTAAAAGTCAATTGGATCGCTGTCTATGAATGCTCAAACAGAATAGTCCAACAAAAAAGGTAAAAATGACCCGATTCATGCGTCGAAAATACAATATTCTTCCGCTAAAATTGTTAACATCTATCCGTTCTACTCTTAATTGAAGGGAAAGAATACCTTATTTTTGGATTTGAAATTGAATAAAATGATATGAACGCAATACGCAAAGACTGGACCGAGATAAAAACAAACGATAGTTGGGCAATTTTTAAAATTATGTCCGAATTTGTCGAAGGATATGAGCGAATGGCAAGAATAGGTCCATGTATTTCTATTTTCGGCTCAGCAAGAACTAAACCAGATAATAAATACTATAAATTAGCGACTGAAGTTGCTGAAAAATTGGGTAAAGCCGGATTTGGCACAATAACAGGTGGTGGTCCAGGAATCATGGAGGCTGCAAACAAAGGCGCTCAGCAAGGTGGTGGGCGTTCCGTTGGGTTAAATATCGATTTACCTTTCGAGCAAAACCACAACCCCTACATCGACCAAGAACACAATTTAGAATTTGATTATTTCTTTGTCAGAAAGGTCGTGTTTGTAAAATATTCTCAAGG
>DGBF01000198.1:0-750 GCA_002384725.1 Flavobacteriales bacterium UBA4011
GATTCATTAATGTTCGTTATTACGCTAGCTATCAATATGATGAACAGCATTACTTAGATTCGAATTATTTCAATTCAGTTGGGTTTCTGAAACGTGATTTTTATCAAAATAGCGGTCAGTTAGGGTGGCGATTCGAACGACAAAAGTTCGGCGATTTATTTAATTTCTATGGAGGAATTGAACAACAATATGCGTCACTGAAATTTGGAGGGTTAACGGAAACTTTGCCACAGCGGCATACTACTCATACCAATCTTGGCTTCCGTATCAATGAGAAAAAATACAACGTTGATATGAGAATTGGCTATCAATTAGTGGCTGAATCTAAGAATGAAGGAGAAGTGTTTAAATTGAGGCATCTGTGGGCACCAATATTGAATTTCGAAACAGCAGAGCGTGGAAAGAGCAGATGGAAGTCTGGATTTTCCACTTCGACGACGGTTCGTTTGCCTAGTTTTAATGAGCTGTACTACGCACAAGTTGGGAATCCGGATTTGGAACCAGAAAAAGTTCGCCAATTTAACCTGTTTACTGGTATAGCTAGAGATCATGGGTCGTGGCTTTTTGCTTCTAAAGTGGTGACATACTACAACCAAATTGAAAACAAGATTTTAGCCATTCCGACTAAAAATTTATTTGTTTGGTCAATTCAGAATATAGACAAAGTAAATGCATTAGGAATAGACGCTGGACAGGTCATAAAGAAAAGGTTTAACACCAAATGGAATACTGAATTACAGTTGAACTATC
>DGBF01000198.1:804-962 GCA_002384725.1 Flavobacteriales bacterium UBA4011
ATTACAGTTGAACTATAGTTTTCAGTACAGTGTTGATGTAACAGATGAAAACAGTCCTACTTACGCGCATCAGATCGCTTATATTCCCTATCATACAGCAAATGCTGATTGGAGTTTGAGTCGTAACAAAACGAATTTTCGTGTTTCCAGTTCCTTTA
>DGBF01000198.1:1151-4509 GCA_002384725.1 Flavobacteriales bacterium UBA4011
GTTTCCAGTTCCTTTATTGGCGGCAGGTATAACTTGAATGAAAATGTTTCAAATAATTACCTGGATCCTTTTATCGTATTGGATGCCAGCATAAGTCATGGTATAGAAGTCAAATACAATCATAAGATTAATTTTCAGTTTCAAGTAAAAAATATAATTGGCCAAAACTATACCTACATCCGAAGTTTCGTGATGCCAGGTAGAAACTTCCTAATCTCACTTAATTATGAATTATAAATCATTGCTTTTAGTATCATTGGTTTCCTTGACATTAAGTTCTTGCTTGAAGAAAGAAAATGTAGTGTGTCCTCCTACTGAAGGTCAAGTGGGGCAGAGAATGCTTATATTAAATGAAGGCCTGTTTCAGCAGAATAATGCAAGTCTGACTTGGGCAAATTTCAGTTCAGGTGCTGTTTCGCAGAATTATTTTCAGCAAATAGCTGGTCGACCTTTGGGTGATACAGGAAACGATATAAAAAAATACGGTAACAAGATTTATATCGTTTTAAATATTTCGTCTACTATTGAGGTACTTGATGCGACTACTTATGCTGTTATCGAACAGATTGAAATGCATAACAATGGTTTGGCAAAGCAACCGCGGTATATTGATTTTCATGGAGGAAAAGCATTTGTGACTTGCTATGACGGCTATGTAGATGTAATTGATACTTTGAATTTAAGTGTGATTCATCGAATACCTGTCGGAAGTAATCCAGATCATCTTCGTGTCGCCGGAAATATGGTGTATGTCAGCAATTCGGGCGGATTGAACTTCCCTGATTATGATTCAACGGTGAGCGTTATTTCTGCTCTTTCATTGACAGAAATTAAAAAGATAAACGTTGGCATCAATCCTGGATCAATAGCAGTAGGAGGGAACGGGAATGTTTATGTTGTAACTCGTGGTAATTTCGGCTCTATTCCTTCAAGAATGAGTAAAATCGAGACTTTGACGGATACTAAATCAGAATCCTATGCTTTTGAGGTGAATTCCTTAAGTGAAAAAAATGGCGACGTATTGATTTTTGAAACCTCAGGCGCACCTAGCGTCAAACTCTTTGATGTAAATTCCAATGTATTGCAAAGCGCTAGTTTAATTGACTTTACAGGAATAGCCACTCCTTATGAAGTACAATATGAATCTTCTAGTGATCGTATATATGTGTTCGATGCAAATGGCTATGTTAACACTGGAAAAGTTTTAGAATATAGTGGAAATGGAGGTTTTATTCGAGATTTCAAATCGGGGCTCGTACCAAAGAGACTTGTTTATCTTTAAAATCAACAAATAAGTGAAATATCACCTTTCAGGATTTCGAAAGTGATATTTCCAGAATCGAAAATTTCACCATCCACTTCAGAAAACATCTTTCTTTTTTCTAATTGTATTGATACCTTTTCAGCTTCGAAGTAATGAACTTCTGAATGTTCTACTTTTTTACCGCTTTTCAGTAAACTAAGTTTTCTCACGTAATCAAAAAACGAAACATTTCCGAGTATCGTGACATTTAGTTTTTCGTCAAAAGGATTAGCATCTGGGTTTATTGTTAATCCATGCCCGAAAGTTGAACCATTGCAAACACAAAGCATCAGCAACTTTCCATTGTAATTAAAGTGGTCTCCAGTAATCTTTACAGTTGCTTTTTTAAAAACCAGAAATGTCGTCAGAATAGACAGAACATAAGCGAATTTTCCAGAAACCTTATATTTTCGCCGGAGGTTTTGAAGAGTGTTGATTACAAAACCATCAAACCCTATTCCTGCAATATTCATGGCGTAATAAATGCCTTTCTGTGAAGTCAACTTGATAATATCCATTTGGTTAGATTGTCTTGAGACCAACTTTTCAACAAACTCTTCAGGCTCGAATGACTCCAAAACGGTTTGAAAATCGTTACCACTTCCGTTTGGAATTATACCGAAATAAACACCTAATGTTCTTTTCGACAACTTAAGACCGTTGATTACTTCATTCGCCGTACCATCACCTCCCACAGCTAAAATGCAGTCAAAACCTTTATCAGCGCATTCTTTTGCTAAGGTAATTGCATGTTTTTTGCTTTCAGTGTTGTAGAAATGACAATCCAATCTTTCTTGCATTCTCACCAAAGTCAATGTTTTCTCAGCCAACGAAGAAATTTTTCGTTTTGAATTGACTATGAAAGCGACTTTTGTTTTCAATTCTTTTGCTTTTACAAGTGAAATTAAGTAAAAAGAATATCTTTCTTTACTTTGCAGAAAATAATTTAACAATGAACGATTTGAACCCTGAATTTTGGTCCGATAGGTATAAAAATGGTCAAACCGGCTGGGATCTTGGACATATTTCTCCACCTTTGAAAGCGTATTTTGATCAATTGGAAAATAAGAATTTAAAAATTCTAATTCCGGGTTGCGGCCGAGGTTATGAGGGAATCTATTTATTAGAAAATGGTTTCACCAATGTTTTTTTAGCCGATTACTCCAAAGAAGCTTTGAATGAAGTGAAAAGGAATGCACCTCATTTCCTTGATATAAACTTGGTATGTGCTAACTTCTTTGATCTTGAGGGACCTTTTGACTTAATAATCGAGCAAACCCTTTTTTGTGCAATTGACCCTTCTTTAAGAGAAGATTATGTTGCGAAAGCAAGTCAATTGTTAAGCGATGATGGTAAAATTGTAGGACTACTGTTTAATCGAGAATTTGAAGATGGACCTCCTTTTGGTGGTAACCAATCGGAATATGAAAAACAGTTTTCAAAAAGTCTACAGATTGAACTAATGGAAGATAGCTATAATTCAGTTACATCTAGAATGGGTGCTGAGTTGTTTTTTATTGCAAAAAGAAAATAGAATAGGGATTATATTAAACAAAAAGAGCGTTCTGATATATTTCAGAATGCTCTTTTTGTTTTAAATATTTTTTACATTAATTCCAAAATAATACGGTCCATGCTATAACCTTCAGCTTCCGCACGATAATTCCGTACTAATCTGTGACGCAATATCGGTAAAGCAACAGCTTTTACATCTTCTATATCTGGCGAGAATTTACCTCTCAAAGCAGCATGACATTTCGCTCCTACAATTAGATTTTGAGATGCTCTAGGTCCTGCACCCCAGGTAATAAAGTCTTTGGTCAACTTTGGTGCCCAATCACTATTCACTCTTGTTTTAGCGACTAATTGCACGGCATATTCAAGTACATTGTCTGGCACGGGTATTCTTCTAATCAATTTTTGATAAGCATTGATTTGATCGCCATCCAAAACTTGTTTCAATTCTAATTCAATATTGGCAGTCGTAGATTTAACAATGGCCATTTCTTCTTCAAAACTAGGATAATCTACCCAAATGTTGAACATAAAACGATC
>DGBF01000198.1:4713-11537 GCA_002384725.1 Flavobacteriales bacterium UBA4011
ATATTGGCAAATAAAGGTCCTTTCAAAAACTTAAATTGACGTGATTCATCCAATATTTCTGATCCAACAATATCTGAAGGCATCAAATCTGGTGTGAACTGAACTCGATTAAAGGATAATCCCAAAGTTCGAGCAATGGTGTTTACCAATAAAGTTTTCGCTAATCCGGGAACACCAACTAGCAAGCAATGTCCACGAGAAAAAATGGAAATGAGCACTTGGTCGACCACTTCGTCTTGACCAATAATAACTTTATGTATTTCGTCTTTTAATCTTTTATAATCAACAACGAGTTTTTCTAATTCAGCAACGTCTGACATCAATTTTCTTTTGTTTAGTTTTAAAGATAGAATCTATTTTGGAATCCACGTATTTCTAAAAACACAATCTGTATAGTCTTCATCTATTTTAACATAGGCATTTCCAATCTTGCTTTGCGTCCATTCTTCTAAAATTCGCTCACGCTTATCATTTTCCGCTGCTCTTTTGATTAAGGCGTAATCTTGTGTTAAGTTGGCAATATGAGGCTCTGTTCGGCCTTTTATTTTAACAATTCGCACACCCTGTTTACCGTCGTAAATGCTCGCATAAAGACTAGGAGCAGAAAACTCACCCACTTTTAAGGTATTGGTCAATAAATAGATTTGCTGATCAATTTCATTTAAATTTTCTGTGCTCCATTCTTGCTCACCGGTGCGTGGGTCAGTTATAGTACCATTGTTCTGTTTTGTATCCTCGTCATTCGAATACTTTGGCACAGCTTGCTCCCAAGTTATTTCGCCCGATTTCAGTTTATTGAAGCAAGTATCCATGTTCAAGGCTGAATTTTGTAATTCATCTGAACTAAATTGTGCAACAATCAATATATGTTGACAGGAATAATCATCTCCTTTTCGTTCCAATAACTTCACAATGTGATACCCGTAATCCGTTTCAAATACTTGTGAAACCTCATCTACCTTTAGGCTGAAAACAGTTGCTTCAAATTGAGGAACCATCATTCCTCGAGTCGCTTTGATTCGGCCACCCTCTTTTGCACTTCCTGGATCGTCTGAATTGATTCTTGCTTGAGTATCGAAGATTTTCCCACCTTCTACAATTGCTTTTCTAATTTCAATCAAACGATCATGGGCAAACTTTTTGTCAGTATCAGTAATAGCAGGATAAGATACAATCTGCTGAAAAACTATCGTAGCATTAATAAACGGAATACTATCTTTCGGGATTTTCTCGAAAAAAGCTTTTACCTCTTTAGGTGTAACGCTCAAACCTTCAGTAATAACGCGCTCAACTTCTTGCGTTAAAAGACGGTCTTCAATAATGTCGTAAAATTCCGATTTTATTTCAGAAACAGTTTTACCATAAAAAGCTTCCATTTGTTCACGTCCGCCGATCTGTTGTTCAATAACGCGCAAACGGTTTTCCATCTCAGCATTAACTTGTCCATCCGGTAAAGTAATACTGTCCAAAATAGCCTGATTCAAAAGCAGATTCTGGTACATTAATCCTTCGATTATTTTGCAATCCGTTTTGTGGTCAACCTCCATCTTAGCTTGAACCATTTGTAGCTTTTGTGACTGTAAATCCGATAAGAGAATAATTTCATCTCCGACTTGAGCTACAATTTTGTCAATGACAATTGGACTTTTTTGAGCCAAAACAGTTCCAGATAATAATAGGAAAAGGGAACTATAAATTAATTGTAATCTCATGTTTGTTTTTTAATCTTTCGTTAAGCTTTTTTTCTACTTCCGTTCTTTTCGCATTCATCCGCTGACCAATTAATCTTTCCCTTATCTGATCTTTTATAAAGTCAAAGGGTGGAGATTCACTTTTCAGCTTGTAGTCCAACACATTGATGAAGTAAACAAATCCGTCTGCTTCGAAATGTGTTTTTGATCTGCCCAAGACAATACTGTTTGAATTGATAGAGCGCGATGGCATTTTGCCTCTGATTTCTTGGAAAAAGATCCAATTTTGGTCATCGAAATAAAAGTCATCAGCGTAAAGTTTCGCATAAGATTCGATACGCGCAATGTCTTTATCGTTTTTTAACAGGTAAGCGTCTTTGATTTCATCCATTTTTGGGGCATCCACGGGTAACTTGATGAACAAGGCTTTCACAATAAAATCTTGCAATTCAAACTCGTTTTTATGCTTTTCGTAGTAGTCTTTTAATTCCTTTTCGGTCGCAACGGTGTCAATCGATTTAATCAGTTGTTCCTCCGCTAAAAAATAATTCGCCAATTCGCCTTTGAACAAGGACGCTCTGAAATCTGCGACTTTTGCCATTTTTTCATTCGACTCGGCAATTTCGTCTTGCATGAGCATAGCATCAACCCATTTGTCGACAAAAACGGTGCGGTCTTCTTTCTTTTTAGAATCGTAGCCCAAATTGTTCATGAGCATTTCAGCATCGTTTTCAGTCAGTTCATGGTCATTGACTTTGGCCAATAAATCATCGTTGGAACAAGATTGCAAAAAAAGAAGTGTTCCAACAAAAAGAATAATACCGCTTATTCGATGCATCGATTTTTGCAAATTACTTGTTTAAGTTGTAAAGAACTTCTGTATAGATTATTACCGGGTGTTTCTTTTCGATTTCCATCAACCATTCTTTTTCAAGATAATTTTGATAGTCAGAAGTTACAGCACCTCTGGTTTCATTCAATTCTTTCATTCCGGCAGGTAAAATGTTTTCCACTTTAACAACATAATACTTCTCTTCAAACGAATAAACCGGATTTATACCTTTTTTCAAATTTGCATTCGTTAAAAATGGAGTTTTGTCCACTTCAAATTTATTGGTCTTTACGGATAAATTCAATTGACTTTCCGCATTGATTTTGTCGATAACATGCTTAGAAGTGATGGTATCGTTTTTGGTCATATCAGACACTTGTTTAGCAACATCCATGTTCAAACATTCGTACACCATTGCGTCGTAGCGAGCGCCCCACATGTAATCTTCACGATTGTTTTCGAAGAATGTTTTAAGGCCTGTTGTATCCTTCATTCCTTTGTTCCAAACCTTGTCGGACATTACTTCGTACAACAAAATTCCATCGTGGTATTCTTGCATTAAGCTTTTAAATGCTGGATATTTCATCTCTAATTTAGATTCTTCGTAACCTAAAATTTGTGATTTTTCGAATTCTTTGTATTGATTGTCTACTAAAGTCTCGACAGATTGTTGCGGCTGAGTTCTATACGTTTTCGCTAAAAAGCCCGCAAACTCACTTTGACGTATTTTTTGACCATCTATTTTGTAAAGCAGTTTGTTCTTTTTTACTTGGTCTGCTTTGAACTCACCAGCAAAATAAGTAGAATCGATTACATTTTTCAAATAATTGACACGACGAACAGATTTAGCTTTGTAGCTGTAATCTTGCTTCAATTTTTTAACAAAAGAGTCTTGTGTTCTTTTCGCTCTATCATCTCTGCTAACGCGGTTCTCTAGTTCTTTCTTCATTTTATCAAAAGAGGCGAGAGGCAACAAATTTAATCTTTTGATGATGTGCCATCCGTATTGCGTTTGAATTGGCTCACAAATACCGCCATCTTCTTGAATAGAGAAAGCTGCATCCTCAAAATTAGTGACCATTCTTGTTGTAGTTCCTGAACCAAACGTTGGCAGAACACCGCCTTTTGAATTGGTGCTTGGATCATCTGAAAATTGTTTTGCTAATCCTTCAAAGTCTTCCCCATTCTTTAAACGCATGTAAATTTCATCTATTTTCTTTTTCGCACTAGCGCTAGAGCCCTCTTCTTCAGCACCAGAATTATCTCCTTTTGTAACCATGATATGCGCTGCTGTGATAGTTCCACGAGCCGGTCTTTTGTCGACTACTTGTATAATATGATATCCGAATTTTGTACGAATTGGCATCGAAACCTCACCAATTGGAGTGGTGTAAGCCGCATCTTCAAAAGGAGTAACCATTTGAAAAGCAGTAAAGTAACCCAAGTCACCACCGTTGTCTTTTACAGATGGGTCCTCAGAACCACTTTTTCCTTTCGCTACCATTTCGAAATCCTTCCCATCCATGATTTCTTTTCTCATTTTGATCAAGCGATTGTAGGCTAACAAAGTGTCTTTTGGTATAACATCCGGATTCAATCTTAAAAGAATATGCGAAGCTCTAATTTCTTCCGAAACTCTATCATACGACTCTTTTACCATGATTTGGTTCATAGAGCTGTCCGTTAAGTAAGGTGTTGCCAATTGCTTTCTGTATCCTTCCAATTCTTTTTTCAAACGTGGAACAGTGTCATAACCCAAGGCCTCTGCTTCAGCAACTTTTAGTTTGAATTTACGGAACAATTCCATGTATTCATCCATTGTTTCTTTGTCGTATTTCGGATCGTTGTTGTTTTTGAGGTAAATCTGTAAAAATTCAGATTTTGTAACGGGTTTGCCATCAATTTCCATGATGATAGCGTCTGTTTGACCGAATAAATTAAATGTTAAGCCTAGTGCTAGGATAAAAAGGAATATATTTTTCATTGTGATTTTTATGTATTGTAAATTTACTTTCGTTTAACGTCTTATTTTATGCTATAGTTGGGTGCTTCTCTTGTTATTGTAACATCATGCGGATGTGATTCTCTTACTCCAGCTGATGTTATGCGTACAAATTCGGATCCTTTCAAATCATCTATCATAGAAGCGCCACAATACCCCATTCCTGCGCGAAGTCCGCCCATTATTTGGTACATGACTTCCATTAAGTTTCCTTTATAAGGCACTCGTCCAGAAATTCCTTCTGGCACCAATTTTTTGATATCATCTTCGGCATCTTGGAAATAACGGTCTTTTGAACCTTGTTGCATGGCTTCAACAGATCCCATTCCTCGGTATGCCTTGAATTTTCTTCCTTCGTAAATGATAGTTTCACCAGGTGACTCTTCAACTCCTGCAAACATGGAACCAACCATAACCACATCAGCTCCCGCTGCAATGGCCTTTACAATATCACCTGTATACCGTATTCCTCCATCAGCGATAACGGGAACACCTGTTCCTTCTAAAGCTAGGGCAACATCGTTTACCGCCGTAAGTTGAGGAACACCAACCCCTGCTATCACACGTGTTGTACAAATAGAACCCGGTCCAATTCCAACTTTTACAGCATCAGCACCAGCATCTGCAAGATATTTCGCTGCTTCGGCTGTTGCTATGTTTCCAACTATAACCTCTAGTGTGGGGTATTTTGCTTTTACTTCTTTTAATTTGTCCACTACACCAACGGTGTGACCGTGTGCCGTATCAATAACGATCGCATCAACACCAGACTCCACTAAAGCGTCAACTCTTTCTATTGTATCAGGAGTTACTCCAACAGCTGCGGCAACGCGTAGTCGACCAAAACTATCCTTACACGAAAGAGGGTGTTCTTTTACTTTTATAATGTCTCGGTACGTTATCAATCCAATCAATTTTCGGTTCGAATCAATAACAGGCAATTTTTCGATTTTATTCTCTTGAAGAATCACCTCTGCTTTGTCAAGGTTAATATGATCGTTGGCCGTTATCAGGTTTTCCGAAGTCATTACGTCGACAATAGGCCGTTTAAATTTTTTCTCAAAGCGGAGATCACGATTGGTAACGATTCCTTTTAAAATGCCATTTTCATCAACTACGGGGATACCTCCAATACTGTTTTCCTTCATAATAAAAAGTGCGTCTTGTACCACTGCATCTTCTCGCAAGGTAATTGGGTCGATAATCATTCCGCTTTCCGAACGCTTTACTTTCCGCACTTCCATCGCTTGCGCTTCAATCGACATGTTCTTATGAATAACGCCAATTCCACCTTGTTGAGCTATGGCTATCGCCAATTTAAATTCTGTTACCGTGTCCATCGCCGCTGAAATGATAGGCGTATTTACAGAAATGTTTCTTGTTAACTGACTTGTTAAGCGAACATCTCTCGGTAAAACTTGTGAAAATGCTGGGACTAACAGAACGTCATCAAAAGTTAAACCTTCTCGTATGGATGAAATATTGGATAAAGACATGAACCTATTTTTTTAAATAAATTCTTGCAAATTTACGATTATTTTCCTACATTATTTACGATTAACGTTTGTTTGTAAATCAATTCATTATTTAATCCCATTTTTGTAAGCTAAAAGTTCAAAAGCATTGACACAGCCATTTGCCACATTTTGTTTTCGTTATAGAATAGCCTTCATTTTCTGTATTATTGCATGCACCAGTTTAACCAGTACTGCGCAAGTTGAAGATTCTTCGCTCATTCAAATGTCGGGAGTGGTAATTGCCGAGTCCTCTTTAGATCCAATGCCCTTCACTACCGTTTTTGATATATCTTCGCGTCGAGGTATAATTACCGATTATTATGGTTATTTCTCAATGGTGGTTGTGCCTGGAGATACTTTGTTGTTCTCTTTTTATGGGTACAAAACATCTTCTTTTATCGTGCCTGATTCCCTAACAGATAATGTTTATAACATCATTCATTTAATGATGGAAGACACCATGAATTTACCTGAAGTTTCAGTTTATCCATGGCCGTCGAAAGAAAACTTTGCGCGGGCATTTGTTGAAATGGATCCATATGATGATGCTTTGAGAAGAGCACAACGAGAATTATCAGGTGAGAATTTGGCTTTTTATGCAGCTAGATTGCAGACAGATGCGAGTGCTTCATACGGAAATGCAATGAACCAGCGGAATACGAAGGTTTATACCACTGGTCAACTGCCAGTAAATAATTTATTTAATCCATATGCATGGGCAAAATTAGTGCAGGATTGGAAAGCAGGAAATCTAAAAAGAGAATAAGTTTTATTCTATTTAT
>DGBF01000023.1:0-152 GCA_002384725.1 Flavobacteriales bacterium UBA4011
TCAGAAAAACTTCGTTGCATTGCACCACATGGGCATGTATGCGAATCCAGAATTGCTAGAATGGTTCGTTACCGAATACCCTAAACACAGTTCCAAAAAACTCGACATGGGCAAAAGCTGTGTGCGCTTCAAGAAGATGGAAGATATTCCCT
>DGBF01000023.1:365-9657 GCA_002384725.1 Flavobacteriales bacterium UBA4011
ATTTGGTTTCTTTTTCGATTTCAAACGCTTGCTGTCTTTCAAGCTTTTCGCAATCATCCATTCCAATTGACCGTTTACACTTCGGAATTCATCTTCCACCCACTTCTCAATCATAGAATAGGTTTCGGGGTCAATCCGTAATACAAATGACTTCTTTTTCGCCAAAATTTAGCCATTTAGAGTTCCTGCATTCAAAACGGATACAACCTCCTTATCGCTGCAGAAGGTAATTTTGTTTTAGCGAGTGCTGCAACAAAGGATTACCGTTGGGTGTTTAAGCAGTAAGTCCAACGAATGAAGAATCACCCAGTTGTTCCCTAATTAAAAAAACCCGCTTCCTTGAATGAAAGCGGGTTTTATGTTTTTTAAAAAAGAATCTAAGTTCTTTTTACAATCCTACAATTTTAAACTCCGTACGTCTGTTTTCCGCACGAGCTTCTTCCGAATCATTTTCCACTTTTGGTTGTATCTCACCAAATCCTTGCGATTGCATGCGCGATTTGGTGACACCTTGAGATGCCAAATATTCCTTCACTACCCGCGCTCTGTCATCCGAAAGTAGTAGATTTTTTTCTTCGTCACCTACATCATCTGTATGACCTTGAATAACAATTTTCATCGTCTTGTTTTCAATTAAGTAACGTGCAAAAGCTTTCAGCATCACTTTTGAATTTTGGTTCAACTCAGTTGAGGAAGTTGTGTATAATATATCTTCAATGACATACGCCTGCCCTATTTCGACTTTTATCACTTCCATGTCCTTCCCTTTCACGGAAACTTCTTTCTTCGATTTTTGTTCGCGAATTTCTTCCTTTGTAATCAGTTTTGCGGCAAAGGCAGCTCCATCTTTCTTCGCAGAAACCATCACATCTTTGTTCGGATCCATTTTGATAGCAGCGGCGTACTTGCCGTCATCGCCGTTTACTTTCACTTTCTGAACCTCATCACTATCCCCATAACTAATTTCAATCTCAGCTCCAGAAACTGCTTTTCCTTTTTTATCAGTTAGGGTTCCTTTCATTATCATAACTGCAGTTGGACGAGCCTCTTCATACAATTTGAAACCATAAATATTATAGTCACCTCCTTGATTTGAAGAAAAATAGGCCAACTCTCCATCTGTTGAAACGAAAAGTCCAATTTCATCGAAAGGTGTGTTGATCGGAATTCCGATATTGGTCGGGTTACTCCATTTTCCGTCTTTCTTTTTGATGTAATAAATGTCCAATCCACCCGCTCCTACTCGTTTTTCAGAAGATTCTGAAACGAAATACATCGTTTCATTGTCCTGGTGTATGAAAGGACTTTTATCGTCACCTGCGGTATTTATTTCTTCAAAAGGCCGCCCCAAGGACCAAGTTCCATCCGCTTTGCGCTCAGAGATATAGATATCATGCTTTCTCGTATTTGGACTGATCGTTGCATAATACAAAGTGTTTCCGTCTGCTGAAATAGAAGGTTGTCCCTCCCAAGCTTTCGGAGAATTGATGTTTGGTCCTAATGATTCCAAAGGGGTCCAATTATAACTGTCCCTTTTTGTCCCTGTGCTTGAATAGGTTGTGGAGTATAAATCGCAGTTTTTATAATCTTGACCATTTACTTGCGTTTTCATGCACGCACAAATGATCATTTCCTTATTGTCTAATGACATTGTCGCAGCTCCATACCCCACAAATTCTCCTTGGTTAAATGGCTTAGCAAAAGGATTGCCTTTGTCGAATGATTGCGCCATAGCTTCGCGACCAGAGAAGGTGAATTCTTCGCGCCAATCAGCCAACATGTCGCCGAGCAATCTGCGGTCTAATTTTCGTGTATAAAACATCAACTCATTGTCTGGAGAAATCATGGGGAAATATTCATTGTCTTTAGAACTGACATTTTCAATACGGAATGGTTCGAAGGGCACTTCTGCAATTTCAACTTTTTCTTCAGGAACTATAGTTTCCCATTTCTTCAGTTGCCCTTTGGCATTCTTTAGCATATTGCCATAATCAATTGGGAAACGATCGTTGTCCATGCTTTTGAAATTGACGAATTTGGTCAAATACTCCTGAGCAGACACATCGTCTTTTTGCATATATCGAATAACACCTAAATAATAATACGTTCCAGCGTTGTATTCTTCACACAATGTCAATACGTCTTGAAATAAATTAGCAGAATTGACAAAACCACGTTCCGCTTTTCGAGCATCTGAACTAAGATTATCCATGGATAAATTATATATAGTAACACCGTATTCATAATATGCCATGGCATTTTCTGGTTCGGCTTCTATTGCTTTGGTGTAATTATCGACTATAGTTCGAAGATCCTCCGAATTTTTGGCCGTTTCAACAAGTTTTAAGGTCTTTTTCGCAGGTGGCATACACGCTTCGTCTAACTCATCTTGTGAGAAAGTAGAAAAAGAGATAAATAATAGAGCACCTAAAGCAAGGTAAAGTTTATTCATATTCGTATTTGAATTTCACAGTCATAAGGCAAGAATTGTTCCAATATTCTTAAACGGAAATGAGGGAAAAAGTTACAATTAATTTACAGGAAACTGTCTCCCTCCTTGAGGAGGGACTATGAGAGGTGAAACGCTGTTATTAGTATGAAAAATTGATTCTTTTTCTTTATCTTAATATAATGGATTATCGATTTTCACTTTTATAACAAAGATCTCAAACAATTCGCTAAAGAATTACGATCCAAAACAGCAACAAAAGCTGAGCGTTTCCTCTGGAAATCATTACTTTCAAAAAACCAAACGGAACAATGCTTCTTAAGGTAAAGGACTATTTACAACTATATCGTAGACTTCTTTTGCCCAAAGCTTCTATTAATTTTTGGGATTGAAGGACCTTCTCATTTAAACATAGGAGATTAGGTAGGAAACGTCAAGATAAACTTGAGGCATTAGGGTTTATCATAAGCAGTCTTTCTGAAGGCGACGTTTTAAATAATCTAGAGGAGGTTGAGCTAAGAATAAGAAATGTAATCTATTCGATTGAGAATATATAATTCGTATTGAATCTCGGTGATTCACTTCCCTCGGTCCCTCCTAATAGAGGGAGGCAATTCAGTACTATCTTACACTGGCGCCTTTATTTTCGGCATCTCAATCTTCACAGGATTCTCGACTAACTCATCTGTTAAGGCGATGTCCAAAACTTCTTTCATCATTTTTACATAATGGAAGGTCAATCCTTTTAAATAATCAGGTTTGATTTTGTCGATGTCTTGCTTGTTTTTGTAGCAAAGAATGATATCTGTAATTTTCGCTCGTTTGGCCGCTAGAATTTTTTCTTTGATTCCTCCAACGGGCAAAACTTCTCCTCGAAGGGTTATTTCTCCTGTCATGGCCAGATTTGGCTTCACTTTTCGTTGGGTGAATAAACTTGCCAAAGAGGTCAACATCGTAATTCCGGCGCTTGGTCCATCTTTCGGTGTTGCTCCTTCGGGAACGTGAATGTGTACGTTGTGATTATCGAATAATTCTTGGTCCAAATCCAACCAATTAGAATGCGATTTCAAGAATTCAGAGGCAATAACTGCCGATTCTTTCATGACCTCACCCAAGTTACCGGTCAAGGTTAATTTCCCTTTTCCTTTGGTAATCGATGATTCGATGAAAAGAATATCCCCGCCAACACTTGTCCATGCCAAACCAGTCACAACACCAGCAATGGCGTTGTTATCGTATTTTGTACGTTCTCTGCTTGGCCCAAGGAAATCGAATAAATCGGCAACGGTAATTTTTTGTGTAAACTCTTGTTCCATCGCTATTTGTCGCGCTCTGCTTCGCACCAATTTTGCCATGCGTTTATCTAAACCACGTACACCGGATTCTGAAGTATATCCTTCAATGACTTTTTCAATCAACTTCCCATCAATCGAGAATTGTTTTTTGTCTACGCCATGTTCCTTCAATTGTTTTGGAATCAAGTGACGTTTGGCGATTTCAATTTTTTCTTCAACTGTATAACCTGTAACATCAATAATTTCCATTCTATCGCGCAAAGGGCCTTGAATTTCCGCCAAGCTATTTGCTGTTGCAATGAACATCACTTTTGACAAATCGTATTCCGTCTCTAAATAATTGTCATAGAATGAATGATTCTGTTCAGGATCTAAAACTTCCAACAACGCAGAAGATGGATCGCCATGATTGCTTCGTCCCAGTTTATCAATTTCGTCCAAAACAAAAACCGGATTAGAATATTCGCTTTTCTTCAAATGCGTAATAATTCGCCCTGGCATAGCTCCGATGTACGTTTTTCTGTGTCCGCGGATTTCGCTTTCGTCGTGCAAACCTCCCAAAGACATTCGGATATATTTTCTTCCCAAAGCTTCGGCTATACTTTTACCAAGAGATGTTTTACCAACTCCTGGAGGTCCATATAAACAAAGAATAGGTGCTTTCATGTTGTTTTTCAATTTCAATACCGCCAAATATTCAAGAATACGTTCTTTCACATCTTCCAAACCATAATGATCACGGTCTAGAATTTTTTCGGCACGTTTTAGGTCCAAATTATCTTTCGAAAACTCATTCCACGGCAAATCCAAGAATAAATCCAAGTAATTCAACTGAACAGAATACTCCGCTCCTTGCGGATTCATACGTTTCAACTTATCCAATTCTTTGTTGAAAATATTTTGTTCTTTCTCCGTGAATTTCTTTTTATCCGCTCGTTCTTCTAAATCTTTGACATCTTCCAATTGCGGATTGTCGCCCAATTCTTCTTGAATGGTTCGCATTTGTTGCTGGAGGAAATAATCACGTTGTTGTTTGTCTAAATCTTGACGCACCTTATTTTGAATCTCGTTGCGCATGTCGAGCATTTGCGATTCCATTTCAAGGTGTTCCATCACCATGGCAGCACGTTTCTGAATATCGAGTTCTTCCAACATACCTTGTTTCTTGGAGACATCGGCGTTCATATTCGAACAGATGAAATTGACCAAGAAAGTCGGACTATCGATATTTCCGATGGCAAATGAGGCTTCGGATGGAATATTTGGACTGTCACGAATGATTTGTAGCGCCAATTCCTTGATGCTTTCGATCATCATACCAAGTTGCTTGTTCTTTTTGTCAAATTTCGGTTCCGACAACAATTCTATTTTCGCTTTGATGTACGGTTCGCTTTGCACATCGTCAACCATTTTGAAACGACGTTTTCCTTGAATGATTGCCGTAGAACTTCCATCAGGCATCTTCAACAAACGGATGATTTGAGCAACTGTTCCAACCTTGTGTAAATCAGCAAATTCCGGAGATTCCTCATCTTGATCAATCTGAGAAACGACACCAATAATTTTGTCTCCTTTGTTCGCATCCTGAATAAGCTTAATGGATTTGTCACGACCAACCGTAATTGGAATAACGACACCGGGAAAAAGCACATTGTTGCGCAATGAAAGAATCGGTAATTCATCTTTGAACTCTTGTTTATTCATGGACTCCTCCTCTTTGGAAGTAATCAGTGGAATAAACTCGGCATCTTGCTCGCCGCCTTGGTTGAGTTGTAATAAAGTTTTGTCAAATATATTATCCATAGAAAGTCTAATTTGCGCCAAGTTGTCAGCAGCAGAAATAGGTTATGACTAGAAAACCTCGATTTCAGCACTTTTCAGGCGTGAAGACTAAAATGACAAAGGGTGTGCCAATTTCAGGGAAGTGGAAATTTTGTCGGTTATTAACAGCGGAGAACATGGAAAATATCTTAGAAAAGGAGGCGAGAAGCAATTATTTCAATTCTGCAATGTTCTTCAATATCTGCACATCCTCCACACTCAAATCCAACCCTCTTCTGCTCATCATCGCGTTTGCAGCTTCAATCGCTTTATCAAAAGCAAAAGGAACGAATTCATTCCCCCCCCAAGAAAAAGACGATATAAATTTCTGCGGGAAATCGCCACCATATACATTGCAAAAAACACCAATGACAGTGGCTGTGTTGAACATTGTATTGATACTGCATTTGCTGTGATCGCCCATAGTGAGCCCCATAAACTGAGTGTCGGTGGCGACTTCTTGTCTAGTGCTGTAGCTGTATGTTCTGATATTGCCGTAGTTATTCTTTAGGTTCGAAGTATTGGTATCTGCGCCAAGGTTGCACCATTCGCCAATTAGCGAATTGCCCATGTATCCATCGTGTCCTTTGTTGGAATACCCTTGAAGAATCGAATTGTCCACTTCTCCGCCTACTTTGCAATTTGGACCAACGGTTGTTGCACCGTATATTTTGGCTCCCATTTTGATGGTTGAATCATCACACAAGGCAAAGGGCCCACGAACAAGGGAACCCTCCATGATTTCAGCATTTTCACCAAGGTAAATTGGTCCGTCAGTTGTATTTAAAACACAAGCTTCGGCTTTGGCTCCAGCTTCGAGGAAGATTAATTTACGATCACCGATAACGGTAACGGATTCAGAAATGTTTTGAGAGTCAACTCCAGCTGTAATCAAATCGAAATCGGACTGAATGGCTTTGTGATTCTTTTGGAATAAGTGCCATCGTTTCGTTATCGTAACAACCTCTTCACCTGTGTATTGCAAAATGGTTTCTCCTGTTCCTTTCATACCCAACCACGTTTCACCTTGATACAAAGCCGTATTGTCTTCCATGCTGTTTAAGACAGAAACATAATCTTCGTTAGGAATTACGTTAGCAGGTAAAGATAAATCCCAATTATTGTGTTGAGGATATTTAACTTGCAAATACTTTTCAGTAGCAAAGCAAAATTCAGCATCTGGATAATTCTCTTCCCATCTTTCTTCGAAAGTCAGAATTCCCATTCGCAAAAGAGCAACAGGTTTAGTTAAGCTCAATGGAGCAAATTCTAGGTGGAGGTTATTGTCGTGAAGTTGAATTTTCATGGCACTAATTTAAGGCTTCTACTTTCTTTTTGGAAATAAGAAATAAAGAGGCGTAGGTTAAAAGAGAATTTAGGATAATGAGTTCGAAACCAATTTTATACTGTCCGAATACACCTGTTGGGTTTTCTATTGTGCCGACTGCTCCAGGACCACCAGCGGAAAAATACCAAAGGACGATAGTTAACCCAACAGCAACCAAACACATTACTGGTACCAATTTATCATTCAAAGAACGTTTCGATAGTATCCCGAAGAAGAACATGGCTATGAGCGGTCCATAGGTAAACCCAGCGAAGAACATAATCTGTCCAATTGCACTCATAGTTGTGGTATATTTTAAAACTATGATGATGACCAATAGAAGTAGTGATACGAAAACATGAACATTCTTTCTAAGTTTTAACTGCTCAGCTGGACTTTTCTTGTCGAAATTGAAGATATCGTGCGAAAAAGAGGTTGTCAATGCGGTTAATGCACTGTCGGCACTGGAGTACGCTGCGGCAATCAAACCGATTAAAAAGAGAACACCAATGAACAATCCCGTTTTAGGGTTCATAGCAATGGTTGCGAATAAATCATCGCCACTCACTCCTGCTCCAATACCCGTTTTACCCGCGTAAATATACAAAAGCGCACCAAGTGCTAAGAAAATCAGATTTACGAATACGAGAATAACGGCAAAACTCATCATGTTTTTCTGGGCATCCTTGATGTTTTTGCAAGAAAGATTCTTTTGCATCATGTCTTGATCGAGACCTGTCATCCCAATGGCAATAAAGATCCCCCCTAGAAAGTGTTTCCAGAAGTAATTTTTCTCAAACCAGTCATCGAAGAAGAATATGCGGGAATAAGGACTATTCTTTATTGTCGAAATTACACCTTCTTCACGAAGATCTAATTCACCGATAATGACATAACACATCACCAAAACTGCGGCAATCATGAAAAAGGTTTGAAGCGTATCTGTCCAAATAATGGTCTTAATACCGCCTTTGTTAGTATACACCCAAATTAGAGCAATAGAGAGAAATACTGTTACTTCAAAAGGAACATTTAAGCCATCGAAAAGGAACAACTGTAATACATTTGCAACGAGCAACAAGCGGATAGATGCTCCAAGCAAGCGAGAACCAAGAAAAAAAATGGCACCTGTTTTATGTGAATAGAATCCGAATCGTTCTTGCAGATAAGAATAGATAGAGGTCAGATTCATTCGGTAATAAATCGGCATGAGGACGTAAGCTACGATGATATATCCGATTAGGTAACCGAAAACAACTTGCATGTAGGAGAATTGATTGTCGGGATTGCCCACCCAACCTGGAATACTGATAAAAGTCACCCCTGAAAGAGAAGCTCCAATCATACCAAATGCGACGAGATACCAAGGTGATTTTTTATTACCAGTAAAAAAGGAATCGTTGTCGGCACCACGGGAGGTGAAATGAGCCACAAGGAGCAGTACACCAAAGTATACAGCAATTAAGGCAATAATAAGATATGGACTCATACAGTTGTTTTTACAAGGTTAAGGAATATATTAATTCGAAAAGCTTGTAGGGCGATTTGGTAATGCATGAATTAATGTTGAAAACGAAATAAAATTCGAAACTTTTAAATATCTAAAAGTTTAAAAGTTTCGAACTCCTTATGACAGTCAAACAGTTAAGTCGATATGAAATATAAAAAATCTTTAAACTAAACGCTTTTCTCTACTATTTCAAACCGCGCTTTCACCTCCAAAACTCGTGTAACCACTTCCATATTTCGAATTATGCAATTATCGCTGTTGAAAATTGAAACTCAACTGTACACAGATAAAATTTATCTTTACAATAAAAACCAAACAATGGATATCGCACTTCAAATCATACTATCAGTTGCCCCAGCAGTAGTTGTCTTTTTTACAACCGCACTTTTCTTGCGTAATCAAGGAGAAAAAGAAATGAGAACCGCTCATATGGGCATGAAAAAAGAGCGTCAAAAGCACTTTTTACCGGAACGAACAGACGCGTATCAAAGGGCGGTATTATTATTGGAACGTATTCACCCGAATTCATTGATCATGCGGGTTCACAATCCGGGATTACCGGCAAAAGCTTTTCAATCAGACCTATTATCTGCAGTTCGTGAAGAATACGACCATAATGTTGCTCAGCAATTATTCGTATCAAACGAAGCCTGGGGATTGCTTAAAAAAGCAAAAGATGAAACGGTTAAAATCATCAACATAGCAGGTGAAAAAATGAGCGCTACGAGCATGTCGACAGATTTGGCGCAGAAAATATTTGAAATGGTAGGGGAAATAGGCGAATTACCGACGGAAATCGCTTTAGATTACGTGAAGAAAGAATTTCAAGAACTACTTTAATCTATTAAAATCTTCCACATAAAAAAAGGAGTTCCTCGATAAACATCAGT
>DGBF01000023.1:9694-10627 GCA_002384725.1 Flavobacteriales bacterium UBA4011
TAAAATAACCCTGTTTGTTTTAGTATGGCGCAGCTTGCTCCGGCATTTTCGCCAAAGTACCTTGGGGACCGAAGTTGTTTAACTCTACATAAAACTTCAAAGTCTCACATTGGTGTTGCAAACCATAAGCCATTTCCCAAGGAATATACAAGTTGTACTTCCCTCCTTTTTGCAATTTTGGAAATGCTGCTCCCCAACCTGGAATTACACCCGTTAAGTTAAAGGCAGGAACCCCTTGCTGCGTTTGTTGGCGCATGTAAAATGAATTTTCAACAGTATCACCAAAAGAATTAGTTAGAATGTAATCCACTTCAACATCACTATTTGGAGCTGGATTTGGTCCAGAACCTGCTTTGATAGTTTCGATAACTATTCCTCCTTCGATAACCTGAATATTAGACAGTTTATTCGCTTTTGCCATCAATGCCGAACCACTTTTCTTATTCACTCCAGAAATGAAGTCAGAAGCAATTTGATTTCTTCGTTCATCATTGATCAAAGTATCTTGTTGCAACAGAGCATGACGGAAACCAGCACGCGCTATTTTGATATTCACATCTTTCAATACACCTTTCGAATTCCAAACGTGATAAAAAATAGATCCAGCGATACCACCGATACAATGCGAACCTTGCTTGCGGTACGTTGAGTCATAATCTTTCCCATCGCGTCCGTAAAGCTTTTCCAAGGCATCTTGGCAAGCTTGATCCATTTGCTCTTGTTTATCAAGGATGGCAGTTTCAAAACCTGCCGCCATTTCGTCAAAATCCAATTTTTGAAGGTTCGGATCACCTTTTTCCAAGATGAATTTAGCTTGTTCTGCACCCAAAATATAAGATAAGCTGTCCTTATCTGTTTTAAGTTCAATAATTTCTTGAGCATCACCTTTATCACCACAACTTGTCATCGCTATCGCGATTAAAGCAACTAATC
>DGBF01000200.1:0-5984 GCA_002384725.1 Flavobacteriales bacterium UBA4011
ACATGGAGAACAATCCGCACGGGTACGACGCCCAATCATGGATCTAGGTTCCCTTAGGAAACAGACATTTCGGTCAAAAGCGGTCGGGCAAGTCGGGCAATGAGCGGAATAATCAGCACGGATAGCAACGCTCCATAGAGGGCTGCGCTCAACGTGATCCACGGAACCTCCGCCCAATTGACGCGCTCCCCGCCAAGGACCGTGTCCACAATGGCCGTTCCGAAGGCCGCGGCAGCGGTACTCAGGGCAGCGATTCCGATCATGACCGGAAGTCTCCGATCCCTGGGATCAAGCCAGAATCCCGCGGCAAATCCAATAATGAGGTAAATAATCGCGTTAACTCCCACCAAAGTGTCCGATGACGGTGACAAATCCAAAAGAATTCCCGCGGCGAACCCAGCGGTCGCACCTTGTAGCGGGCCCGTTGCAAAAGCAATTGCCACAACGATCACAACAACAATGTCTGGGGTAGCACCCGGAATCCCAAGTCGGCTGAGCAGAGTCAGTTCAATCAGAACGGCGAGGAAAATACACGTCCCGATGAATAATCCTTCACGAATCGCCATTGATCAACCGTCGCTGGGAGCCGGCGTTGCCGCCGTCTCTTTTTCTTGTGATGAACTTGGGGTTGGAGTAGGTGCGGGAGTAGGGATTGCACTTTGGCTTTTGTTCATTTATCTTGCGTATCGAAAACTAGAAACAAAACCCTTTATTGCCTTTTTAGTTTGTGCTTTAGTTTCTATTGGAATTGCTGATTTTACTGCGGCACAAATTTTAAAAGAAGGAATTCAACGGTATCGTCCTTCGCATAATTTGTTGTTGACCGATCACTTACATTTCTATCAAATTACGGCGAAGGATTTTTATAAAGGCGGACAATATGGTTTTGTCTCCAATCATGCAGCGAACTTTTTTGCAATTTGTTCTTGGGTGGCCGTTTTGTTTTGGAATTCTAAACGCTGGTTCGTTTACATCATGCTATTTTCAGCCGTACTAGTTGGATTTAGTCGGATTTATTTGGGAGTGCATTACCTCTCCGATGTAGTCGTTGGTGGATTGTGGGGAATGATGATCTCCTATTTGATATATCGTTTCGTATATTTGAAATGGATAGCAAGATATTCATGAATTACCTATTGATTTTTCTTGGAGGTGGATTGGGAAGTGTTTGTCGCTTTGGGATATCGCGATTAATCACCACTGGAACTTTCACTTTTCCATATGCTACGCTTACCTCAAATATACTGGCGAGTTTGATTTTAGCCATAAGTGTTTATCATTTACCAAAAGGAGAATCGGGTTGGTTACCTTATTTTTTAGTCATCGGGTTTTGTGGTGGATTCAGCACGTTTTCGACCTTTAGTCATGAATTGGTTTTGTTGTTGCAGAATGGAAACTGGATCCAGGGGATACTTTACTTATTGATTTCGGTGGCTTGTGGGGTTGGCTGTATTTGGATGTTGGCAGTAAAATAGCGAAATCACAACTGATTCTCAGAGACTAAAAACTTAGTCTTTGCGAATTTCAAAATTTTCGAATTTTGATTGACGTTCTTCGATTTTACCCGGAATAAAATATCTTCACCTTCACCGAAGGAATCACAAATAACCATCGTCTAATCGACAGAACCTTAATTTATATTAAATGAAAAACATCCTTATTGCATTGACGCTATTGTTGGGTAGTCAAATTGCCTATACCCAAAGTTTTTATGACGAAGCGACCATTCAGGACATTCAAATCACCTTTTCGCAGAGCAATTGGGATCAACTTTTAGATGCCGCTTATGCAGGTACAGGGGACTATATAATGGCGCAAAGTGTGAGCATCAATGGTACAGTTTATGACAGTGTTGGCGTGAAATACAAAGGGAATAGCACATATAGTTCGAATCAAGTTAAAAATCCATTTCACATCGAATTGGATACCTATAAAGAACAAGATTATCAAGGTTACAAAGACATCAAATTGAGCAACGTGAAAAACGATCCCTCTTTTGTACGTGAGGTGTTGTCCTATAAAATTGGACGTCAATATATGGATGCTTCTCTGTCAAACTATGCAAATGTTACCGTAAACGGAACTTTAATTGGCTTATATGTGAATTCAGAATCTGTTTCAAAAGTTTTTCTGAAAGACCGTTTCGATAGTAAGAACAATACTTTTGTAAAGTGTAATCCTATCGCTGGTGCAGGACCATCCAGTGGAACAGTTTTACCCTACTTACTTTATTTGGGAACCGATAGTACTACGTATTATCCCAGATATGAAATGAAATCTGATTTCGGTTGGCAAGATTTGATCGACCTTTGTGATACATTGAACAATACAACGGCATCTATCGACGAAATCTTAGACGTGGATCGCGCTTTGTGGATGTTGGCTTTTGATAATGTATTGGTGAATTTGGACAGCTACATCGGTGCTTTTGCACAGAATTATTACCTGTATCGAGATGATTTCGATAAGTTTATTCCTATTATTTGGGATTTGAATGAATCCTTTGGGAAATTCTCATCAACGGGTTCTAGCAATTTAAGTAGTACTACGCAGAAACAACAAATGAGTCACTTGTTAAATAGCACAAACGCTTCGTATCCTTTGATTTCGAAACTTCTCGCTAATGCACAATATAAGCGTATGTATTTGGCCCACATCAAAACGATGTTATTGGAAAATTTCGCTAACAATCAATATTTTACTTGGGGACAAACCTTGCAAACGACCATTGGTGCAGCTGTGCAAGCGGATGGTAACAAATTTTATACCTATGCCGATTTCACATCAAATTTAACTACAGATATTGGTGGTGGTGGTCCTGGTCCAGGTGGAGCTTCAACTCCAGGGATTACGAACCTAATGAATGGTCGTTCGACATATCTTTTGGGACTAGGTGATTTTACACAAACGGAACCAACAATTGCAAACATTACCGTTTCAAACACAACGCCAACCTTGAATGACGTTTTAAATTTCACAGCGACGATCGCCAATGAAAATGCCGTTTATTTTGGTTATAGAACAGCTGATTACGCACCTTTTGTTCGTATTCCAATGTTCGATGACGGTGCTCACAACGATGGTGCTGCCGGAGATGGAGTATATGGTGTGAGTGCAACAATGACAACTACGTTTTTACAATACTACATATATGCCGAGAATACTGGAATTGGGAAGTTTTCACCTGTTCGAGCGGAATATGAATATTACACCGTTGAAATCACACCACCGCCAGCTGGCAATGTGGTTATCAATGAATTGTTGGCATCAAACGATATAACCCAAGCTGATCAAGACGGTGAGTTCGACGACTGGATTGAATTGTACAACAACACAAGTTCGGCGATTGATATTTCAGGTTATTATTTATCCGACGACCCTACTAATTTGACGATATTCCAATTTCCTTCGGGGACTTCAATTGCCGCAAATGGTTACTTGATTGTTTGGGCAGATGGTGATCTTACGCAAGCTGGTTTACATACCGATTTCAAACTGTCTGCTTCAGGTGAAACTTTGTTTTTAAGTGATGCAGGAAACACGATCGTTGATCAAATTACCTTCGGTGCTCAAACTACAGATATTTCCTACGGAAGATACGTGAATGGAACAGGAGGATTTATTGATATGACGCCAACATATGCCTCTCAAAATTCGAACTTGTTAGGTTTGGAAGATGCGCAAAAAGAAGAAATAAAAGTGCTTGTTTATCCCAATCCTTCTACTGGAATATTCACGTATGAAATTAGCGACGCTAACTCAGATCTGACGATGATGGTTTTTGATATGATGGGAAATCAGTTGATTACTTTAGAAAACAACTCTACAGGAACGATTGATTTATCGGATTTTTCAAATGGAATATATTTGGTGAAAATCCAGTCAGATTCAGCGGGTAAAACACTGCGTTTGGTGAAGAATTAAAGAGAAATAAATTTTATGTAAAACTGCTGTATCTTTTTAATATAGCCGTTTTTGGTTGAATGAAAAATTGAATATTATTTCAAAACATTCAATTCAGAGCCTTCGATTTCCTGACTCAAAGCAGTTCTCTCCGCAGACAAATCCTTCAAATCTTCTAGCTTAATTCCTCCTTTACGTTTCCAAACAATAAATGAGCCATTGAACAAAATCATGGCCAAAAAGAAAACACCAATTAGACAGTAATACAAAAACGCCAACCACCAACTTGGATAAATGAAATAATAGAACAAAAAGATTGTGGGAATATTTATAACGCCCATGCCAATCGTTCCAAGAAGTAATTTTACAGAACCATAAAATACCTCTCGTTTGAACGATTTTTCAACGAAGCTTTTGACCAGTTTGTATATTGGCCAACAATGGATTAACCCCAAAAACGCCATTGTTGAAAGAAGAATCATTTTTAAAAGGTTATTCGAACGACTAAATCTACCTTTCTCCTGAAACTCTATTACATCACTATCTTCAATCTTTTTCGCTTTTAATTTGGAATTATATTCTGTTAATCGCTCTCGAAGATTGGCAAATTCACTCCTAATTTTTTCAGCATTCGCATTGAAATAATATGCCAGTTTCTGAGAATTTCTCCACCGAGTTTCCAATGAAATAGAACGATCGCTTGAAGTGGGGTGCATTCCTTGACGCGTAATTTGTTGAACCATTTCGTGAAAAGGAGCGTCCGCAGCAATTTGAACATGTGTAATCTGTTCTTGAATGCGTTTTTCAATTTCTTTAGTCAAATCCATTATCACCTTGTTCGGATTCGATTCATAATCTGCGCGATAATCATTGAGACAAATTTTGTCCGAAGTAGAAACCAAACAATCGCTGCGCATAAGGTTAGGTTCTGTATAATTTGCACCAACTCCAGCGATATAAATTTTCTTTTTCCAATTGTATTTTTCGAGTGCGTGAAATCCAATTCGAACGGCACCTTTTTTAAGCGGTTTCAATCGACGAATGAAAACATCGTCCGTAAACCCTTCGCCGAACACCAATAAATTGCGACCGTAGTTCAAGATTTTTGCACAAGTATCAAATACTTGTTCGTTTTTCTTTCTGGTATCAAGACCATCATGTTCACGAAATATAGGCAGCATATGCGACGCCCAAAGAATTGGTTTCATCAAGGTGGTAAACACATCTGACCGAGTCATGAAAAAGACAATAGGTCTTTGCAATGAGGCCACTGCCAATGGATCCATAAAGGAAGCACAATGATTAGAAATATAGATTGTGCGTCCAAAAAATTCTTTTAAACTGTTGTGAGTCCTCACTTTTCGGAAATATACCCAAAACGAATATTTCAAAACGAAGAATAATATAAAATAGAGAAAGCGCATAATTAGCCGACAGTTTGAGACAAAAATAATGATTTCGCCCAATAATAGTTAACGAAGTCGATAATGTATGTGTACATAATCATGGTTAAAACTTTTGAACGTTCACTATTCAATGTAAAAAGATTGTATTTACCTTCGTGCAAACAATCTGTTGATAATGAAAAGAATTGGAATTTTTTGTGGTGGTTTTTCGTCCGAATTTGATATATCGATAGCGAGCGCAAAAACTATTTTAGCCAGCATACCGAAAATCTATGATGCTTTTTTGATTGTAGTGCGAAGAGGAGATTGGCGAGTGGTATATAAAGGTGAGGAATGTCCACTGGATTTAAACGACGTCACTTTTACCTACAAAGGTGAGAAATTGGATTTGGATTACGGATTAGTGTACATACACGGAAATCCTGGTGAGAATGGAAAAATTCAAGCCTTTCTTGAAATGAAACAAATTCCATGCATCAATTCTGGAGCTTTGGCCTCAGAACTTTCTTTCGATAAATGGTTTTGTAACCAGTTTTTGCGCGGATTCAACGTGAATGTTGCAAAATCTGTGTTACTGCACGCCCATAAGATAGTACCTGTGGAGCAAATTGTTGAGAAATTAGGATTGCCTGTTTTCGTTAAACCTTCAGATAGCGGTTCCAGTTTTGGAATAAC
>DGBF01000200.1:6039-11123 GCA_002384725.1 Flavobacteriales bacterium UBA4011
CCTTCTGATAGCGGTTCTAGTTTTGGAATAACGAAAGTGAAATCCTTAGAAGAACTTCCGAAGGCAATTGATGCTGCTTTTCAAGAAGGTAAAACCGTTGTCGTTGAATCCAATTTAAGCGGCACCGAAGTTACTTGTGCGGCCTATCGAGGAGATGGTGGTGTAAAAGCATTGCCCGTTACCGAAATAGTTGCTGAAGGTGAATTTTTTGATTACCAAGCAAAATACGAAGGCAAATCTCAAGAAATAACACCCGCAAGAATCTCAGAAGACATGACCAAAAAAGTCCAGGATTTAACAATTTCAATATATAAAATATTGAGATTGCGTTCCGTTGCACGAGTCGATTTTATGATTGTCAAAAACATCCCGCATGTCATAGAGGTGAATACGACGCCTGGTTTTTCTTCCGCATCGCTCGTGCCTCAAATGATCAAGGTACAAGGCATTACAAACGAAGATTTTTGGTCAGAAATTATTGCAATCGAAACGGCTTAATAATTCGCCATCGCATTGAATAATTTTTCCATTTGGTCAACCGTTACCGAGTTAGAACAATCGTAATTGTTCACCGTCATGGAAAAACACAATTCTTTTCCGCTTTTCGATTTCACATATCCAGCGTATGATTTTATGCGATTCATGGTACCGCTCTTTGCAAAAACTCGTCCATCGGCTGCTTGACCTTTACATACCTTGCGTAGTGTTCCAGATTGACCTGCAGTAGGCAAAGTCGATTTAAATACATCATATTTTTCGCTTCCGGCCATGTATTTAAGCAATAGCGTAAACTGGTTGCTGCTGATCGCATTTGTGCGCGACAAGCCACTGCCATCATGCAAATACAAGTGTTTTAAATCTAATTTCTCTTTCCAGTAATCGGTAATAAAATCTAATCCGTTTGAGGTAGATCCCTCGCCTTTTTTCTCATAACCGATGAGGCATACCAATTGCTCGGCGAAAATATTTACGCTTCTCATGTTGGTGTGAAAAGCAATTTCTTCTATTGTTTTTCCTTCCCAAGATTTGATTAAAGTCATGGACGAGTATGGTTTTAGATCAGTATTGGTCATCTGTAAATTGCGCCCGTATTCGTAACCATCCGAAACTTTAATTCCGTTGGCCATTATTGCATCATACAGTTTTTTCGAAAGGAGTCTTTCAGGATCAGGCACGGTGCCTTTCACCATGAATGAACTTCTGTTGTAAGGCAAACTTCCAGAGGCGTATAGATCGAGAGAATAAGGTGCGCCATAAATCAAACTATTATCGCCACTCACATTTTGACCTTTAATATTGTTCAAAAGACGAAGTCCATCTATTTCGGGAACCGTGCGCACCAATGTCGATGGTTTACCAATGTTTGATGTTTTGAAATAGTATTGTAAAATATTGTCGTTAATGATAACCGCCGAAGGTCCAGCTCCATAATAATTTCCCATATCGCCCCAAGTCCAACCTTCCGGACAACCTTGGTAACCGAAAGCGGACCCATCTACTATAACTTTTCCAGTAATTTCTTTGATTCCAGCAAGTTTCATGTCTTGCACCCAGCCGTTTAAATACTGATCTTCAGCACCGTCGTCATTGAAATATTTACTACCCAAGGTTGGGTCTCCTAAGGCACGTAGATAAAGGTTTCCTTCTAGCACACCACTTGCATTTATTTTACCATCCGTATATAATTCTGTTTTTGGTGTGTACTTTTCTCCCAATATTTCAAAGGCCGAAGCGGTTGAAAAAAGTTTCGCAATACTAGCCGGTGGTAAGGCTAAATCGCTGTTATGTGAAGCGATTATAGAACCATCGGCCAAATCTCGAACAGTAACGGTTACACCTGCATTTTTAAATGCCCAATAGTTGGCAAAAGAGGTAACGGCAGTTTGAACAGAAGTTTGCCCAAACATTACAATTGGGGTAACAAAAAGGAGTAAAAAGAAGATTTTTTTCATGTCTTAGTATTAATCAGAGTAAATATATCCAAGATTTATGCCGAATTGGCCAGTTCGGCTAATCTTTACGTTCAATTAACAAGATTGTTCCAAATTAACAGGCCGATTAAAGAATATTTACCCCTGTTTGCTGGAAATTCGTATTTCGAGAAAATAGATGACAAAAATCCTACGGGTACAGCAATTATGGAAGTCATTATTTTATAAACACGCCAAAGAAAAAACATTTTTAAGTCGTATCTTTGGAAAATGGATTTCATAAATTGTGACATCAAAGGGTTGAAAATAATAGAACCCACTGTTTTCGGAGATGTCCGAGGATATTTCTTTGAAAGCTTCAACCAATCTGAATTTGAAAAATCGATAGGTAAAAAAGTAAGTTTTTGCCAAGACAATCAAAGTCTATCTAACACAGGCGTCGTTCGTGGTTTACATTTTCAAAATCCCCCTCATGCGCAAGGCAAATTGGTTCGCGTGATGCAAGGAAGTGTCTTAGACGTGGCGTTAGACATTCGAAAAGAATCTCCAACTTTCGGTCAATTTCATGTAATTCTACTATCTGCAGAAAACAAAAAACAGTTTTGGATACCAGAAGGATTTGCACATGGATTTTCAACTCTTGAGGACAACACAATTTTTCAGTACAAATGCACAAATTATTATCACCCCTCTTCAGAAAGTTCCTTACTTTGGTGCGATAATCAGTTGAACATTGATTGGCTGGTGAAAGACGCAATTATCTCTGCTAAGGATCAATCGGGCGTTAAATGGGAGGATTTTATTACACCTTTTTAAACCACCATTTTTTATATTCTTCTTGTACTCGTTGTTAGTTTATCCATTGGTATTCTTACAAACTCTTAGGTCATTAATTTTGCCAAAACTTTGGGCATCAGAAACAAAAATGACGCCAATGTGCGCCGGAGTAATGAATCTAAACCTTCTCTTGGTGGCATAAGCATGTATTTTGTCTTCGCTCCTCTATTTACAGACGATTTACTTTCAATCCAAACAGATTTTATAGGCTTGGTAGCTCTACTTCCCTAGCTTTTGCTATGAGAATCTCCAATGATGCCTAAGATACAAAACCGATGTTGAAGCTGGCGGCACAAATTGCCTGTGGATTTATTTTTGCCTTTTCGAGAAATCAAATCACACTTTTTTCATCTGATATCGCCAATATTATTCTTACTGTAGTCTGGGTGGTTACTTTAATGAATTCCCTCAATATGCTTGACAATATGGATGGAATAAACGGGACAGTTACCTTATTTGTAATATTACCTTGTCTTGACATGGATAACGAAGGGTTGTTTTTTAAGTATTTGGTCCTTATTGATGGTGGTGTGCGTAGGAGCAATCATTGCTTTCTTAAAGTTCAATGTGCATCCATCAAAAATGTTCATGGGTGACGGGGGCAGTCAATTTGCAGGTCTAATCATTGCCTTTTTTACCATTAAAGTTTTACTTTCAGGTTAATTGTTTATCGACGATAGTGCGATGTTGGGTCCTGTTCTTGCATTAATAATACTGACACCCGCTGCGGCAGATACCTTAACCGTGGTGATCAACCGCTTGAAAAAAGGTCAATCTCCAATGGCGGGAGGAAAAGACCATACAATCCATCATTTGGTTTATTCCGGAAAATCAGAGAAACAAGGGTAGTACGTTTTTCTTTTCTTAAGTACCGTGTCAGTGCCTGTTGCGGTGGCCTTAATATAGTTTGCCGTAGATAATCAATACCTTGTTATTGGTATTTGTCTTACCTATTTCGCTGCTATTTTTGGCTATTTGTATCGCAATAAAATCGAGTATAAACAGTAGGGGAGTTTTCCCTATGAAATACTAACTTTACCAGACACAATATTGCCATGAGATTATTTCTTTCTAAAATCTTAATTTTTATTTCTGTTTTTTTTCTGTCATGCGAGGCGGAAGGGCAAAAACAAGAAGAGTCAAAATCGGAATCAAGGGTGGAGCATTTTCAAATGCCGAAATTGCCTGATTCTATAGTTTTTGCCGGTGAACTAATCGATTTTACGGATTGGGATTTGAAAGAACGATTAGACAAAGAATTGCATGCTATTGTTTACTATCATAATTTGATCATCCCTTATTTGAAAAGATCTACTCGTTTTTTACCCGAGCTAGAACGATTGATGAAAGAGAACAATTTACCCGATGATTTTAAGTATTTGGCCATTATCGAATCTGGTTTAGAAAATGTGACAAGTCCTTCTGGAGCGCAAGGTTTTTGGCAATTTTTGCCTGGCACTGCTAGCGAATACGGTATGACAATAAGTGAGTATATCGATGAAAGAAACGACTTGGCGAAAAGTACTCCAGCTGCGGCAAAATATATAATTGATGCGAAAGACTCCATGGGAAGTTGGGTAGATGCGGCAGCTTCATACAATAGAGGTGTGTCCGGATTGAAAAAGGATAAAAAGTGGCAAGAAGCAGAAAGTTATTTTGACACCTACATGAACAATGAAACAGGTCGTTATGTTTTTAGAATATTGGCCATGAAATTGATATTTGAGGACCCCATGAAATATGGATACGATCTGAGTACAATTCAACAATACGAACCCTTCGAAACGAAGTCAAAACTTGTGGAAGAGGGAATTCCAGACGTCGCTCAGTGGTCAAAGGGAAAAGGCTACAATTATAAAATCGTTAGAAAATTGAATCCATGGATTATCGGAAATCGACTGCCAAATCGAACAGGTGGATATACTATTTTATTGCCAGCAAACGACGAACATTTCAGCAATTACAAGGATTAAAATGATTGACAAAAAACCGACGCTTCGAGTTTACGGAGCCAAAGAGCATAATTTAAAAAACGTTGATCTAGAAATTCCGAGAAACAAACTTGTCGTTTTTACAGGGTTGAGTGGTAGCGGAAAGTCATCTTTGGCTTTCGACACTATATTTGCCGAAGGTCAACGTCGTTATATCGAAACTTTTTCTTCGTATGCACGCCAGTTTTTGGGCGGATTAGAAAGACCCGATGTCGATAAGATAGAAGGTTTAAGTCCTGTAATTGCCATCGAACAAAAAACCATTTCAAGAAGTCCAAGATCTACCGTTGGCACAATTACGGAAATTTACGATTTCTTACGTTTG
>DGBF01000171.1:0-187 GCA_002384725.1 Flavobacteriales bacterium UBA4011
TTGGAACGGAAATAGAATGTGAATTTGAATTTCCGTGTGAAACGGAACTAGTCAAATGGCGGCCTTCTTCAATAAGCAATCCAGCTCGCAAGCCATTTACGATTCCCCAACCGAATTTGAAATCCGGACCAACGTTTCCAGCATCATTTGTAGTATTTAAAAGTGTTGCTTTGATTAAAGCTGATGG
>DGBF01000171.1:330-4187 GCA_002384725.1 Flavobacteriales bacterium UBA4011
TTATAGGCTTCATACAACTGTGCTGATATTCCCGCAATTCCCGGGGAAGCTCCAGAAGTACCACCAAAAGATAAATAGGTGTTGTTTTCATCTGTCGATAATTGATTTTGTCCGTTTGCGGCAATATCTGGTTTAATTCTACCATCATATGCAGGGCCCCGACTACTTGAATTGACAAGCGATCCATCATAATAAAGATTAGCAGTTGCAATTACGTTTTTACCTTGTTTGTGACCTCCGGTAATGTTTCCCCAGCCTGAACCAGCTCCATAACTACAATTAGATGTGCCTGAATTTCCACACGAAAAAACGTGAAGCAAAGTAGGATTGTTAAAGATTTGATTGTCTACATTAACAGTGTTATTTGTATATCCTCCGTTACAGCCATCGCCATAAGACGAATTCGTTATTTGAACAGTGCCGTTATTTATTCTAGTTGTCGTCGCCCCATCCAAAAAGTTAGATCCATAATTCGAAACATATAAATTTGCTCCAGCAGCCATTCCACGTTTTGTTGGGTCAAGGTTTCCTGCACCTGTTAAAATCCCTGCAACACCATCACCATGAGTTTGACCGGAACCAGTTGCTGTTGAATTATCTATTCGTCCTTCAAAATCAATATGTGGTCCAACGATACCGTCATCACGAACCAAAACTCCGATTCCTGCGCCTGTGTAATTTCTTCCAGTCGGTGTTTGGGTATCTAACCCATTTGAGCGGTGTAAACTTTTACCTCTTGAATCTTCTTTTTCAGGCGGAGAAGGAATTTCTTCAACCCATTTTACAAAGCCAAGATCTCCTATACCAGAAATTTCTGATATGGGTACGGAAACTTCAAGTACTTGGTGTCCTCTATAATGATTCAATATTTCAACACCAGCAACTTGAAGTTGTGGAATGATCTCTTCTATAGCTATACCGTCATAAATAATCATTGTCAATTTGGCATTTTGACCATCAATTGCCCATGGATTTACATTTCCATTGCCAATTTCAGATTCTATTTTCATTTCATTCACCACGGGAGATATTCCGCGAACATCATTTTCAACAAACACGTCCTTTGATAAATTCGAATTAAAGCGAGCCAAATAGGTTCTATTTGAAATATAATTGATCAATTCAACTCCACTATTTTGAATCGCAGTTTGTGTTTCTAGATTTGGTATTTCATTAAACTGAATCCAGGCATAAGTATAGCCATCATACTTACTTTTAAAATCTTCCGACGAAAAATCTACGCTTGATAGATTAGCCGAAATTTCGAATTTCTGATGTTTAAAATTGATGCCAAAATCAGATTGACTGAAAACAGAACCATCAAAGCTGAATAGGCAGAGGGCCGAAAACAAGATTGTTTTGGCAAAAAGGCGAGTAGAATTTTTCATTCTTTTTATTGTTTAGTTTGATCTTTATAGTTTCTAATTACGGTATTAACCGAGCAACTAAAATACGTATTCTTTGAGGAGAATGAACATTAAATGAACCAATATACTGTATATCATTGAATCGTAACTTCGAAATAATGGATCAAAACCCTTTAAAATGTAGAATGTTGTTCATTAATTTATAAACCTGTGTAGAAGTTATGGTAAAGTTTTTCCTTTGAACCGAAGGAGAATTGTAATTTTGTGAGAAATTTTTTGAGATGGATCAAATGAACACTGCAATTTTACTTTTAGAGGATGGAACTGTATTTAATGGAACAGCAACTGGAAAAATAGGTACAACTTCTGGTGAAATCGCATTCAATACAGGAATGACGGGTTATCAAGAAGTGTTTACGGATCCTTCTTACCTTGGTCAAATCCTTATAATGAACACAAGCCATATCGGAAATTATGGGGTTCATTCTGAAGAAGTGGAATCAGATGGGATTAAAATATCCGGTTTGGTAACCAAAAAGTTTTCGGACGGGTATTCGCGTCCGTCAGGATTTCAATCCCTGGATGAATACATGAAAACCAACGAAACTGTTGGAATTTCGGATGTTGATACACGAGCTTTGGTGCGACATATCAGAAGCAAAGGTGCTATGAATGCAATAATTTCTTCGGATAGAAAATCTATTGAAGAATTAAAAAAGGAACTGAAGGAAGTTCCATCCATGGATGGTTTAGAACTTTCTTCTAAAGTTAGCGTCACTGAACCTTATGAAGTGAAACCAAAGAAAATTGACTTCAAAGTTTCCTTGGTTGATTTTGGGGTAAAAAAGAATATCGTTCGTTGTTTAGTAGAGCGAGGCTGTCACATCAAAGTGTTTCCTTATAATGCAACTAAAACCGATTTGGATAGTTTTCAACCAGATGGCTACATGCTGTCAAATGGCCCTGGGGATCCTTCTGCCATGCCCAACGAAATCAATTTGGTGAAAGAACTCGTTGAAGACGGAAAACCACTTTTCGGTATTTGTTTGGGACATCAGATATTAGGTTTGTCTCAAGGTTTGAAAACAGAGAAGATGTTTAACGGTCATCGTGGAATAAATCATCCTGTTAAAAATCTTTTGACGGGTAAAGGTGAGATAACTTCTCAGAATCACGGATTTGTAATTGAAAAAAACAGCGCAGAATCGCACAATGAAATGGAGGTAACTCACATTCATCTTAACGATGATACGGTGGCCGGAATTGGTTTTAAAAATAGACCGATATTCTCAGTTCAGTTTCACCCAGAAGCTTCGGCGGGTCCGCACGATTCAAGATATTTATTTGATCAGTTTATTGACAATTTGAAAAAAGCAAAAGCATGAGTTACATCTCGCATATCATTGGAAGACAAATATTAGATTCCAGAGGAAATCCTACTGTTGAAGTAGATGTAACTACAGAAAACGGAATTCTTGGTAGAGCTGCAGTTCCTTCAGGAGCTTCAACGGGAGAACATGAAGCTGTTGAATTGCGTGACGGTGGAAAAGACTACATGGGTAAAGGAGTTTTAAATGCTGTAAAAAATGTAAATACAATAATTGCTGAAGAGCTTTTAGGAGTTTCTGTTTTTGAACAAAACGCAATTGATAAATTAATGATAGATTTAGATGGTACGCCAAATAAATCTCAATTAGGGGCAAATGCTATTTTGGGTGTTTCTTTAGCAGTGGCAAAAGCTGCAGCTAATGAGTTAGGAATGCCATTATATAGATACGTAGGTGGTGTTTCTGCGAATACATTGCCAGTACCGATGATGAATATCATTAATGGTGGTTCTCATTCTGATGCACCTATTGCTTTTCAGGAATTTATGGTAATACCCGTTAAAGCCAAAACTTTTACAGAAGCAATGAAAATGGGTTCTGAAATTTTCCATAATTTAAAGAAGGTTTTACACGATAGAAATTTATCTACTGCTGTAGGTGATGAAGGAGGTTTTGCACCAACTCTAAAAGGTACAGAAGATGCTATTGAAACCATTGCTTTAGCTGTTGAAAATGCAGGTTATGTTTTTGGTACAGATATTAAAATTGCTTTAGATTGTGCAGCGGCAGAGTTTTACGTAAATGGTAAATACGATTATTCTAAGTTCGAGGGTGAAACCGGAAAAATTAGAACAAGTAAAGAACAAGCAGATTATTTAGCTGAGCTATCAGAAAAATATCCTATTATTTCTATTGAAGATGGTATGGATGAGAACGACTGGGATGGTTGGAAATATTTAACTGAAAAAATTGGAGATAAAGTTCAATTAGTAGGTGATGATTTATTTGTTACAAATGTAGAACGTTTGTCAAGAGGAATAGAAAACGGAATAGCAAATTCTATTTTAATTAAAGTGAATCAAATTGGTACTTTAACAGAAACTATTGCTGCAGTTAATATGGCTAAAAACGCAGGTTATACATCTGTTATGTCTCATAGATC
>DGBF01000005.1 GCA_002384725.1 Flavobacteriales bacterium UBA4011
TCTTGTCACCCTGGAAGGTTTTTTCTTGCTCATTGTTGATTGGCGAAATTAAGGAATTAACTTCATTCATTTTTCATTTCAGATTCAACGATTCACTCGATTCTCAATAATATCTTCCACACATTCTGGATTCAACAAAGTCGAAATGTCTCCCAGCGAATCCAATTCATTTGAAGCAATTTTTCTAAGAATACGACGCATGATTTTACCGCTTCGCGTTTTGGGAAGTCCGGTTGTAAATTGTATCTTTTCTGGTTTGGCAATTGGACCGATAATCTTGGAAACGAGTGTTAAAACTTCTTGTCGTAAGTTGTTTAATGTCGCTTCATCGTGCACCAAAGTGATATCCTTCAATGTGACAAAGGCATAAATACTATTTCCTTTTAAATCATGCGGATAACCGACAACGGCCGCTTCCGTGATCATTGGGTGTTCGTCTATTGCATTTTCAATTTCGGCTGTTCCTAAATTGTGTCCGCTTACAATTACCACATCGTCACACGTCCTGTGATTCTATAATTTCCATTCGCATCACGTTTGGCACCATCTCCTGTGAAATAATTCCCTTTGAAGGTGCTAAAATAAGTATCCATATACCGTTCATGATTTCCATAAATCGTGCGTGCCATACTCGGCCAAGGATACTTCATGAACAAACGTCCCTCTCCTGCTCCTTCGATTTCATTTCCTAGCTCGTCGCGCAAGCAAGGTTGAATACCCGGCAAGGGAAGTGTTGCAAATGTTGGAATGGTCTCGGTAATTCCCGCCAAAGGTGAAATCATAATACATCCCGTTTCGGTTTGCCACCATGTATCCACAATAGGACAATTGTGTTTTCCCACATGTTTATCATACCAATCCCACGCCTCTTGGTTAATTGGTTCACCCACTGTACCCAGCACCCTCAATGAGCTTACATCGTGACGATTAACAAAATCCACATCTGCTTTTTCAAGTGACCGAATGGCCGTTGGCGCCGTGTAAAAAATATTTACTTTGTGTTTTTCAACCACTTCCCAGAAACGACCAGCATCAGGGCTATGTGGAATCCCTTCAAACATTACTGTTGTGGCTCCAGCACTTAGTGGTCCGTATAGAATATAACTGTGACCTGTTACCCAACCAATATCAGCGGTGCACCAATAAACTTCGCCTTCTTTGTACTGAAAAACAGATCGAAACGTGTAATTCGCATTGACCATATATCCGCCACAAGTGTGCACCATTCCTTTGGGTTGTCCCGTACTTCCGGAAGTGTACAAAACGAATAAAGTATCTTCCGCTTTCATGGTTTCCGCTTCGCAAAAATCGTTTGATTTGGGGAATTCATCGTGCCACCAAAAATCCCTTCCCGATTTCATTTCTATCGGTGTATTCGTTCTATTCAGCACAATCACCTTTTCTACGCTGGGACAACTTTCCAAAGCTTCATCGGCAATTGGCTTTAGGTCAGTCATCTTTTCACCTCGGAATCCAGCATCTGCAGTTATTAAAATAGCACATGTACCGTCATTGATTCTATCGCTTAAACTTTTGGCGCTAAAACCGGCGAAAACAACCGAATGAATTGCCCCGATTCTTGCACATGCCAAAACAGCATATGCCAATTCAGGAACCATAGGCATGTAAATACAAATTCGGTCTCCTTTTTTAGCGCCCATACTTTTGAGCATATTTGCCGTTTTATTGACATTCTTCGCTAATTCATTATAACTAATGTGAAGTGCTTCTTCTGTATGATCGTTTGGTTCAAAAATAATTGCCGTATGCTTACCTTTGGTCGCCAAATGTCGGTCGATGCAATTTTCAGTTATGTTCAATTCTGCTCCTTCAAACCACTTCACATTTCCCGATGCCATATCGCCTGACAGGACTTTGTCCCACGATTTTTTCCAAGAAAATTCACCTTTGGCAAAATCGCCCCAGAAAAGTTCTGGATTATCAATACTTTCCTGATATGCTTTTTGATATTCTTCGAAATTTGTAGGAATCATTTTTGGTTCGATTAAATTATTGATTAAAAATGGTAAAAAATGAGTGATTATCTACCATATTCTTCTTAAAATCGTGTAACCAAATTTACTTTCGTCGCTTATTGAGGCGTAACTTTTAAACTGAAAAACATGAGACTTTTACTACTTCTAGTGTTCATAATTACCACTTATTCCTCCAATGCCCAAGGTTCTTACAATTATTATTTTGATTGGGAAATACGTAATTTGAATGAAAATCAGATTTCTGATAATTTAAAAGGGGTGGTAAGGGAAGTTAAAGCCACTTACATCTCCAAAAAACCAAAACGTACTTTTCAAATAAATAAAACCATCAACGCCGATGGCTTGGTAACGAATGTCAAAAGAGTTAACAACGAAGGCGATGTTGTTTCGAATATTGAAGCAGATTACAATGCAAAAGGAAATGTGACCAAATACCTTAACACAGGTAAAAATGGAAAAGTACGTGTTCAGAAATTCAACACCCATGATGACCAATTTCGTTTGACCGAAACAAAACAACTAAATAAAAAAGGGCAAATTGATCGAAGAAACACACGGACTTTTGGAGAGGGAAAATGCGCCAATTCGTCTGAAACTTATGCCAAAGGGGGCGAAAAAATTAAGCGGCACTGGAACTATGAATTCTACAAAGAATGTGACCCCTCTAAAACTACTTTGACGAATGCAAAAGGAAAAATACTCAAAACTTGGACGTACGACTGTAAAAAAGAAGGCGAACAATTGACCAAAAAAAAAGATGAAACC
>DGBF01000205.1:0-8061 GCA_002384725.1 Flavobacteriales bacterium UBA4011
TAATTTATTAATCTTTTAATATAGTTTATTATCAAAAGCGCACTTTCATATCTCACTTGTTTTTTGATTTCGTTTATCGTATATTCTCAAAACGACACCGGTTTAGTGCTAAAAAATTACACCTATCCTTCTGGTAAACAATCTTCTAGAGGTTATTTTAAAAACAATAAACCAATTGGTTATTGGACCAATTGGTTTGAATCTGGTCAAATTAGCAGTTACGGAAAATGGAATTCTAATGGCTTGGATAGTACCTGGCTTTTTTACTCCGAAAAAGGAGAAATAAAAAGATCTATCACCTACGCGAATAATTTAAAGAATGGTCAGTATTTAGTTTACGATTCTATTCAAATTATTGAATTCAACGGTTTTTATATCAACGACACACTGCAAGGCCCTTATAAGCGATTTAAGGCTGGAAAATTAGTAGAAGAAGGAAACTATGATAAAGGAGAAATAAATGATTTTTTGAAAGAGTATGATCAAAATACAGGCAATCTTATCACCATCAAGAGTATTACAGACGGTAAAATTTCAGATGAACAAAGAATAAACCGATCTATCAACGGTAAAAAAGAGGGTATTTGGCAGACTTTTGATAACAATGGTAAACTACTATCACAGGAAATTTATGAAAATGGTCAACTAATTTATGATCAAGTAGTACAGAGTATTCCATTTGATTTTGAGGAAGAATTTCATACCAACGGCAAATTAAAATCAAGATATGTGCTGATGAATAGTTTGAAGAATGGAATTCAAAGAAATTTTCAAGATAATGGAGAACAAGCTTTATCTGAAGTTTTTCGAAATGACTCTTTGATTGCCCAAGGTTGGTTCAATGAAGACGGAATAAAAGACAGTCTTTGGCAAACGTATACTTCTGAAGGTGGATTGTATTCAAAAGGAAGTTATCAGGATGGGAAAAAAGAGGGAATGTGGTATTACTATTTTCCTGATAATTCAATAGAACAAAAAGGAAGATATTTCAATGATTTGCCAACGGGTGAGTGGTTTTGGTATTATAAAAATGGTGAAACTCGAAGATTAGAAACCTTTTACAAAGGCAAATATGAAGGTGATATTATTGATTACGACAGCACGGGAACTGTTATTCAACAAAAACGATACGCATACGAATCGGTAGAGGGTGATTACTATTATTTCATAGGAGATCAACAAGAAAAGGGAACTTTTCAAAATGGAATTAGAGAAGGAAAATGGGTGTACAAATATCGAAACGGTAAAAAAGCCTTTGTTGGGAAATTTAAAAACGGATTACCAAATGGTAAACACAAACTTTGGTTCGACAACGGTCGCCGCTCAGATGAAATTAAATACAAGAATGGAAAACGTCATGGTTGCCGACTAGAGTTCGCTAAAAACGGAAAATTAGTTCACCTCTATGTGTACAAAAACGGAAAGTTAATTTCCATTGATGATGTGGTATTGAAGGAGGAAATAATAGAAATTTAGATTTCAGACTATAGTACACTGACTATATTATATATTACAATCAGCGTCATTTACGTTCTATAACCATCCATAATAAAACAGAAATTTAACCCTCTATTAATTCCAAATCAATTTGACGTTTACGCAAATGAACCTCGTAAATTCTCACGGTTACTTTATCGCCAAGATTGAAGGTTTTACTCGTTTTCTTGCCTGTAATCTGAAATTTATCGGAGTCGAAATAAAAATTATCTCCTGGTATTTCATTCATTGGCACCATACCTTCGCATTTATTTTCATCCATTTTTACATACATTCCATGATCGGCAATTCCAGAAATTGTTCCGGCAAATTCTTCACCAACTTTATCTTGAATAAACAAAACTTGGAAGTATTTCGTGGATTCTCGTTCCGCTTCAGAAGCTTTGCGTTCCATTCGGGAAATACGTTTACAAACATCATTTAAATCATTTCCGTATCGATGTTTTTGCGTCGTTAATTCCTCTTGAAGAATACGGTGTACAATCAAATCAGCATACCGACGAATGGGTGATGTAAAGTGGGTGTAATGCTGAAATGCTAAACCATAATGACCGATATTTTGCATTTCATACGTGGCTTTTGACATTGAACGTATCGCCATATTTTGAATCAAACCATACTCGTTTTTGTAACGAATATCGTCTAAAAGCGCATTCATTTTTTGCGCGATTTGATCCATATTTGTGAATTCAATATTGTAACCAAACTTATTAATAAAGGTTTTGAAAAGCTCCACCTTAGCTGGATCCGGATTATCGTGAACACGGTAAACAAAAGGAATTAAGGATTCTCCCTTTTTCTTTTTTCCTATAAATTCAGCTACTTTTCTGTTGGCAAGCAACATGAATTCTTCGATTAATTTATTGGCATCTTTCGAGACTTTGATTATCAAACTTTCAGGATAACCCTCTTTGTCTAATTTAAAACGCACTTCTTCAGATTCAATCGAAAGCGCACCCTTTTTCATACGCCTATCTCTAAGAATCTTTGCGATTTTATTGAACAAAAGAATTTCATCTTTGAATTCTCCTTCACCACCTTCGATGATTGCTTGTGCGTTTTCGTATGCATATCGTTTGTCTGAATGTATAACCGTTTTTCCAAACCACTCATTGAAAACTTTTCCGGTTTCGTCCATTTCAAAAACAGCAGAAAACGTGTATTTATCTTCATCTGGACGAAGACTGCATGCCACATTTGAAAGCTGTTCGGGCAGCATAGGAATCACTCTATCGACCAAATAAACAGAATTAGAACGCTTCAACGCTTCCTTATCCATGGCGCTTCCAGGCCTCACATAATGACTCACATCAGCGATATGAACGCCAATTTCCCAATTGCCATTTTTTAATTTTTGAATGGATAGCGCATCATCAAAATCCTTAGCATCAACTGGGTCGATGGTGAAGGTCGTAACGGAACGCATATCGCGTCTGTTTTTAACCTCTTCGGGATCCAAAGCCACTCCTACTGCTTCCGCTTCTTGTAAAACTTCTTGTGGAAAAACGTGGTCAATTCCTTGATTACAAAGAATACTGATCATTTCGTTATCGTTCGGATTGCTGCCGCTTAATATTTCGAGTACTTCACCGAACGGGTTTTCTGCAGATTTTGGCCAAACCGTAATTTGAACCAAAGCACGATCCTTGTTTTTCGCACCTTTTAATTTTTCTTTAGGTATGTAAATATCTGTTCCCACTCTAGCGTTGTCAGGAATTAAAAAAGCAAATTTTTCGTGTAATTCTAAAGTGCCGACAAATTGAGTTCGTTCTCTTTCGACAACCTCAATTACTTTTCCTTCCCAGCGACCAGACCCTTGTTTGGTCACTTGAACCTTCACTAAGTCACCTGCCATAGACTGGTTGATGTTGTGCGGAGCGATGAAAACATCGCTTTCATTTTCGTCTACACTTACAAATCCGGCACCGCGCATGGTTGTGTCGAGATATCCAACGACAAAATTTCCATCGGAATGGTTGAGTTTGTATTGACCATGTGAAATAGCCTTCAAGTAATTATCCTTACTATAATCTTGAAGAATATCATAGGTTAACTTTCTAAGCGCATTTTCTTTTATTTCAAGAGCACCGCATATTTGCTGGTGTGTAAAAACTCCTGTTGAGTTCTTTTCAAAAAAGCGACGGATAAGATTTTGAAGACTTGATTTGTGTTTTTTTGATTTGTCTTTTTTTTTACGAGACATATAATTTATTGTAATTTATGCAAATTTACGATTATTTCGCAGGACGATTGTAACCTTGTAAACAAGTGTTTGTTAATTTTGTTATATAAAAGAAAGCACATTCTTATGAATAAGAAAATAGAAAAAGCGTTGAACGCTCAAATTATAAAAGAATTATCTTCTTCACAATTTTACCTTGCAATGGCCTCTTGGGCAGAGTGCAATGGTTTAAGTGGAACAGCGAAGTTTATGTACCAACATGCTGATGAAGAAAGATTTCATATGTTGAAGTTGGTTAAATTCATCAACGAAAGAGGGGGAAAAGCAATAATTCCAGCAACAGAACAGCCGCCGGTTGAGTTTAAGAATTTAGAAAAAATTTTCGAACTTCTTTTAGAGCATGAGCTTGAAGTGACAGAAAGCATAAACAACATTGTAGATATTTGTTTGAAGGAAAAAGATTATACTACCCACAATTTTATTCAATGGTATGTTGCGGAGCAACTGGAAGAGGAAGCTTTAGCGCGAACAATTTTGGATAAAATTAGGCTCATTGGTGGCGACAAAGGAGGTATGTATATGTTTGATAGAGATTTAGAAAATTCAGCTATTAACGGTGTTCCAGCAGCGGGTGCAGCTCCAGCGAATTAAACAGCGCTTTTTCATTACATAAATTTGTGTTACTTTGTTATAAAATCGTTCAGAGAATATGATACGAAGTAGCGCTTTTTTGTTTTTATTGCTTTTCGTTTCTGCGTATAGTTTTTCGCAGACCGCTTATCGTTTTCGAAACTTCACGATTACCAATGGACTTTCTCAAAGCGCGGTTACGACTATTCAACAAGATTTCACCAACGCACTTTGGATAGGGACCCAAGATGGGCTCAATAAATTTGATGGCTATGAATTTCAGGTTTTCAATTCGGATGACACCGAAGGCTTAGAAAGTGAATTCATCAAGTGTTCTGGAAAAACGGACGATGGGCGATTGTGGTTTGGAACGAACAATGGACTTACCGTTTATGATCCACGAACAGAAACGTTTAAAACATATAATTTAGGTCAGAACGTAGCCTTACAAATCGACGATATTTGGGTTTCTGACGAACAAGATATTTGGATGGCGAGTCCCTCACACGGCATACAACGCTTTAACACAAAGACTAAAAAATTTGAAGCTTTTAAACGAAGACCAGAGCTGCAAAACGTAAGTAATATTCTTTTACTTAACCCAACAAAAGTATTGGTTAATACCAATGACAACGGCATTTACGTTTGGAACCCAATCACCAATAACATAAAACTTTTAGAATTTCCCGGGGATGGGTTATCCCCAATGGTAAACAGAATAGTGAAAATAGGTGAGAATCGTATATTTCTAGCGACGAATCAAGGGGTTTTTAGTTATTATGAAAAACAAAACAAACTCTACGAAAGCTTTGGCGAACTTAGAGAAACTTTTGGAAGGCTAAATATTACTGATCTCTATTTAGAAAAAGGTTCTTGGTTTTTCACATCTGCAAACGAAGGTTTATTTACTCTTCAAAATGATGGAACAATATTTAATAGTTCACAAGATATTTACCAAAAACACGCCCTTCTTTTCAACGAAATAAACATTTTATTTAGAGATAATGCGGGTACATTTTGGGTTGGGACTCAACGAGGACTGAGTAATTTTGAGGCAGTTACGGATGGTTTTTATAGTGTTGGCCCGATGACCGATTTAAAAAAAGGACTGCCAAATGCTAGCGTCTGGTGTTTCGGTGAAGACCCCACTACCGAGTATTTATTTATAGGCACAGATAACGCACTTTCCAGGTATAACAAAGTAAAAGGTGAGTACGAGCATTTTTATAGAAATCAAAATGATATTGGTCGTGGTGAACGGAAGGAGTACTCGGTTTTTGCGATACATGTTGTCAATGCAAACCAGGTTCTTGTTGGTTGCGTAGACGGTCTTTATGAATTGAATATTCGTCCAGGTGGATATAGCTTCAGGCCTATTTATACAGCAAAACAAGGAGGGGCCAACAAAGCATGGATCTATTCCGTGTGCGATTGGCGAGAAGACAAAATATTTATAGGAACAAAAGCTGGAGTTTTGTTGTATGATAAAGCGACAAAAACGATTCAAGAGTTTGAGCACGACCCCAAGAAAAGGAATCGTACTATCACCGCTGGGGCATGTCGAGTTGTTTACAAAGACATAAATGGTAAAATATGGTTTGCTACAAGCGGAGGTGGGCTCAATTACTTGAGTGAATCAGAAGCGACCCCCTACATTCGTCCTTACGAAAGGAACGATATTTTGGCCAAATACACCAAGGATAACATTGTGAGTATTTTGCACAAAAACGCAGATGAATATTGGCTTGGAACATTAGGGTCCGGAGTTTTGATGCACAATATGGAAACACGCGAAACGAAAGTGTTCGATAAAAACTCTGGTCTTCCAAATAACGTTGTTTATGGTATCCTTGCCGACGATCAGGGTTTAATTTGGCTTAGTACAAATAAGGGTCTTTGTAAGTTAGATCAAGAAACAGGAAAGTCAATTAATTTCACCGAAGTAGAGGGTTTAATGAGTGACGAAATGAATGCTGGAGCTTATATGAATTCGGCTTCAGGCAAGTTGTTTTTTGGGGGTATTTATGGATTTAACTACTTCGACCCAAGAAGTTTGTCTTATCAAAGTCCGGATATTACGGTAAAGTTTTCTAGAATTAAACTAGAGCAAGAATGGTTAAAACCGTCTAAGGACAGTGAAATTTTATCCAAACCATTATCGCTCGTTGATGAATTGGTTTTAGATAGAACCCAGCGCAGTTTCACGATTCGCTTTCAACCCTCAGACATGTCCAATCACGAGTTGGTTCAATACAAGTATATTCTTGAAGGCTCGAATGAAGGCGAAATCTTTTTAGGGACGGACAATGAAATCCACTTTAACTCCTTGAATTTTGGTAACTATGTATTGAAGGTATACGCAAGAAAAGGGTCAGGAGCATGGTCAAAAACGCCAGCGGTGATGAAAATTATCGTTGAATCGCCGTTTTGGTTACGCTGGTGGTTCTATCTGATTTGTGGAATTTTAGCAGCAATTCTTTTGTTTGGTTATTTGAGATATAGATTAGAATCAGAAAGACTTGAGCAATTGAGACTAGAAGAAAAAATTCAAGAAAGAACGAAAGAAATTAGAGCTCAAAATGTCCAAATTGAGATTCAGAAAAAACAGATTGAAGAAGAGCGGAATAAGGTATTAGAGAAACAACGACTTCTTCAAATAGAAAAAGACAAAACCGAAAGCCTTCTTACGAACATTATTCCGACGGATATAATGAATGAGCTCAAAAAGAAAGGAAAGGCCAAGGCACGAGCGTATAAAAAAGTGAGTGTTATTTTTTCTGATTTTGTTGGGTTTACAAAAATTTCTGACAAGTTGAAGCCAGCAGAGGTCGTTGAACAATTGGATTTCTTTTTCACTAAGTTTGACGATATAATAGAACAAAACAATATCGAAAAAATCAAAACAATTGGGGACGCTTATATGGCAGCAGGTGGCGTTCCAGTTCGAAACAACTCCAATCCAATTGAGGCGTGTTTGGCTGGCCTTCAAATGCAAGATTTTGTAACGAATCACATGAAAGCTGAGAAGAAAAAAGGCGAACAAACTTGGAAACTTAGATTGGGAATAAATACAGGAGAAGTGACTGCCGGAGTAATAGGAAGAAAGAAATTTGCGTATGATATTTGGGGAGCTTCGGTGAACAGGGCGCAACAAATGGAAGCATTGGGCGAACCAGGAAAAGTAACCGTAACGGGAAATACATACGAATATATTAGTTCATTTTTTAACACCACCTACAAAGGAAAAGTAGAATCGAAGAGCAAGAATTTGCTCGATATGTTCACAGTTGATCGAATTAAACCAGAGTTATCAGAAGGAGGCAAAGGAATATATCCAAATGAACGCTTTAAAAAAGTGCTTGATTTAATTGTTTATAGTGGCATTAATTACTTCAAGGCGGAACGTAAAATTACCCAATTACTAGAAGAACAACTGGATAGCACATTGTATTATCACTGTCTTGAACATACGCAGGATGTTGTTCGTGCGGCAGAATCAATTGCCGTGCAAGAAGGCATTATAGATGAAGGTCTGTACTTGCTTAAAACAGCATCCAGCTACCACGATGCTGGTTTCATAGAAAAGTACGACGACAACGAGCCTGATGGGGCAAAAATGGCGGAAGAAATTTTACCGCAATTTGGCTACACCAAGGAACATATTGATAGAGTTAAAGAGTTGATTTACGTGACTAAAGTACCTCACAACCCGAAGAATAAGCTCGAAGAAATAATGTGCGATGCAGATTTAG
>DGBF01000205.1:8147-10475 GCA_002384725.1 Flavobacteriales bacterium UBA4011
TAATGTGCGATGCAGATTTAGATTACCTCGGTCGTGATGATTTCCATGAAATTTCTGATCGTCTAAAACGGGAATTACAGGAAAGGGGTAAAATTAAAAATAGTCGCCATTGGGATGAGGTACAGGTGTCTTTCTTTAAGTTGCACAAGTACTTTACCAAGACGTCTATTCGCTTAAGAGACAAAAAGAAAGAGCAGAATTTAATAGAGATTAAAGAGCGCTTGAAGAAGGATGAGTATTTTAATTAATTGACCATTGACCATGGTTAAATCATCTTAAAGAAATCCGTTTCGAAACCTTTAAGAGAACAAAACACTCGTACCGTAAGGCGAATCCATGGGGTTAACAATCAAAGTAGAAATTCCAGCTTCGTTGTTTATAATGTAAGGTTCGTGACCAGAGGTAAGCGTGCCAAACAAACTGTTTTTGTGAAGATTCATAATGGCAATTAAGTCTGACTTTGTTTCAATGGCGTGTTTCACAACTTCCTCGTCAAATCCAGAAGAGCTTACGGATTTAACCGTGATTTCGATTTTTCTTTCCGAGAAGAATTTTTGAGCAAATTGAATATTTGCTTCCGTTTTATGACGCAAGAATTCATCGGTTTCCTCAGTAGTAATTACGTGAACTCTTGATTTGAAATACATCGCTAAATCAGCAACAATCGTCAATTTTTGCTTCGATTCTTTTTCAAGATCCAAAGGCACGACGATGTCGTCATATCCAGTTGGTTGTAATTCACCTTTTTGTACAATGATAAAAGGAACTTTAGAGCTAGTTACCACTTTTAATGCATAAGAACCCGTTACGTGTTGCCACCCTCTAGTTCCGTGTGTACCCATAAAAATAAGCTCAGCGTAATGTTCGGCTGCAAATTCACCGATATCTTCGAAAATACTGCCCACTCTAACATAAGGTTCCACCTCAGTATTTCCTTCGTATTTTACAAGATGCTTTTTCAGCTCCTTTTGAGCGGCAGCAATATCTTTTTGTTTGGGAACAACATGAAGCACATAAATTTTTGCCTCCATAGTGCTAGCTGTGGTAACCGCATGTTGTAAAGCTAAGTCTGCTACAGGAGAAAAGTCGTGAGGGACAATAAAGGTTTTCATCGTGTTAAAATTGTTGTTACAAAATTAAGCAATTAAACCCATAAAAGAACCGAGGTTTGTTTAATTCAATAGCTTTCAGCTGTTTTGATAAAATAAAACTAACTTTGAATAAGTCTTAAAAAAAGCAAGTGCATGCCCATAATTGGTAAACTGATAAAAAAAACAACAGCTTTATCTTATAAGCGATCTCAGAATAAAACGAAGGAATACTACCATCAGGTAATTACCTTGGTTAAACTTTTGGAGCGAGCGAAAAACACAAAATTTGGGAAACTATATCGGTACAAAAACATTCTGAATGAGGAGGAGTCGGTAGGTGCATTTCAGGCCGCAGTCCCAATTACAGAATACAATGATTTCCACGATAACTGGTTGAAAGACTGCATAGACGGAAAGCGTGATATTATTTGGCCGGGAAGAATCCGTCACTACGCACTTTCTTCAGGCACAACGGGCTCACCAAGCAAAAGAATTCCAGTTACAATAAATATGATTCGTTCTTTTCAAAAGACGACGTTAAAGCAATTGTCAACATTGTACGAACTTGAATTGCCAGAGGAATTTTATCAAGCGGGAATTTTAGTTGTCGGGGGATCCACTAAATTGGTGAAACACGAAACACATATTGAAGGTGACTTGAGCGGGATTTTGAAAAAGTACACTAATCCGGTTGTAACACCATTTACCAAACCAGGAAACAAAATTACGAAACTCAAAAACTGGGAGGAGAAACTGGAGTTAATAGTGGAAAAGGCACCTGAATGGAACATTGGAGTCGTCGCGGGCGTGCCAACATGGTGCATTTTATTGATTGAAAAAATAATTGAACGCCACAATCTCAAGTCCATTCATGATATATGGCCCAACTTTCATGTGTATATGCACGGTGGTGTGTTTATGAAGCCTTATTTACCAAGAATAAACAAAGTTTTGGGCGATAAAGTACATTATCTTGACACGTATTTGGCTAGTGAAGGATACTTCGCCTATCAAGCTGGGACAGATAGGCTGGGAATGGAGTTGTTGTTGAATAATGGAATTTTCTTCGAGTTTATTCCTTTTAATTCTGATTATTTCACGGACGATGGTGCCTTGAGAAATGTACATCAAGCCTTTACACTAAACGAAGTTGAAGAGGGGGCAGACTACGCGATTGTTATTTCAACGAATGCTGGTCTCTGGCGCTATATGATAGGTGATCTTGTTCGTTTTGTTG